>JBOEHD010000012.1:12802-35840 GCA_050633745.1 Acidimicrobiales bacterium
GTGCAGCGGAACACCCCGCCGAAGAAGCCGGCGTCCTCCCCGAACGACACCACCCGCTCATCACGGGCCATCATCACCGCCAACGCATCCCGGATGGCCTCGATCATGGTCATTGAACGAGTTGGAGTCATTGAACGAGTCGGGGTCATTGAACGAGTTGGAGACGATGAGTCGGCTGAAGTCACAGAATCGGCTGAAGTTTCTGAATGGGTTGCAGCCATGTCAGTACCCCAGTTCCTGGCGCTGTTCGATCAAGTGGGGTGGCATCTCGGCGTAAACGTGGCGGAACATCTCGACCGGCGAGATGGCGGGCCCGTCATTGAGGGTGCCCAGTGCTTCGGCCTCGGCCACTGCGGCGCTTACCCGTTCACGAGAGGCGGTGCGCATCGCTTCGACATCGCTGAGCGACATCTCATCGATGGCGATCAGGTGCTGGATGAGCCGGTCGATTGGATCCCCGAGCGGCCAGGCTTTTGCCGCTTCGATGGGCCGATACTTCGACGGGTCGTCCGAGCTGGAGTGGGATGCTGCCCGATAGGTGACCCACTCGATGAGGGTCGGGCCGAAGCCGGCTCGAGCCCGTTCGGTCGCCCACTGGCTTGCGGCGTAGCCGGCCAGGAAGTCGTTGCCGTCGACCCGGAGGGTGGCGATGCCGTAGCCGTTGCCTCGCTGAGCGAACGATGCGTTTGTGCCGCCGGCGATGCCCTGGAAGCTAGAGATGGCCCACTGGTTGTTGACCACGTTGATGATGGCCGGTGGCTGATAGACCGATGCGAACACCAGCGCCGAGTGGAAGTCGTTCTCGGCCGTTGCCCCTTCGCCGGTCCAGGCCACGCCGACGATACGTTTTTTCTGGATAGCTCCAGCCATGGCCCAACCGACGCCCTGGATCAGCTGGGTTGCCAGGTTGCCGGAGATGGAGAAGAACCCGCATTCGGGCACCGAGTGCATCGATGGCAGCTGGGCACCCTTGAGCCGGTCGCCCTCGTTCGAGAGAATCTGGCAGGTCATCTCGGTGATCGAGTGTCCGTTGGCCACCAGCAGCCCGGCTTGGCGGTAGGTCGGGAAGTGCATGTCGAGGCCCGGGCCGTAGCCGGGGGAGCTGGCATCGACCGCCATGGCTGCCGACACCGCCACTGCCTCTTCGCCCATCGAACGAATGGCAAACGCCGACTTGCCCTGACGCTGCAGCAGCAGGAACTGTTCCTCAAGCAGGCGGGTGGTCATCATGTCCGACAGACCGGAGCGGAGCTGCTCAGCGCTCAGCTCAGGTTGCCAGGCGCCACCGGGCCGCCCCGAGTCGTCGAGTACCCGGATCATCGTGGTGGCCAGATCGTAGGTCTCGTGGGCCGAGGCATCGATCGGTGGTCGTTGTGCCTCGTCTACCGGAGGTATGAGCAAAAACGAGAAGTCTGGGTCTTCCCCGGGTCTGGCTGCTGGCTCGGGCACATGCAGCCGCATCGGTGCCTGATCCGGACTGTCTGGACGCATCTCGGTCTGTGACATCAGAGGTTCCAATCGCACTCTCGTCGGAATAGTCAAGGAGTAACGCTGGTAATCAGCAGCCAGAGGCGCAGTGCAGACCAAAGTGGTGGGTCCAGCTGCGTTCATCTGTGCGGCTATGTAAGTGGAATTATGACTACTATTCGAGACTAGTTCAACTGGTTCGAACTTAATTCGATTCAGAGGTTCATTTGTGCACTAAAGTTTGACTCCGGCTGCTTGGCGAGCCGAGGATTCGAACGGAATGAGCGATGGCAGAACTGGTAACCAATCAGACCGATCTCACCCTGGTGCGCGAACTACAACGTGATGCCCGCCAGACCAACCGTTCCCTGGCGGAAAAAACCGGGCTCGCCCCATCGACCTCGCTGGCCAGAGTCCGTGACCTGGAACAGCGAGGGGTGCTGAGCGGCTTCCACGGTCAGGTCGATCTCGGCGCGCTTGGCCGTGGCCTTCAGGCCTTGGTGTTTGTTCGGTTGCGGCCGAAGAACGACGAAACCATCAATCGATTTCTCGACCACATGTGGAACAAGCCGGAAACGATCGCCCTCAGCCTGATCGCCGGAGCCGAGGACGTGATCATCCATCTGGCGGTCGCCGATGCCGACGCCCTTCAGCGGGTGATCCTGAACGACATCAGCAGCTTCGCTGGGGTCTATGACGAACGCACCTCGCTGCTGTTCTCCCACCGCCGCAAAACGGTGATCGAACCGATCACCGAATAGAGAACTACAGCCCGGCGAGAAACTCCAGCAGCGCCTTGTTGACTTCCGCTGGCCGTTCCTGCTGCAGCCAGTGGCCCGCACCGTCGACGATTTCACAGTGCCTCAAGTCGGGTAGGGCGGCCTGCATGGCGGTCAGGTTCTCTTCGGTGTTGCCTGCGATCATGTCGGTCGAGCCGCCCATATAGAAGCTCGGCTGCTCGATGGTCGCTCCGACCCACGGCGCCAGATCGCCCGGCAGCCGGTTGATGTTGCGGTACCAGTTCAGCCCACCCCGAAAACCCGACTCGGCCAGTTCGTCGATGTAGAACTGCACATCGGCTTCGGTCAGCCACGGTGGCAGGGTCTCGGGCACGATCATCTGTTGGCTCATCGTTTGACCCATGGGGAAGTGACCGTCCCACCCCGGCTCCTGGTGGCCGTTGGCAAACGCATCACCGGAGATGGCGTAGAGGAATCCAAGCACCGAATGACGGAGATCGGATTCCAGGTCGGCTTCGGCAACGCCCGGCTCCTGGAAATACAGACGGTAGTAGTCACGTTCCGGCCCGGCGTTCATCCTCATCAGATCGTTGACCGTGACACCATCGGGTAGACCGCCGACAGCGGGGAGGAACGGCACGCTGAGTCCGGCCACAGCCCGGAACATGTCTGGCCGGGTCAGCGCTGAATACCAGGCAACCGGAGCGCCCCAGTCATGCCCGACTACCACCGCTCGGCGATCTTCCCGGCCTGGGGTCGACTGCTCGGCACCCAGGTGATTGACGACGCCGACCACGTCGCCGATTAGGTGCATGATCGAATAGGAGTCGATCGCCGCCGGAGCGCTGGTTTTGCCGTAGCCCCGCATCGAAAGGGCCACGGCCCTGAAGCCCGCTTCGGCCACCGCCGGGAGTTGGTGACGCCAGGAGTACCAACTTTCGGGGAATCCGTGGCAAAAAACGACCAGCGGCCCCTCTCCCTGTTCTACGTAGTGGATGGTTATGCCGTTGGTGTCGACTGTTCCGTGCGTCAGCTCGCTCATCCGAACAGCATCTCAGATATTGCTGAGATTGCACGACCTGTGGCAGGTTCGGTGGATGGGCCATATCGATCATCTGTTGGTTGCCAATCGGGGGGAGATCGCCATACGGGTGATTCGGGCCGCCGCCGACCTGGGAATCGAGACCTCCGCTGTCTTCACTCCCGACGATGCCTCGTCGCTTCACGTGGCCAGGGCCGACAATGTCCATGCGCTTCCGGGGTCTGGGGTGGCGGGTTATCTCGACATTGAAGCGGTGGTCGAAGCCGCTCGATCCGTCGGGGCTGACGCGGTCCATCCCGGTTATGGCTTTCTGGCTGAAAACGCCGAGCTGGCTCGAGCCTGCAGCGCCGCCGGGCTGACGTTTGTTGGGCCCTCGCCGGAACTGCTCGACCTGTTCGGCGACAAGGTGAGGGCCAGGGCTGCCGCCGCCGCAGCCGGACTTCCGGTGCTGGCCGGATCGGAGGGGGCATGCACCCTGGAGCAGGCTGCGGAAGTGCTGGCCGAGCATGGAGCGGTCATGTTGAAGGCGGTGGCCGGTGGTGGCGGCCGGGGCATGCGGGCGGTCCGTACCGCCGATGAGCTGCCAGGTGCCTGGGATCGTTGTGTTTCGGAGGCAGGCAAAGCCTTTGGTCGGGCCGAGGTCTACGTCGAACAGTTGGTGCCGCAGGCTCGCCACATCGAGGTGCAGATCATCGGTGACGGTTCTGGAGCGGTTAGCCATCTCGGCGAGCGGGACTGCAGCGTGCAGCGCCGCAACCAGAAGGTGATCGAGATCGCCCCCGCCCCCGATCTGCCGTCGGCGGTACGGGAAAAAATCTGTCAGGCCGCGGTCGACCTCGGTCAGTCGGTCTCATACAGCAACGTCGGCACGGTCGAGTTTCTTGTCGACGCCGATGACCCGGAACGGTTCTGGTTCATCGAAACCAACGCCAGGATTCAGGTTGAACACACCGTGACCGAAGCGGTCACCGGCGTCGACCTGGTGGCGTCCCAACTGCGGCTGGCCGCTGGCGCCTCGCTGGCCGACCTTGGTCTCGACGTCGGCCCATCGTTCGACGGTTGGGCCATCCAGGCTCGGGTCAACGCCGAAACCATCGACGCAAGTGGGCTGACCAAACCGTCGGCGGGAACGATTCAGGTCATCGAGCTGGCATCGGGACCGGGAGTTCGGGTCGACTCGGCTGGCTATGCCGGGCTGACGGTCAACCCTAACTTCGATTCGCTGCTGGCCAAGCTCATCGTGCACCGCTCCGGCGGCTCTTTCGCCGAGACCGTGGCCAAGCTCAGCTCGTCGCTTGCGGAGTGTCGGATCGAGGGGGTGGCCACCAACCTCGGCTTCCTCCGCAACGTGGTGGATCACGAGCAGTTTTCGTCGTCCTCCTCGTCGTCGGAGTCGGAGTCGGAACCTGGCCCCATCACCACGTCATTCGTCGAGGAACATTTGGCCAGCCTCACCGAGACTTCCAGCCAGGTTTCCCGGCATGTCGCCCCGGCCGGAGCTGGGGTTTCCAGCGGGCAGTCGCTAAACCAGGCGGGAGCCAACATCGACGGTAACGACCCCTTGGCGGTCATCGATTTCCAGCGAGGGGCGACGGCGGCCGATGGGTCAGAAACGCAGACCGGCCGGGTCGCAAGCGTCGAAGACGAGCTGCCGTCCGGGTTGGCGGCGGCTAGAACCCCGCTGCAGGGCACGGTCGTAAGCATCGAGGTTGGCGAGGGTGACACCGTCATGCAGGGCCAGCTGGTGGCGGTTATGGAGGCGATGAAGATGGAGCACGAGATTCTGGCTCCCGCCGCCGGTGTTGTCGATCGCATCGCCGCCGGGCCCGGCGACACCCTGTGGGGTGAACAGCTGATTCTGGTCATCGCCGAAGCCGAAGGTGACGGGGCTCAGAACGTCGTCGATGAAGAAATCGATCTGGACGAGATCCGTCCCAGCCTGGCCGAGATGCTGACCCTGCGGGCCCGGATGATGGACGAGGGTCGGCCGGATGCGGTTGAGCGGCGGCGGAAGACCGGGCAGCGAACCGCCCGGGAGAACCTGGCCGATCTCATCGACGCCGACACCTTCGTCGAGTACGGCCCGATGGCGCTAGCGGCGCAGCGTCGCCGCCGGACCCGAGATGATCTGATCAACCGCAGCCCGGCCGACGGACTGCTGACCGGGGTGGCCTCGGTTAACGGCGAACTGTTCGACGATCCCACCAATCGCTGTGCGGTGATGATCTATGACTACACGGTTTTTGCTGGTACCCAGGGCATTCGCAACCACGCAAAGACCGACAGGATTATCGACGTTGCGACCGATGGTCGGCTGCCGTTTATCCTCTACGCCGAAGGCGGTGGTGGCCGTCCCGGCGACACGGACGGCGGCGACTTTGGTAGCCGCACCTTCTCCCGCTTCGCCACCCTCAGCGGGCTGGTGCCGATGGTCGGTGTGGTTTCGGGTTACTGCTTCGCCGGAAACGCATCGCTGCTCGGTTGCTGCGACGTGATCATCGCTACCCGCAACGCCAACATCGGCATGGGCGGCCCAGCGATGATCGAAGGCGGCGGGCTCGGCGTATTCCGGCCAGATGAGATCGGACCGGCCTCGGTCCACACCGCCAACGGCGTGATCGACCTGCTGGTCGAGGACGAAGAAGAGGCGACGGCGATGGCCAAGAAGTACCTGGCCTACTTCCAAGGCCCGACCAAGGACTGGGAAGCTGCCGACCAGCGGCTACTGCGCCAAGCCATACCGGAGAACCGACTGCGGACCTACGACGTTCGTGAACTGGTGAAGAATCTGGCCGACATCGACTCGGTCATGGAGCTACGCAAGGACTTCGGCGTCGGGATCATGACCGCGTTGATTCGCATCGAGGGCAAGCCTCTCGGACTCATCGCCAACAACCCCAATCACCTTGGCGGGGCCATCGACAGCGACGGCGCAGACAAGGGAGCACGCTTCATGCAGCTGTGCGATGCCCACGACCTACCGGTTCTGTCGCTGTGCGATACACCGGGGATCATGGTCGGGCCCGAGGTGGAGAAGACCGCCCTGGTTCGTCACGCCAACCGAATGTTCCTGATCGGGGCCAACATCGAAGTGCCGATCTTCAGCGTGATCGTGCGCAAGGCCTACGGGCTTGGCGGTATCGCCATGGCCGGTGGCTCATTCAAGGTGCCGGCGTTCAGCGTGGCTTGGCCGACCGCTGAATTTGGGCCCATGGGGCTTGAGGGGTCGGTCAAGCTCGGTTTCCGAGCTGAGTTGGCTGCGGTCGAAGATGCAGACGAACGTAAAGCGCTCTACGACGAGCTGGTCGAGAAGCAGTACGCCCGAGGCAAGGCACTCAACCACGCCACCGGCTTCGCCGTTGACGACACCATCGACCCGGCAGACACCCGACACTGGGTGGCCAACACGATGACCTCGATGCGCCCGCCTGCTCCCCGGTACGGGAAGAAGCGGGCCGCTATCGATGGCTGGTAGGCCTAGCCCAAACCACCTCAGCCCAGATCACCTCAGCCCAGACCACCTCAGCCCAGGCGGTCCCTGGTCGTGGTCCAGAAGTCTGCGGCTGCGGTTACCGGGTCGACGCCTTCTGGGAAGTCCGACAGCTTGAGGATGGCCCCGGTGAAAGACGGAGCGTTCCAGGCTGGATCTTCTGAGCTAGCTCCGACGCGGTCTGGCCACCAGATGCTCACGTAGAGATACGGCTCATCGATGCCGGGGTCACCGGGGGAGGCGCCGTAGCTCGCCCGATGATCCTCGTCGCCGACCTCGATGGCCGGGTCGAAGTGGCCGGGCCACAGTTGCACGCGGCTGGGATCGACCGAGGCCGGGTCGCTGCGGACCGACTCCAGTGCGGCGAAGGCCATGCCGAACCACTGGCCCAGGAAATCGGCTGCCGCCGGATCGACGGTCAGCGCGGCGTTGACGTCGCCGATCTCCGGCGAGTCGGGTTCGGCGCCGGCATCGCTGCTGATGGTGGAGCCAAGAAACTCTTCAGCCGCGGCCAGGGTGGTTATCGGGGCCACCGACACGCTGTCGCCCCGCTGGTCGACCAGGTTGGTTCCCTCGACCCGAACCTGTCGGTCTCCTTCGTCGGAAGCGAACAGGGGAGTGCCGAAACCGCCGAGGGTCCAGCGCAGCCCAAACTTGCCGTTCGCCGCGTGGCGAGCCGGTGCGATCACGTAGGCAGCCAGGCGGTGCAGATCGATACGGGTGGCGGTCAGACCCGCCGGCGGGGTTGGTAGGGATCGAGGCCCGCCAAGCCAACGTTCAGCAGCCCAGCTGGCGTGTTCGGGATGGTCGGCCAACCAGCGGTCCCAATCGAGTTTGCCGGCAACTCCCGTTGGCAGCACCGCGGTGGCACCCGATTGCAGATCATCTACCGATACCGGGTCATCGGCGAAAAAATTGTCGTCGAGAATGGCCGGTGGCGAAGGCTCAAGCACCCGGGCGGCAAAGCCGTCACCGGCTAGAACCTGGGCTTCAGCCCGGGGGTTTCTTGCTGTCGAAGTACTTTCCATGGATGCGTAACCTCGTTGGTGATCGGTTCTGTTCCCGAGCTTTGGCGGCAATGTTGGGCTCGCGCCTACGCTCTGCAGATGTCTGAGCTTATGCGGGCCGGCCAGATGGTTGGCATCAACGACATGCGCTGTGTCGAAACCGAGATCCCTCCCATCGATGCCGACCAGATCCTGGTCAAGACTCACATGGCGTCGATCTGCGGTTCGGACCTTCACGTGGTCTGCCACGGAGCCGGTATTCGCTATGACCTTCCGTGCAAGCACGGCTACCCGGGCCATGAAGGCATTGGCGAGGTTGTCGAGTCGAAGCACGGCGGGGTCGCCGTCGGCACCAAGGTGCTCTGTTTCCCGAACGCCGGGTTCTCCGAGGGCTTCAGCGAGTACCAGCGCATGCACGGCAGGTACGTACTGCCACTGCCCGAAGGCGACGTGCCCCAGGAAGAGCTGCTCATGGCGCAACAGCTCGGCACCATCATCTTCGCCGCCAGGCAACGCCCCGTCGACGTTGTCGGCAAGACGGTGCTGATCCTGGGCCAGGGTTCCGCCGGGCTGTTCTGGACCTACTGGCTGAAGCGCAGCGGCGCCGCCCGGATCATCGCCGCCGACTATTCCGATACACGGCTCGCCGCATCATCACAGTTCGGAGCCGACGTGACCGTAAACGTCGGCGAGGTTGAACTCGAAGAAGTCATCAACGAGCTGACCGAGGACGGGGCCGACTACGTGGTCGAGGCCGTCGGTCGTCGCGAGGCGTTGTACCAGTCGATCGACCTGGTTCGGCCCGACGGCGATCTGCTGTGGTTTGGTCTGCCAGACACCGACGACAGTGTGCAGATCAGTTTCGCCAACTTCTTCCGCAAACGGCTGACCGCCAGCTCCACATACGGAGCCCAGGAGGAAGGCGATGCGACGTCATTCCAGACCGCTCTCGACCTGATCTCCGGTGGCCATATCGACGTAAAGCCTCTGCTTTCCCACGTCTACCCGGTCGAAGAAATCCAGACCGCGTTCCAAGTGGCAAACGAGCCGGTGGCCGACGGCGCCTTAAAGGTGAGCATCACATACCCTTGAGCCGATGAGCAGACCAGCGGCTACCTCGACGATGCAATTGGAAACAACCGATGTGCGGGTGACCCGCTGGGACTTTGAGCCCGGCGCCGAGACCGGCCATCATCGCCACGAGTTCGACTACGTCGTTGTGCCGCTGATCTCCGGGACGATGACCGCCGAGACCGCTGACGGCGACGTGAACGGTGAGATCGTGGCCGGCGTCAGCTACAACCGCCCGGCCGGAGTCGAACACAACGTGATCAACTCCGGCGAGACAGCCTTTTCGTTCGTAGAGATTGAGCTGCTGAAGCCCTAGAGCTGGCCCTAGATAAGCAGCGCGTCTGCGATGACCTCGACCAGGGCTGGTCCGGGGTAGGCCAGCGCCGCGGCGATGGCTTCGTCGAGCTGATCGGGGGCGGTGACTCGGAAACCCTTGGCACCGCACAGTTCGGCGAACGCTGCGAAATCCGGATTGTGCAGCGATGTCTGCCACACATCCCAGTTTGCCGCCCGCTGCTCTTTCGAGATCTTGCCCAGCTCGGAGTTGTTGAGCATCACGTGGGTGAGGTTCATGTTGTACTTCACCGCGGTTGTCATCTCCATGGCGTACTGGCCGAATCCGCCGTCGCCGCTGACGCTGACCACCGGTCGCGAGTCGCCAACCGCAGCCCAGGCGCCCATGGCCGCAGGGAAGCTGAAGCCGATCGAGCCGAGATAGCCAGACATCAACACGTCTTGCTGGCCGGAGACCTCAAAGTAGCGGCCGAACGAGTATGTGTTGTTGCCGACATCGACCGCGATCACCGCGTTGGCCGGGAACAGGCGGCTGAGGCTGTCCATCAACGCGGCTGAGCCGACGCCCTGGCCGTCATCATCGGCGATCCGTCGTTGTTTCTCAGCCAACCAGATGTTGCGTCGTTCGATGACCTCGGGTCGAACGTCGACCGCGGCCACCGAAGCCGGTAGCGCCTCGGAGAGCTGGGTGGCGGTCAGGCCAACGTGACCCTGCAATGGCAGTTCCACCGGGTGGAACCGTCCAAGGGCCATGGGGTCGTAGTCGACCTGGATCAGCGGTTTGTAGTCGGCGATACCGGTGTGGTTTGCGAAACTGGCGCCAAACACCAGCACCAGGTCACTCTCGTTCATGAACCAACTAGCGACCGGGGTACCCGATCGGCCCATCACGCCGCAGCCGAGGGCGTGATCGTCGGCGATAAGACCCTTGGCCTTGAACGTTGTGGCCACCGGGGCGTTTAGCCGTTCGGCCAACGCGATGACCTCAGCCATCTGACCGCGAGCGCCGTTGCCGACGATGATCATCGGACGCTCGGCCGTGGCCAGCATCTCGGCCGCTCGGGCCAGATCATCAGCGGGGGCGGAGATGAGCCGTGAACCGGTCCGACCGTCTGGGCCGCCTGCGGCCTGATCGTCGTCGACCGGCTGATGCTGAATCTCGTCAGGCAGAATCAGGTGGGCGACGTCTCGTTCGACGATCGCGGTCTTCATGGCCAGCGTGGCAAGCTCAGCATGGTTGGAGGTGGCGTGAACGGTTTCGCTGAACCGAGCAACCCCGCTGAATGCCGCTTCGAGATCGGTGTCCTGAAAGGCTCCCCGGCCTTTGACACTCGATGGCACCTGACCGGAGATGGCCAGCACCGGCGCCCGGTCTTCCTTGGCGTCGTAGAGGCCGGTCAGCAGGTTGGTTGAACCGGGACCAGCGATACCGAAGCACCCGCCGGGGATACCGGTCAGCTTGCCGTATGCGGTGGCGGCGAAGGCCGCCGCCCCCTCGTGGCGGATACCAATGAAGGTCAGGTCGCCCCGGGCCTCGGCTTTGCGCATCGCATCGGCGAAGCCAAGGTTGGAGTGACCGACCATGCCGAACACATGGGTCAGCCCCCAGTTGGTCAGGGTCTCGACCAGAACATCGGAGACGGTGCGCACCGGCTGCGGCTCTGGAGGCAACGAAACGTAGACGCCATCCTCGCGGACCTCGGTGGCGAAACAGGCTGGAGCGTCGCTGAATCCGCCAGGCGGTTTACCGTTGATCGGAGAGTAGTCGTAGCCGTGCCATGGGCAACGCAGCCAGCCCTTTTCGATCGAACCTTCTCCGAGCGGTCCACCCTGGTGAGGGCAGGCGTTGTCGATGCAGCCGTACTGGCCTTCGTAACGGCTCAGCGCGAACGTTCTGGTTCCTACGGCGACCGTTTTGACCCTGCCTTCATCGAGCTCATCTGGCGTGAGTACTCGATGCCACTGGTGGTCGGCGCCAATCTCAGGCACATCGTTTGACGGTGTCTCTTGCTGGTCTGCCATCGGTCTCCCTCGAAATCGATTGAAGTAAGGATTTAACCCCGAGCCCTGGTTCAGTCTTCCCCTGCTGACTCAGTCTGCAAATGTTGACTCAGTCCCAAGTACGGACTCAGTCCCCAAGTACGGACTCAGTCCCCAAGTTACGGACTCAGTCCCCAAGTAATGGAATGACCGCGGCGGGAAACCCACCGGTAGCGATCGGGCCCCATCGTTCGATGTCGATCGAGATGAGGCACTTGCCCTGGCGGGTCATAGCGTCGCGGTATTCGTCCCAGTGTGGATGTTCACCGGAAACCGAACGGTAGTACTCGACCAAGCCTTCAAGAGCATCGGGCGGATCGATGATCGTCGCCTGCCCATCGACCTGAACCCAGGCGCCGCCGAAGTGGTCGCTCAGCACGCAGATTGTGATGAGAGGATCGCGCCGCAGATTGTGAATCTTGTCCCGTAACGGGTAGCTGGAGATCAGGAGCTTGCCGTCCACCCCGACGCCACCGGTCACCGGAGAGATCTGCGGCCTGCCGTCGCCGCGGACGGTGGTCATCACCCAGTGGTTGCGTGGTCTGATGAACTCAAGCAGCTCGTCGCGCTCGACTATGTCTTTGGTAGCTACCTTGCGGGCCATATCTTTGTGGTTTCCTTACGGACCGTATCTTTTGTGGTTTCCTTGCGGACCATCTTGTCAGGCTAGCTGTGACGAACGATCACGTTGGCAGGCAACGCCTAGATAACCGTGGCCCCGACAAGGGAACCGATCAACCAGGTAACCGAGCAGGCAACCGCAGCGATGAACGCCTGACGGAGCGCGGTGCGGGGCTTTGAGCGTTCGGTAAAGTGCGCCAGGGTGGCACCGACCGCCAAAGCGGCGACCAGGCCAATAACGACCGAGGCCAAGATGGCGTTGCGACCGCTCATGAAGAACCAGGGGATCAGGGGCAGGATGGCCCCGATGACGAAGGCCACAAACGATGAACTGGCGGCGCCGACCGGGTCGCCGACCGAGTCGGGATTGACGCCGAGTTCTTCCCTGGCGTGGACCTCAAGGGCTACCTCAGGATCTTCCATTACTGCGCCTGCGAGATCTCGGGCCTGCTCGGGATCGAGGCCTCTGCTCATGTAGATACTGGCCAGCTCTTCGGTTTCTTCCTCTGGGTCTTCGGCCAGCGAGACCCGCTCGATGGCCAGCTCTCGTTCGACCAATTCGGCTTCGGCCTTGACCGATACGTATTCACCCGCAGCCATCGATACCGCACCGGCCAGCAGTCCGGCGACACCGGCGATGATCACGCTCGAACCCTCGGAATCGGCGGCCGCGACGCCGAGGATCAGTCCGACATTCGACACCAGCCCGTCGCTGATCCCGAAAACACCGGCCCGTGCGGCGCCGCCCTGCACATCGCGGTGGTGATGAACCATTTTGAGCTCAGCCATTGCTCGAACATACCTTGATTGCCCGCTTTCCGCGTGGCCGAGCGCCGCGACGGTGCGTTGTTGGCCGGTGCGGCCCCGTTTACGAAGTGAGGCGTTGTCGAGCGGCAGCCCGTAGCCCAGTCGACCCGTCGGTATAGTTGCCCCATCGGCCGGGAACAGTCGATAGGGAAACGGGGAGCAGAACGTGAGCCAACTGACGATTCACGTGGTGGATGGAACCTATGAGCTGTTCCGGCAGTTCTTCGCCAGGCCGTCCCACATCAACAACGACGGCCTAGATGTCGGCGGGGTCAGAGGTGTGCTTCGCAGCATGCTGACCCTTTTGGAAGATGGTGCCACCCATATCGGGGTTGCTACCGACCATGTGATTACGTCGTTCCGCAACGATCTCTACGACGGGTACAAGTCGGGGGAGGGTCTCGATCCTACGATCCTGGCCCAATTCCAACCGTTGGAAGATGGCCTGCGGGCGCTCGGCATCGCCACATTCCCGATGGTCGAGTACGAAGCCGATGACGGTATGGCGTCGCTGGCCGCAATGGCCTCAGCCGACGAGCGGGTAGCAAAGGTG
Source organism: Acidimicrobiales bacterium (assembly GCA_050633745.1). Taxonomy (GTDB): domain Bacteria; phylum Actinomycetota; class Acidimicrobiia; order Acidimicrobiales; family SZUA-35; genus JAHELU01. The sequence continues at coordinate 25,935 of JBOEHD010000012.1, forward strand.
CTGCTCTGCACGCCGGACAAAGATCTGGCTCAGTGTGTTGAGCCGGGCCGGGTGCTGCAGTTTGACCGTCGCAACAACAAGATTCTCGACGTCGCAGAAGTGATCGAAAAATATGGGGTGCCGCCGGAGTCGATCATCGACTGGCTGGCCCTCGTCGGCGATGCCGCCGACGGTTTTCCCGGCCTTCCCGGCTGGGGAGCCAAGTCGGCCGCCACGGTACTGACCCGCTACGGACACATCGACAAGATCCCGTTGGCCGCCGGGCAGTGGGATATCACCGTCCGGAGCGGGGCGAAGCTGGCAAAGACGTTGGCCGACCAGTTCGAAGACGCGCTGCTGTTTCGCCGCCTAGCCACCCTGGAGCGAGACGCACCGACCGCATCGTCGATCGATGAGTTGTTGTGGACCGGCCCAGGTGACGATGTGGCCCAGGCCGCCGAGATGTTCGACGCCCCGGATCTGCTCAAGAGAACCGCAGCGCTGGCTGAGGCCAGAGCCGCTCAGCAATAAAGGAAATCGCCTTGATACGCGCCTATGCCGATACCGATGCCGAAGCCGTCATGGCTCTCAATGAAGCATGTGTTCCCGAAGTCGGGCCGATGGACGCGGCCAAGTTGGCGGGGTTCGTCGACTGGGCGCCGTACTTCAGGGTGGTCGACGTCGACGGTGTCATCGGTGGTTTTCTCATCGGGCTGACCGAGGCCGCTCCCTACGGTTCGCCCAACTTCGGCTGGTTCGTCGACCGTTATCCGCTGTTCGCCTACGTCGACCGGATCGCCATCGACGACGCTCAGCGAGGCGCAGGCTGGGGGCCAGCCCTGTACCGCGACTTTGAGGCCTGGGCCGTCGATAACCAGCGGCCAATGTTGTGCGCCGAGGTCAACGTCGAGCCGCCGAACCCTCGCTCGCTCCGGTTCCATGAGATCTACGGCTTCGACTCGGTTGAACACTTTGAGCCGACAGGGTCGGCCGACTACAAAGTGGCCATGTTGGTGAAGAAGCTGAACCAGTGAGCGTCCTGGTGATGGCTAGCGACGAGCACCACGCTGACCGCTGACACCGTTCAAACAAGAGATGTTCTCGGCTTTCTGGTCTATCGTCTCAGGTCGCCAATAGGGAAGCGGCTGGCGCTGCTGTTGCCCGGGCTGGTGCTGTTCGGCACGGCGTTGGCCCTAACCGTTGAAGCCGGCCTTGGCACCAACCCCTGGACCGTGTTCCATCAGGGGGCCGCACAGCGCCTCGGGCTTTCGATCGGAACCGTCGTCACCGTCACCGGCTTGATCTTGATTCTGCTGTTCCGACGGTTGCGCGAACCGCTCGGTCTTGGCACGGTGGCCAACGCTGTGGTGGTCGGCATCTCGGTCGATGGGGCGTTGTTCGCCATCCCGGACCTCGACGCCATGTGGCTTCGGGTCGCCGCCCTGGCGGCATCGCCGGCGCTACTTGGACTGGCATCGGGTCTCTACATCGGAGCCGGGCTGGGGCCAGGACCACGAGATGGTTTGATGACCGCACTGGAACGTCGCGGCATGTCGATTTCGAGCGCCAGGACGCTGATCGAAATCACCGCGCTGGCCGTCGGTTGGGTTCTCGGCGGTCAGGTCGGCATCGGCACCGTCTACTTCGGGGTGACCGTCGGTTGGTTCGTCCGGCTGTTCATCGATCGGTTCCGGCTCGATCCGACGCTCTAGCTGTCTGGCTTTCGATTAGTGGTTTATGTTGGTTGGGTGGAACCAAGGACCGAGAAATTGTGGGCCAAACAGGACCAACACGAGGGAGATCGACTGCGGCTGTTCTCGGCGGTTGCTGAAGCGGTCGAGGCGTCGGCGGTTCTGTACCCGGGGTCCTATGTCGACGTTGCCCCGTCGTTCGTCTTCCGATCGGTGACCTATGTCGACGTCGACCGTCGAGCGGCCCAGTTCTTCGCCGACACCGAGGGCGTCGACGAAATCATCGCCAGAACCACCGGTGACGATCAGCCCCGATCGGTCACGTTTCTGCATCAGGACTACCAAGACGATCTCGACCTGCCCGAAGAATCATTCGACCTGTTGGTATCGCTGTACGCCGGCTTCATCTCGGAACACTGCACCCACCACCTACGCATCGGGGGCTTGCTGCTGGTCAACTCAAGCCACGGCGATGCAGCCATGGCCTCCATCGACCCTCGCTACGAACTGAATGCTGTCGTTACCTCGGCCAACGGTCGCTACAAGGTCGACGATCGTAAGCTCGATGAATACCTGATCCCGAAGAAGCCCCAGACCATCACCGTGGAATCACTCCACGAACTGGGTCGTGGCGTTGCCTACACCCGGTCGCCTTTCGCCTACCTTTTTCGACGGGTGAGCTGATTCCCGAGCATCTTTCCGTCACTGCCCTGAACTAGGTTCGGGTGATGACACGAGCGATTGATCAGCCGGGAACGTTACGCCCGGGAACCGAGCAAGACGCACCGGCTGTCGCATCTCTATGGCACGACGGTTGGCGGGATGGCCACCTCGGGTTTGTGCCGGATGAACTCCTTGCCGCTCGGACCCCTGAGCTGTTCTCCGAGCGGGCCCATCAGCGGGTGGATGACACCACCGTTTTAACTGTCGAAGACATCGCTGCTGTTGAAGATGTTGTCGCTGGTTTTGTGATGGTGGTCGGGGACGAGGTCGAACAGGTCTATGTGCACGACAGGTATCGAGGAACTGGGATTGCCGATGCGCTGCTGAGCGAGGCGGAGCAGCAGGTGGCGGTCGCCGGCCATCCATCGGCTTGGCTAGCCGTGGTTGCCGGCAACGCCCGAGCTCGGGCGTTTTACGAACGACGGGGATGGGTCGACGGGGGGCTCTTTGACTATGCAGCCCAGGGGCCGTCGGGTCCGATAACGGTTCCCTGCCATCGCTATAGCAAGTCGCTTTCCTAGCGGCTAGATCAGGTATGAGACTGGGAAGGATTCGTGCGGGCCCGGCTGCACGAATAGCCTTTGGCTATGGAACCAGTGCGATACGTCGACCTGTTGAACCAGCGGTACCAGATGCAGGGCTTTCCGCCGTACAAGTGGACGGTCAATCAGCCTGCCGGTCTGACCGCGCTGACCAAGCCGCTCAGCGAATGCAAGGTTTCGATGTTGACCTCCGGCGGGGTCTCCCACTGTTCCATGCCGACCTGGGATGCCAAGGCCAAAAACGACTTCCGGCTCGATGTGGTTGACGCCGCGGCGGCCGGCCCCGACTTCCAGGTCAGCGACAGTTACTACGACACCACAGACGCCGAAACCGATGTCAACACTGTCTTCCCCATCGACCGGCTTCGAGAATTAGCTGCAGACGGAGTCATCGGCTCGGTCGCCGATCGGCTGTGGAGCGGGTTCATGGGTCGGATCTACAAACGAACTCACGTCACCGAAGTGGCTGCCCCCGCTCTGGCCGAAGAACTACACGATGACGACGTAGACCTGTTCCTGCTCGTACCCGCTTGACCTCTTGATCACCAGACAGTTGGTCTGGTCGCACGAGCAATCGAAGCCGCAGGTATCCCAACGATCTTGGTCTCAACCGGGCGAGACCTCACCGAACTGGTGTGCCCTCCACGCTCACTGTTCGTTAACTTTCCGATGGGCAACCCATTTGGGCCGCCAAACAAACCCGAGTACCAGCGGGCCATTCTGACCACCGCCCTTGAGCTGACAGCGACCGCCAGCACCGCAGGTGAGATCGTCGACCTCAAAGACACCTGGCCAGACGACTTCACCGAGAAAGTGACCACCAGCCTGTTGGCTATGAGCTAACAACACTGAGCTAACGCTCTGTCGTCTCCACCTTCGAGCTACATACAAGATCACCCGGCCGGGGCGGGGACCATGGGGGTTAGCCCTCAGAACGATGCGGGCGAACCATCAGGTTTTCTTGGCTCGACTAGGAGCGACCCGAGGTGGTTCGTTTGGCATCTTGGGATACACCGGCGGCCACGGCGCATCCATCAGACCGTTTGCCATGTCCCGTTCGTGGGCTTCGAGCAGCGGCAGGATCGAGTTCGGTTCGTCGTTGATCGCAGCCCACGGATCACCCTCCGCCGCCAGCTTGCGGGGCACAACATCCATCGTCAGCTCGTCGGGGACAACCTCGTCGATCTCGTCCCACCGGAACGGCGTGCTGACCTGAGCCCCAACCCGGGATCGCACACTCCAAGCGCCAAAGACGGTCTTGTGCGGAGCGTTCTGGTTGAAGTCGATGAAGACCCGTTCGCCGCGTTCCTCTTTCCACCATGCCGCGGTCAGGCGATCGGGGTAGCGACGCTCTAGCTCTCGAGCCATGGCCACCGCAGCGAGGCGAACCTGGAAGCTATCCCAGCGAGGCTCCAGCCGCATAAAGATATGTAGCCCTCGGCTGCCGGTGGTTTTTGGATACGCCGTCAGCCCGAGTTCATCGAAGTACTCCTTGACCAGGATGGCGGCCTGGCGGATGTCTTCGAAGTCGATGCCCGGCGATGGGTCGAGATCGATACGCAGCTCATCGGTGACGCCCGGGTTATCGGCCTTGTATGGCCAGGGGTGGAAGCCGAGGCAGCCCATCTGAGCGGCCCAGGCGATGTGGGCCAGATCGGTAGGAACCATGGCGTTTGAGGTGGTGCCGTTTGGGGTACTGACGACGGTGGTTTGCAGCCACTTCGGCGCTCCCTTCGGTACCCGCTTCTGGAAGAACGACTTTCCCGACGCGCCATCGGGGAATCGCTGCATCAGCGTTGGACGGCCGCCCATGGTGGCCATCAACGGCTCCTCGACCGCCTCGTAGAAATCGATCAAGTCGAGCTTGGTCTGGCCGGCCTTTGAGAAGAAGACCTTGTCCGGATTGGAGATCTTCACCTCTTTGTCGCCGAAGGTGCGCACAATCTTTTCGCCCGAAGCAGCCATCAGTCGGTACCTGCATCGTTGGCAACAGCGTTACCGGTGCTTGGACTGCCAAAAACCTCGCTGCCGAAGACCAGATCGAGACCCGCCGGTTCTGGTTCGTCGAGCTGGTCGAAGTTGCAGTCGGTCGGGACTTTGTCTTCACGCCAACGCAACACCTTGGTTACCTCGCGGAACCGGCCGTTGAGCGTGCTGCCGTACTTAACCTCGACCACCTTCTCGATCCGCAGCGGAACCCAGCCGTGATCCTTCTTGGCGCTCCACCGGTTCTGGGCACCGGGCATTCGTCCGTCGGCGTGGGCTTGGGCGTCGGCCCACTCTCGCCACGGGTGATTTTCGAAGGCGTTCTCCTGTAGTGGCTCCAGTTCGGCAACCAGTTCGGCTCGGCGTTTCTTGGTGAAGCTGGCCGCCACGCCAACATGTTGCAGTCGACCTTCGTCGTTGTGAAGGCCAAGAAGTAGCGAGCCGACGCCCTCGCCGTCTTTGTGCCAGCGAAACCCCGCCACCACTGCGTCGGCGGAGCGCACGTGTTTCACCTTCAGCTGGGTTCGTTTGTTCTCGACATACGGGTCATCGATCGGTTTGGCGATCAAACCATCGAGGCCTGCTCCTTCGAACACCCGAAACCACTCGGCGGCGACGTCATGGTCGGTGGTGGTCCGGGTCAGATAAATCGGCGGCTTAGCGTCGGCCAGGATTTCCGCCAGCAGCGCCCGGCGTTCACCGAAGGGGCGCTCCCGAAGGTCTTCGTCGCCGAGAGCGATGGCATCGAAGGCGATGAACGCGGCCGGGGTTTTTTCGGCCAGCATGTTCACCCGTGACTCGGCGGGGTGGATGCGCTGCTGGAGTGCCTCGAAGTTCAGGTGGTTGTCTGTAGCCACGATCAGCTCGCCATCGAGCACGCAGCGTTCGGGCGTGGCGGCCCGAATCGGGTCCAACATCTCCGGGAAGTACCGAGTCAGGGGTTTTTCGTTGCGGGAACCGAGCACGACCTCGTCGCCGTCTCGAAACACGATGCAGCGAAATCCGTCCCACTTCGGCTCGAAGATGAGATCGTCGCGGTCGGGTAGACCCTGGACCGCTTTCGCCAGCATCGGTTTCAAAGGCGGGTTGACCGGGAGTGCCATGGCTCCCACGTTAGGCCGTTCGGAGGGCGAGGGCAGGGCCTACTCGCCTGACAGGGGTACGCCGATGCGGCGGGCGTAGTCGGAACGGATGTCGAGGTCTTCGATCCCGTTGAGTGCATGCCGGATGGTGGCGTCCGGAATGCAGCCGAACTTGTCAGTTGAGGTCCAATCTTTCGGTCAAATTGTCGGTGAACTTGTCTGCCAAATTTGTCGGCTGATGTAACAACGACGAACGACCCTGCTGAAATCGACAGATCGCCGGGAGCTTTTAGGCGCGGCTCGGAGTTGCAGGCGGTCGCAAGTGGTCCGTTGTCACATCAGAGCTCCGGCAGCGGCTCGGTAAGCTGCGGCGTGACTTCTCCGATGAATGAGTTTCCTGCTGGCGTATTGACCGGTGATCGTGTCGACCAGGTCTTCGAGCTAGCCAAGGCGAACAGTTTTGCCCTCCCCGCGGCCAACGTGATCGGCACCAACTCCATGAACGGTGTGCTCGAAGCAGCGGCGGCGCTGAATTCACCGGCCATCATCCAGTTCTCCGGCAGTGGGGCGGCCTTCCTGGCAGGCAAGTCGATCGACAACAGCAGCCACCAGGCTTCGATCCTCGGAGCGATCGCTGGTGCCCGCCACGTACGAACGATGGCCGGTGCATACGGCGCTCGAGTCCTGCTCCACACCGACCACGCGGCGAAGAAGCTGCTGCCGTGGATCGATGGCCTGCTCGACGCTGGCGAGGCGCACTACGAAGCGACAGGCGAGCCCCTCTTCAGCTCGCACATGCTCGACCTGTCCGAGGAGTCGATGGAGGAGAACATCGACACCTGCGTCGAGTATCTCAAGCGCATGTCCAAGCTCGATATGACACTGGAAATCGAGCTCGGCATTACCGGCGGTGAAGAAGACGGCGTCGATAACAGCGATGTCGACAGCGCCGACCTCTACACCAAGCCAGAAGAGGTGGCATACGCCTACGAGCGGCTGAGTGAAGTCAGCCCCCGCTTCACCATCGCCGCGGCCTTCGGCAACGTGCACGGTGTCTACAAGCCCGGCAATGTCGTGTTGACCCCAACCATCCTGCGTGACTCGCAGGCCCACATCGCCGAGAAGTTCAGCACCGGCGACAAGCCGGTTAACTTCGTGTTCCACGGTGGGTCCGGCTCGACGCCGGAAGAGATCACCGAAGCCATCTCCTATGGCGTGGTGAAGATGAACATCGACACCGACCTGCAGTGGGCCTACTGGGACGGCGTACGGGGCTACGAGGCAGAGAACCACGACTACCTGCAGGGCCAGATCGGAAACCCCACCGGCGACGAAGCGCCGAACAAGAAGTTCTACGACCCCCGTGCCTGGCAGCGTGGCGGCGAAGTGGCCTTCGTCGAACGTGCCACCCAGGCCTTCCGGGATCTCGGCAACGTCAACACGCTGGCCTGAGGTCGGCGGCCAGAACGAGCCATAACCAGAAACGGCCAAAGACCAGGATGTCGATTTCGGTGCTTGCCGTGGCATCGATAGTCTCGCGACCGTGTCAACACTGATTCATAAGCGCAGCTACGACTGCGAAGCGTTCGAAGAGGGCGAAGGTCGCATGCGAGTGCGTGGCCGACTCGTCGATGACAAACCACAGGGGCTCGGCCTAGCCGATGGCGAGCCGATGGTCATCCACGACATGGTCATCGACCTGATCATCACGGTGCCGGAGTTCCTCATCGAAGGCGTCGAGACGACGATGAACGTGCATCCCTATCAGGTATGCACCGATGTTCTTGTCGACTATCAGCAACTGGTGGGGTTGTCGATCACCAGGGGTTACTCCCGTAAGGTTCGAGAGCTGTTTGGCGGCCCAAACGGCTGCTCACACATGGGAGCGTTGCTGCAGGCGCTCGGTCCGGTGGCGGTTCAGGCCAGTTGGAGTCTGATCACCCTCCATGATGATCCCGCCAAACGGCTCGAAGAAGACACTGATGCCGAGGGTCGTGAACGGCGGCTACGGATGAACACCAACACCTGCCATGTCTGGGCCGAAGAGGGCGAGCAGATGACCGCGGTGGCGTTAGGCATCACTCCCAAGCGCCCACGTTGGGAGTCCGATCGTCTGCAGAAGTTAGGCGTCGATATCGACTGATACCAGACAATTGCGATGATTTGAATGGTATTTCGTTTCGGGGCTAAAGAACTCGAGCGGTTCGGTCGAAGTATTTAGGACTAACCGGGGCGAACGACACCGACAGGAAACTGGAATGATCACCGCTGCCCTCCCGCTCAATGAGTCCGACCGTCTTGAAGCACTCGACTCGTGCGGCCTTCTGGACAGCGACCCCGAGGTCGGGTTCGACAGCATCGCCAGACACGCTGCCCAGCTGGCGCAGGCGCCAACGGCATTGATCAGCCTGGTCAGTGAAGATCGGCAGTGGTTCAAAGCTCGCTACGGCTTCGGTGGGCAGGAAACCCCTCGCGACCTGGCCTTTTGCGCCCACGCCATTCTCGACGAAGATCCGCTGGTGGTTGAAGACGCCACCCTCGACGAACGATTTCGCGACAATCCGCTGGTCACCGACTTCCCCCACATCCGGTTCTACGCCGGTTTCCCGATCCATGGGGCCCAGGGCCACACCCTCGGCACGCTCTGTGTGATCGATACGGTCCCTCGGTCGCTCGATGGCGATCAGCTTGAGATGCTGACCGCTTTGGCCATGCAGGTCGACGCCCAGATTGAGCTACGAGACACCCTCGAAAGGCTCGATGAGGCAAGAGGGACCGAAGGCGCCGTCATGCGAGCGCTAAGCCAAGAGGCCAGGACCACATACGACGGGGTTATCAAGGCTCAATACCACCTGGCCAAGACCGATCTCACCGATGAACAGCGGGCATACATAGACTTTGGTCTCGATTCGACCCATCACCTGGCGGTCGTGCTCGAAGATGTTGTGCGACGGTTGCAGAAATAGCTACGACAGTTCAAAACACGACTTCGGCCTCTCCGGGTTGAGCCGATAGCCTGCGATGGTGGCCGATCATCCCCTGAGTGAACGCATTGCCGAACTGGAATCCCGCAAACAGGAGGCCCTGAACGCCGGGCCCGAGCGGGCGACTCAACGCCAGCACGACAAGGGCAAGATGTTGGCCAGAGAGCGGCTGGATTATCTGCTCGACGAGGGCTCATTCAACGAGCTCGACATGCTGGCCCGAACCCGCCATGCCGAGGCCGATTCCCGGCCATACACCGACGGTGTTGTTACCGGCTGGGGCTCGATCGATGGTCGCAAGGTCTTTGTCTCAAGCCAGGACTTCACCATCAACGGTGGCTCGATGGGCGAAGTTTCGGCCGAAAAGCTGCACAAGCTGATGGATCTGGCCCTGTCGGTTGGAGCGCCGTACATCGGCCTCAACGACGGTGCGGGAGCGAGGATCCCCGAGGGTGTCGTCAGCCTCGACGGTTACGGCGGCATCTTCTACCGCAACGTGCAGGCATCGGGGGTTATCCCACAGATCAGCGTAATCATGGGCCCCTGCGCCGGCGGAGCGGTCTACAGCCCGGCCATGACCGNNACATGTTCATCACCGGCCCCGACGTGGTCAAGACGGTGACCGGCGAGGAAGTGACCCTCGAAGAACTGGGAGGCGCTGGCAGCCACTCCTCTCGCTCCGGCGTCGCCACGTTCGTGGCCGCCGATGAAAAAGCGGTAATGGATGATGTGCGTTACCTGCTGTCGTTCCTTCCGTCGAACAACATGGAGGAAACTCCGCACGTCGAGACCGGGGATGATCCGCAGCGTCTCTGCCCATCGCTGGCCGATCTGATGCCGGCCAGCCCCAACATGCCATACGACATGAAGGCGGTGGTTACCGAGGTCGTCGACGATGGTGACTTCATGGAGTACCACG
>JBOEHD010000013.1:0-54490 GCA_050633745.1 Acidimicrobiales bacterium
TGGTTGTCGCTGTTAGGCGGGCGGGTGGGTGTGGCTCGGTGTGAGGTTTGGGTGTGGAGTGGTTGTCGCTGTTAGGCGAAAATAGGGGGGTTTGGTTGAGGGGTGTTGTGGCGCTTGGGTTCGGTGTCACTGGTGGGTTCTACGGTGGTTTGTATGGCGGGTATTGAGAGCGGGATTGGTCGAAATCAGATAGCGCACGGTCAGGCAGCGCATGATCATGCTGTGCGCAGAGAGGCGTTGCGGGGGCGGGGGTTGCGGTTTGTGTTGGTTGATCATCTACGTCAGCGGGGAACGATGACGGTGGCCGAAATGGTCGCGGTCATCGATGCCAGCGGATACGTGCTCAATGGTCGGGCGTCGAAGGTGATTTCTGACTCGCTGCGGTGGGAACTGGCACGCGGCCGGGTGAAGCGACTGTCGCGAGGGGTCTACTCCTATGGGCGGGTACCAACCGCGACATCAAGGCGGATCGGGTTGTTCGCGGCCCGTTGCCAGGCATGGATCGACGCCGCGCTATCTGGTGACCAACCGCCTCTGACTCCATCAACCCCTGAGCACCGCAAAGTAAACGGATACCGGTACAACGAACACCCCCTGCGACCACCATGGGCCACACTGACATGGCTCTGGAGCACCTAAATCCGGGCCATACCACCAACGTCCTGACCGGCCGGTCTACCCCGAGGCCTTAGCTGGCCTTATCCTGGGCTCATGGCACCAACACTGGGAATGCGTCACGCCGTACTGTGGGTCAGCGATCCGAAACGATCGGCCCGGTTCTATGAACAGGCGCTCGGGTTGGAAATCAAGTCCGAGTCGGATCGGGGAGCCTTCCTGTCGTCACCGAATTCAGCGACCGATCATGACCTCGGTCTCTTCCAGGCCGACGGCGACCCCGCAGGCGAACGGGGCGTCGGCCTCTATCACATCGCCTGGGAGCTTGGCACCCTTGAAGAACTGGTCGAAGCAAAAGAGCGACTAGCCGAAATGGGAGCCCTCGTCGGCGAAAACAATCATGGAGTCAGCCGCAGCCTGTACTGCAAAGACCCAGATGGCATCGAGTTCGAGGTCATGTGGGAGCTGCCCCTCGAACTCCACGATGCCGAAGAACCATCGAACGTCGCCCTTGATCTACAGGCTGACATCGACCGGTTCGGCGCCGACGCTCCCGGCCGAGGCGCTCAGTGAGCCAAGTTACCGCTGCACCACATATCGATAGACCACCAAACGCGAACGCGTCGCCGGGCGTAGCCCGAGCCACCCGAGCCGAAGAATTCATCTACCTCTTCTTCGTGCTCTGGGCGATGATCGGCCTATGCCTCGACGGCTGGGCTCACCGCTACCAGCCAGAGCTTGAAAGCTTCTTCACCCCATGGCACGCCGTGTTCTACACCGGCTTTATTGGCGGCACCAGCTGGGTGGCCTACATGGTCATTCGACGCAGGCCGCAGGCTCAGTCACTGCGAACCTCGGTCCCGTCCGGCTACGAACTAGCGATCATCGGCTTGGCCATGTTCGCCGTCGGTGGCGTCGGCGACGGCTTTTGGCACACGATTTTCGGCGTCGAAACCGGAATCGATGCCCTGCTCTCCCCCACCCACCTCCTGTTGCTGACCGGCATGTTGGCCGGAGCGACCGCCCCCGTGCGCGCTGCCTGGCGGAACGCAGCGAACCCGATCATCGGCAACTCGCTGGGGTCGTTCCTACCGGTGGCATTAGCGATCGCAGTGGCCACCACCGGCGTGGCCTTCTTCTTCCTGTACGCCAACGGATTCAACAACTGGCCGATGCAGTACGACTACCGAGACGACGCGCTGGCCACCGCAGGCATCCTCTCAACCCTGGCCTCCACCGTCATCCTGATTGGCCCAACGATGTTGCTCTTACGTCGCTGGCAGCCGCCATTCGGAAGCTTCACCATCATCTACGGCACGGTCGGTGTGTTCATGGCAGGGCTCGACGCATACGAGTACTGGTGGCAGATGCTCGCCCCGCTCGTCGGCGGCATCGTCGCCGACGTCATCGTACGCGGCCGACAATCCGGATCACCGTCGGCACCACAGCCACTGCGAAATCGAGCCTGGCTCGTGGGACTCCTCGTCCCGCTGGCCATGTGGAGCGTCTCCACCCTCGCCATCCACCTCGCATGGACGATTCGCTGGCCCCCGGAGCTATGGATCGGTCAGATATTTATGGCCATGCTCACCGGATTCTCCCTAGCGCTGATGAGCCACCCGCCGGCCAATCCTGTCAACCCCGTCAACCCGGCTGAGTCTGCAACGCTCTAACCGAAGCGAGAGGCGAAGCCGATCCGCAGTGCCGGCTTGAAGTACTGCTCGACCCAGACATAGATCGAGCCGAGCACGCGGTCGAGCTCATCGGGGTTGATCATCATCCGATCGAGCTGGCCCTGCAGGAAGATGGCGTCTTCTTCGCCGATCACGAACCCACCGCCGTACATCTTGAGGTTGCGGCGCAGCAGATGGGCGTACAGCTCACCCGAATTCTCCTCCGGCGCTGGCATGAAGTAGGTCTCGTAGTGGAGCGTGCGCTGCCGCAGGTGAAAGCGGATCGTGTAGACATCTTTCTCTTCACCTTTGACCCGCATAAACCAGCGACGCTCGGCGCCATCTCGGTCCACGGCTAAAACCACCGGATTCTCGTCGACCTGGGCCTGCAGCCATCGATCGATCGACGCCTCTAGTTCGGCCAGTTCGTCAGCCGATGCCGGTCGTTCAGTCACAGGGAGCCAGCGCACGCGACGCCAGATCCTCGTAGAGCCGCCGCAGCCGTGATGCCGAGGTCGACCAGGTGTAGGTTCTCGCCCTCGCAGCCGCCGACACCGAAAGACGCCTGGCCAGGACCGGGTCGCCGAGGATCGTATCGATCCATTTTGCATAGTCGACCGGGTCTCGCCCCTCGACCAGGTACCCGGAGTGTCCGTGATCGACCAGGGTCAACAGTCCACCAACCGCCGAGGCGATAGTCGGCACCCCACACGCTGCGGCTTCAAGAGCGACCAGTCCGAACGACTCGGAGCGGCTCGGCACCAAACAGATATCGGCCGCCCGGTAGTACGTCGAAAGCAGATGGTGCGGTTGGGCAGGTATGAACTCGACACGATCGGTGAGTCCACGATCGTCGATGAGGCTGCGAATTCGGTCGACCTCAGCCCCGCCGCCCTTGCCGCTGGCTCCGCCGACAATCCAGAGCCGCGTTTCTTTACGTTCCGCGAGGGCCAACGCCTCGACGGCAACGTCGACCCCTTTGAGCGGTTGAATGCGACCGACAAAAACCAGCAGCGGATCGTCGTTGGTTTTCAACGCCCAGCGAGCGCCAGCCTGATTACCGGGCGAGAACAGAGCGTGGTCGACGCCGGGGGGCACAATCTCGATGCGGGTCGGGTCGGCGTCGTAGTACTCGACGAGTTGTTCGGCCTCAGCGGTGGCGTTGGCCAGCACCGCATCGGCGCATGACATCACCTCGGCCTCCGCTCGAGATCGAGACTCCGGTTCGTTGTCGCCCGATTCCGCCTTTACCCGGGCCAGGGTGTGAAACGTCGTGAGCAGCGGGAGGCTGAAACGCTGCTTCAAGAGGCGTCCAGCGACACCCGAAAGCCAGTAGTTGGCATGGATGACGTCAGGCTGAAACTCCTCCATGTCCTTCGCTACCCACTCAGCGAACTCTTCGACGTAGTTCGGCAGTTCTTCCTTCGCCAGGTCGAACCGGCCTGCGGGCACGTGAACCACATCGAAACCGGGTTCGACCACTACCCGCTCCGGCAGATCGTCGGTCCAGCGACGTACATATACCCGGCAAACCACGCCGGCCTGGGCCAACGCCGACACCAGCTCACGCACGTACACGTTCATCCCGCCGCCATCACCGGTGCCTGGTTGGGCCAGCGGGGATGTGTGCAGCGAGAGTATGGCGGCCCGACTGATCACTGTTGCAGATTACTCTCAGGGTTGCCGTTGGCCACCATAAACGACCGGTACACCCCAAGCAGGGCCTTGCGCTGCTCCTCGGAGAGCTCCTGGGCCCGCCGGATCGCCTGTTCGAGACCGGAGTTCTCCTGGCCTTTCTCGGCGTCGAGAATGCCAGCCTGGACGTACATCGTTTCTGCCGACAGCTCGAGGGCTTTGGCCAACTGCTGCAGGATTTCTGCAGACGGTTTGCGTAAACCCCGCTCGATCTGGCTCAAATAGGGGTTTGAGACGCCCGCCTTGTCCGCAAGTCGGCGCAGCGAAAGCTCCGCCAGCTGACGTTGTTCTCGGATAAACGCTCCGATGTCGGGAGGGGCCTCGGCCATACATCGAACCTACTGGCAACCGGGCAAACCCGGCGAACTACTGCAGGAGAGCGTCGACGCTCGCCTCGCCATCACGGTAGCGGCGGGCGATTTCGTCCTGAATGGTGTCGATACGGTCGTGCAGCTGGCGTCTGATCGACGAAAGTTCAAGCTCGAACTCCCGCATTGCGTCAAACAGGTCGGCGACGGTCGCCTGATCGACCGTCTGAATGCCCGATAGTTGGGGCGGCGAGGCGATGCCGTCGAGAAATTCGACCATCCCCATGGCGATCGGCCCCGGTTCCAGCACCGATACCGCTCGCCCGACGGCAGCGGCGCTGCGAGGGCCGGGAGGAGAACCAGAGGGGTCATCGGCCAAGATGTCCGGCATTTCGAACAGGAGACTCGATGGATTGTCGACATCGACGTCGGAAGCGTTGGCTCCCGAACGACGCTCGACCTCGTGACCCACGATGTCGAGACGGCCCTGGGTCACCCGGCGAACAAAGGAAACGTCGGCTTCAGCGGCGGCCAATTCGAGGCGTATGGCGCGAAGACGGTCCATTGGCTTGTCGCCAAAGTTGGTCAGAAGGTTGGGATCGAGAAGTCGTTGCAGGTCGGCGTGCACCCTTTCAGGGTAGTTGCCGAGCGGATGCGAACCCCGGACCCGCAATATCCTGGCCCGCCATAGTCGCGGCTTGAAGTGTGAAGTCGTGTTGTTGGGTCTAGATCGGCAGGTTGGGATTGATGCTTCGCGTCCGCAAACCGACGGCAACGACAATGACCAGTGAGACGACCGCGTAAGCGGTGAACAAAGTTCCCGCGCCGCGGGCGCCGTAGATGATCGGCGCGAGCACCGAGGTGGTAGCGGCTACGGCCATGCCGACAACTTCGAGGATGGCGCTGCCGATCGCGGCCCGCTCGGCTCCGGCGGCCTCGAGCACGAGAACCTGTCCGCCCATGCTCCCAAAGGACTCAGCGGTTCCCTGAACAATGCCAACCGCGGCGAACAACAGCGCTCCTGGCACCACGCCGAACAGCACGATGCAGGGCAGCGATAGCAGCAACGCCGGAAAGACGACTCGAGCGCCTCCGATTCGTTCGGCCAGAGCGCCGGCTCGCACGGGAATGATGAGCAGGGGAGACCCGGTGACGATCAGTGCTAACGCGATCGCTGTGGTGCTCGATCCAAGGTCGGTCAGGTACCGATCGATTATCGAGTCGAAGATGCCTATAAACCCGAACACCATCAGCTGAGCGAGAATGGCCACCTGGACGCGCGGCTTGGCCAGCAGCCAGCCAACGTCGCCGTAGTCGACGTGTGAGGCAGCGATCTCTGCATTCGCAGCGGTGCGGGCGGCAGGCACGCCGACCAGCAAGATCAGCACCCCGACCACGATGAACGGAGCTTCGAGCGAGATGGCTCCTAGCGCTGCCCCAAGTGCTGGCCCGGTGAGAAAACCAGCCACGCCGGTCGACAACAGCGCTCCAACTTTTGCGCCGCCACCGACGACATCGAGTCCAATTAGCGCCTTGCGGGCGACCACGCCGAACAGTCCCAGACCGACGCCACTGAGCGCTCGGCTCAGCCCCAAGGGCACGAAGGACTCCGCGAACACAAACCCGAAGCACCCCGCGGCGCCCGCGGCTACGGCGAGCCACGCGAGCGGGCGGATATGGCCGCGGTCGATGAACGGCGCCAGGGCCAACTGGGTGATGAGCGCCGAGACGAATCCCATCGATGCCACAAAGCCGAGTTGCCAGTCGGACAGCCCGTAGTCGTCCTGAAAGTCAGCAAGGAATACGAAAACCACACCGATCGCGCTGGCGAACAAAAAGTTCAGGGCATACAGCCACCGGTTGGACACAGGCTTGTGTCTATCGTTCCCAGGCCGAGTAGCACCTGACCGAGCACTTATTAGCTGATTGTTGGGAGCTGGGAGACCAGAATCAGCCAGATCGGGGCCACCAGCAGGTACGAATCGAGCCGCCGAAGCCCTGGAGCCCACGCGTTGCCCCTTGGGAGCAGTCCTGAGGCCAGGATCTGGCCTAGTGGGCAGCAGATCGCTGCCAGGGCTGCGAAGAGCAGGATCGAGGTTGCGTCGAACGGGGCGGGGAGGATCAGGAACAGTAGGAATGTGACCGCTCCGAGGGCTACCAGCCCGGCCAGCGGGCCTTCAACGGCGTTCGACGAGCCAGAGCCGACGATGAAATCACCGGCTTCGTATGCGCTAACCAACAGAATCAGGCTGATCTGGGCCCCGGCGCCAACCGAGCCGAGCGCGGCCAGCGATGCCACGGCAACGCCGACCGGCAGCGCTGAGCGGACCAGCACATCGAGCAACTGCAGCGCCGTGCGACGGTGACCGCGGTAGAGCACGAGGTAGAACACAAGGACGATGAGCCCGATGGCGATTCCCACCAGAACACCCCAGCCGCCGTAAAATCCGGAGATGGCGGTCAGGTAGGCGGCGGCGGCAACCCAGCCTCGGGTGGCTGGCTGGCTCGGGAACCAGGCGTTTCCGATCTGCAGACCGGCCAGACCTGCGACCGGAGCGGCTACGCCGGCGATGGCCACCGATGAGATCACCGGCTCCTCGAAATACGAGCCAAGGAGCACCGCACCGATAAGGAGCAGGAACCACAGTACGCCGAGCGTGACCTTCGGTCCGTCTGTCGGGTATGGAACCGCTAGCCGGTTGTTACTCCAGCGGGCCTCACGAGCTCGAGCCCGCTGCATCGAATTGGTTTGCCGTTGAGCGCGACGATCGGGGTCTTGACCATCGGTTTCGTCGTTGAATGCAACCGACATGGGCCGCTCAGCCTCCGGAGACCGGGGGCAGCACCGCTACCTCATCGCCAGATGTGACACTGTCGGTTCGCTCGGCGGGCGATCCGTTGAGCCAGACTTTACTGCCGGCGAGTACGGCGGCGAAGGGGTCGCCGAACCGATGTACGGCCTCGTCTAGAACGTCGCCGACGGTGTTGCCCTCGACGCCGACGCTCTTGGTGCCAGCCGATTCTCTTGCCTGGGCGAACAAACGCAGGGTGATCACGGCGTCCATTGTGCCACGGAGCCAAGTACTCTCACCATCGTGACCGACGTTCCTGGCACAGTCCCTTCACAACAGCCCGGTTTACAAGCCCAATATGACCCCGACGCACGTTATGACCCAGACGCGCGTTATGACGTTGTGGTTGTCGGGTCGGGGCCGAACGGTTTAGCCGCAGCGATTACTGCGGCCCGAGCGGGCCGATCGACGCTGGTGCTCGAAGCGAACGACGAGGTCGGTGGCGCGTGCCGCTCGGCGGAGTTGACCGATCCGGGTTTTGTCCACGACGTTGGATCTGCCATCCACCCGCTGGCTCTGGCATCGCCGTTTATGCAGACCATTCCGTGGTCTGCGCACGGTCTGAAGTGGATCATGCCGCCGGCTGCGGTGGCCCACCCACTCGATGACGGCAGCGCCGGTATGGGTTGGAACGATCTGAACCGAACCGCGGCGTCACTTGGAGCCGACGGCAAGACGTACCGCTCGATATTCGGACCGCTGGTCGAACGGTTCGACGATTTGGTTTCGTTCACCATGCAGCCGCCGGTCCGGACCGTGCGTACGCCGATGACTTTCCTGCGGGT
Source organism: Acidimicrobiales bacterium (assembly GCA_050633745.1). Taxonomy (GTDB): domain Bacteria; phylum Actinomycetota; class Acidimicrobiia; order Acidimicrobiales; family SZUA-35; genus JAHELU01. The sequence goes on from JBOEHD010000013.1 coordinate 7,929, forward strand.
CGGACCGCAATTGGCGGCACCGGCCACGCTGGTCGCTCGTCGCTTCGAGACCGACCGGGCGAAGGCGCTGTTCGCCGGACACGCCGCCCACTCGGTGCTCCCCCTGACCAAGCCGTTCACCGCTGGCTTCGGGTTCCTGCTCGGCGCGGCGTCGCATGCGGTCGGCTGGCCGTTCCCTCAGGGCGGGGCGTCGGAAATCACCCGGGTCTTGAGCGAGGTGCTCGTCGGGCTCGGTGGTCACATCGTCACCGGCCACAACGTTTCGTCGCTGAAGGATCTGCCCGAGGCCGGAGCGGTTATCTTCGCCACTTCGCCAAGACAGGTGGCGTCGATCGGCGGCGAGGAGTTCACTCCTTCGCAGCGCAAGCGGTTGCGTCGATTCAAGTTCGGGCCTGGCGTTTGCAAGGTCGACTTCGCCACAAGCGAACCGATCCCCTGGACCAATCCCGAGGTTGCGCTGGCCGGCACGGTGCACCTCGGCGGCACGATCGAAGAGGTCACCGAAGCCGAGGCGACGGTGGCAAAGGGCCAGCACGCTCGCCGACCGTTTGTGCTTCTGGCCCAACACACCCCGTTCGATCCGACGCGAGCACCGGACGGCAAACACACCGTCTGGGCGTATTGCCACGTGCCCAACGGATCGACCATCGATGTCAGCGGGTTGATCGAAGCGCAGATCGAGCGCTTCGCCCCGGGCTTTGGCGACACGGTCATCACCAAGCGGGTGTCGCTCCCGGCCGACCTTGAGCGGGGTAACGCCAACCTCGTCGGCGGTGACGTCGGCGGCGGCAGCTACGCCAACCTACGATCGGTGTTTCGACCGTTGGTTAGCGTCGATCCGTACCAGACTGCAGTCGATCGTTTCTTCATCGGCTCGGCCAGTGCAACACCGGGTGGCGGGGTGCACGGCATGGGCGGCCATCTGGCGGCACGGCGCGCATTACGGTTTCTGCAGGATCAGCACTAGGCGTCACTACCCGCAGCTACTGTAACCTTTGTCCAACCAGGAGAAATGATGACCGGAAGTCCCCCGTCGCGCACAACTGAGATGTTGGTAGTCCGGCACGGCCAGTCGACCTGGAACGAGCAGCACCGCTGGCAGGGTCAAGCCGATCCGCCACTTTCGGAGTTCGGTCGAGAGCAGGCTGGCATGGCCGCGCAGTCGATCGGCGTTGTCGATGCCATCGTTTCGTCACCGCAAATTCGGGCCGCCGAGACGGCCTCGATCATCAGCGCCATCATCGGGGTCGGCCCGGTGCAGTTAGTTGATGGGCTGCAGGAACGATCGGCTGGCATTTGGTCTGGTCTCACCAGGTCGGAGATCGACGAGAAGTGGCCGGGCTGGGTCGAAAGCGATCAGCGGCCCGAAGGTTGGGAGTACGACGATGTGCTCTTGCCCCGGGTGATGGGCGCGTTGGAGTCTGTGGCTACGGAATTCGCCGGGGGCAAAGTTCTGGTGATCTGCCATGGCGGCGTGATCATCACGATGGAGAAGGAACTGGGCGTCAATGATTCCCGGATTCCGAACCTAAACGGCCGGGTAGTCACCAAGACCGACGGCAGGCTCGTCGGCGGCGATCGTTTGCAGCTCATACCGGGAGAGATGATCACCGGAGGCGGGAGTCAGCGGCTGTGAGTACGGGGATCGCTGGTCAGCTCAGTCTTTACGATCTGCTCGGTTCCCCGCCCCCCACGCCTGTTGATGTTTCCGAGCCTGCCGTGGTTCCTACGGTTGATCTGTCGGAGATCGACCTAACCGACACTGAAGCCGATCTGGCTCCGCCGCCGATGGAGATTTCGGTGACTAGGAGCAGCCGGCGTCGCAAGACGGCTCAGGCACAGCTGGTCGAGTCGGTGCTGGAGATACGTATCCCGGCCGCCTGCAGCGACGACGAAGAGCAGTACTTCGTCGACCATTTCCGCAACAAGTTTGAGCGTCGTCGGGCCGCGGCGATCGTCGATCTCGATCAGCGGTCCGCCGAGCTGGCCGAGCTATACGGGCTGCCGACGCCGACCACGATCCGTTGGGTGTCGAATCAGAAGCAGCAGTGGGGTTCGTGTACCCCGTCGGATGGTTCGATCCGATTGTCAGACCGCATGGCGGGCTTCCCGCGATGGGTTGTCGACTACGTGATCGTGCATGAGCTAGCCCATCTGGTGCATGGCGATCACAGCCCTGCATTCTGGGATTTGGTTAACGCCTACCCGAAGACCGAACGGGCCCGCGGCTACCTGCTAGCGAAAGACGGCGGCTGACCCAGCCAGCTGAGTCAGTCAGCGCGGTCAGTCAGCGGGCGTTAGTTCGAGCCGCTGTGGCTCGTTGACCGTGGGGAAGAGTTCGGCGGCCAGAGCATCGGGGTCGGTGTCGAGCCGTTCCAAAATGGCATCGACTTCATCGAGTTGCTGCGCCATCGCTCGTAGATCGTCCATTGATGGCAACGATACTTCATCTTCGACCGGTTCCAGCTCGATGGTTTCGTTGTCGGTGCCTTCGTGCAGTTCGATCTCCGAGCCAGTTCCTGGCTCGATCTCTGTTGCGTTCTCTGACCCGGCGCCGTCCGCAATGTCGTCACCTGTTTCCGTGACCGGGCCACCACTAGAAGCCGCGATTAGCAGTGGGCCACGATTGAATGAGCTAACCACGAGCGGTTCGTCGTCATCATCGTCGTCCGCATCGGTTTCATCGCTGAGGTCGTCTTCGGTGACGTCAGCCTCGACAGGTTCGCGCTCATCGTCGGCATTGCCATCAACGCCGTCGGCGACGTCAGCCACATCATCGAACTCAGACTGATCGTTATCGATGTCGCTGGCATCCTCAGCCGCCTCGAAGTTCGCTGTGCCTACGATGCCGTCAAAAGACGCGAGCTCGTCTGCCTCTTCGTCGTGTTCGATTTCCGCTTCGACTTCGACGTCGTCCGCAACAACGTCAGATTCGACCGCTTCATCTTCCGCTTCTAGGTCGCCGACTGCGGCTTCGATCGGTTCGTACTCATCATCGGCGTTGTCATCAGCATCGACTAACTCGTCGACTACCTCATCCGCATCGGGCTCGCTGATATCGGTGACCGCCCGAAGAGCGCCGAAACTAGCGAACCCGTTGGAAGAAGCAGACTCATCTACTTCTTCGACCTCGTCGTCATCCCCATCGTCAGATTCGGCGACACCGGCTTCGGCGTCTAGATCGATGACGTCAGCCTCGACCGGTTCTTGCTCATCATCAGCGGCGTCGTCGACATCGACTAGCTCGTCGACTACCTCATCGGCATCCGGCTCGCTGACATCGGCGACCACCTGGAGATGTCCGCCGTTGGAGGAAGCGAACTCGCCTACTTCTTCGACCTGGTCAACATCTGCTTCGACTTCGTGAAGCTCCGGAACGTCAGACTCGACCGCTTCCTCTTCCGCCTCGACCGCTTCCTCTTCCGCCTCGACCAGGTCAGCGTCGGCGAGAGAGTCGTCGACATCCGATACCTCGATGTCGGGGACGTCGCTGGCTTCCAAATCGGGCTCGGCGTCGTCGGTTTCGGTTTCGGTGCTCTCGACTTCGACAACTACTTCGGACTGGACAGTCACTTCGGCTTCGATCGTCGCTTCAGCTTCGGCTTCGGCTTCGGTGGGTACTTCGAAGTCGGCCAACGCTTCTTCGTCTTCGAGGTTGATCCGCTCTTCGATAGCGGAGTCAGCATCTAGCTCGACCTCCGAGTCGACGTCAGACTCAATGTGGTCGTCGGACTCAATGTGGGCGTCAGACTCAATGTGGGCGTCGGACTCAATGTGGTCGTCGAAAGCAACGACCGGCTCCGGCGTCGCCACTGGCGCCGGGGTATCGACTGGTTCGAATGATGGTGGTGTCGCTACCTCAAATGGTGATGGCGGCTGTGTCGTCGACTGGGCCTGCTCGGACTCGACTGGGTTCGGCTGCACCGTGTTGGAGCCAACTGCGTTCGAGTTGATGTCGGCAAGATCTTCATGTTCCGGCATTTCTTCACCATCGATTGACTCGTCTGCGGGGCTGACCAACTCCGGCTCGGGCTCTGACTCCGGCGGGTTGGACTCTTTGGCTCTGAACCACGATCCGGCCCGGTTCAGGCTGGACAGCGGACCGATGCGCATGGGCTCGAACGGCGACCCTGTGCGACGGTGCGCAAAGGTTGCCGGGTCGATAGCACGCTGCTCGTTCGCCACTTGTTCCGAGCCTTCGGGGTCCACGATTTTGACCTTAGCGGCTACCCGGCGGGAGTAACCGGGATCCTGGCAAAGGAAACGGAATAGATTCGACCGGCATCGAGAAGGTCGGTCGGCACCTCGACACTGTCGACGGTCACCGGCAACGTCGTCACCGTCTGTGAGTCGCCGGACTCCTTAAGATACGCCGCCCGCTCACCGTCGAAGGTCAGGGACACGACGGCGTCGAGATCTTCGCCAACTCGCAGGTTGAAGAACTCGTCGGACCCAGCCCGCAGTTCCCGAGCCACCAGTTCGGTCGCTGCTTCGGTGCCATCACCTCGGTAGCTGACGATGGTGTAGGCCACGGCGTCGGCCGCGGGACTGAGGGCCACTGCTCCAAAGACCGGGCGTTTGGGGAAAATGCACTCCGGGTCGGCGGGGCCTCGGAAGTCGACCTCTTGGCCTTCGGAGTTGTAGAACCGCAGGTGACCGCAGCGATCGTCGCTGGTTATAACGGCCTGGATGCTACGACTGGCGGAGAAAGCGACGATCTCCTCACCTTCGGCTAGCTGCAGGTGGACCTGTCGTTCGCGGTCGCCAGCGGTGCGTTGAGCCAGCTGGATCCAGTCGATCTGGCCGGGGGCCGCTTCGACGAAGGCTCGGGGCGAACCGTCCCACCAGCCGATATCGAGCAGCCGGGCGCCTGAATCATCGAGGATCTCAGGCTCACCCTGGGCCTGGCGGTAGACGATCGGACCGTTCAGTTCCTGTATCACCAGGCCGCCGAACAGGTCATCGACCACTCGAGTGGCGCCAAGGTCGGCTAGCGGCCCTTCAAAGGCCACAGATTGCGCCCCCTCGACCGCCAGCAGCGAGCGTTCGCCGCTTACCAGCAGTGTCGGTATGTAGCCGTCGGGTGGTGTCGGCACGAACTCGTCGGCCTGGGTGGTCAGGCCGGGCTGTTCTTGCACCTGGGAAGCGGTCTCCTGCTCCACCCCGTCGATAACGGTTGTAGAAGTAGGCGATGCGTAAGGCTCGGGCTGGACCAGCTCACCGCACGCCGCCGCCAAAAAGGCCGCGGCCAGCAGTGCCATGGCCGGTTTCGACAGTTTTTGGGAGCCTGGACGAACGAACATCGTGTCCCATGTTGGCAGCACTACCGACAATGTTTGCAGCATCTGGCCAAAACGCAGCGATATCTCCCGCAAAAGCAAAGCGATTCAGTAGGCAAGCCCGCTAGCCTCGTCTTCGCCCCTGTGGCGCAGCCTGGTTAGCGCAGTGGACTTTTAATCCATTGGTCGTGGGTTCGAATCCCACCGGGGGCACTGCGGAAACCCGCTCTAGAAGCGGCTGAAACTAGCCGATCGAGCGTGTTGTCAGAGGTCTTTAGCCTGTGCTGACAGCAATGGCGGCCAAAGCCGTGCCGACGATGAACAGCCCGACGCTGGCCCACAAGCTCTGTTCGGCGCGAGCCTGAGAATCACGGGCGTCCTCAGCAAGACGTTCGGCTGTCGCTGTAGGGGCAGCTACAAGCTTTGCCGCTTCTTCGTTAACGAGTGACTCGATCTCCTGGCGCCGGATGCGCTCGCCGGCGGCGAACCCTCGTTGAGCCTGAAAGAACCAATAGGTGGTCACAGCGGCGGCGAGGAGACCGAGCGTCCACGCAGAGATTGCTCCCGCTGACCAGCGCACGTCGACTTGCAGGCTCGAACCCTCTCCCGATGCGGCGCCGATCAACGTAAGAAAGGCCACAGCACCACCCCCGTTCAAAAGATAAAGCGGCGCCAGCACAGCGTGTTCAAAGGCGGCAACCGCCTTGTTCAGTTCAAGCTCGTGCGCTCGGACTGCCTTATAGATTTCAATCTTGCCCTCGCCCATTAGTCCCCCTCCAGCTGTTTCTCATCATAGAACCCGTTCCTAGAGCGTTCGCTCTGGGTCGACGGGCCAAGCTGCACAGACCAAGCGGTCGGTTAACGGGTTGAACCCAGACTGGAACCGCTTAGAGAATCCACTGCTGGTTTGGGGCGCCGGTGCAGTCCCAGATAATCAGATCGGTTCCCGAGCTGATCGAACCGTTCCGAACGTCAAGGCATCGACCGGTTGTCGGGTTGACGAACGCCACGCTGCCGTCCGCTGCGGACCGTAGTTCCCAATGCTGGTTGGGGTTGTCGGTACAGGTCCAGTGCCCAACGGGGGTGCCGTTTTCGATCGCCCCATTTTGCACATCCAGACACTTTCCGGACTCGGTGTTGACGACCGACAACGTGTTACCAACTGCTGGCCGAAGCGACCAAGTTTGTGTGCCGCCGCATGGCTGCTGCACAGCGCTGTAGTCAATACCAACACTCAAACAAAGTTGGCTGCCCTGGTTCTGGACGTAGGACACCGACGTCACCGGTGGGGTCGGCTCAGCCGGGCCGTCGGGCGCAACGGCTGCAATCTGCCACTGCTGGTTCGCCCTGCCATGGCAGCCCCATAGGACCAGGTCAACACCCCATGTCGTTGATCCGTCCCTCACATCGAGACAGTGTCCGCTCGATACGTGAACGAATTCCGCCAGCCCGGTCGCGCCAGCACGCTGGGTCCATCGCTGCGACTGGGTGTCGCCGCAGGGCGTCTGCGTCACCTGCGAACCGGTGACCCCGACAGCTTCCAGACAGCGTGCCGTGGCCTGATCGAGCACCAATACGGCCCCGCCTGCAACAGAAATCATCGACCAGTTCTGCTGATTGCTGCCGACGCACACCTCTTGCGTTGGGCCTGGCTGACCGGCAGTGAGGCAGAATCCGGTAGATGGGTTCGACAACGCTCCCACTATCTCTGGTTCCGCCAGAGGAACAGAGACTTGCTCGGGCACTGTGGTTGTCGGCGTCGGATTGGGTTGCGTTTGCTCCGCCGACGCGCCGTCGTCCACACCAAGATCGGGTTCGACAAGAACCCTGGGGTCGGGAACGACCGTGGGTTCGGGAACATCCGCTGGGGTAGACCGAGGATCGGTAGCGGTCTCCGCCGCTATGCCGCTGCTCCGAGCAGCACCAGGGCCGGTGGGCTCAATCTGTTGACGATCGAGGCCAGACGGTTCGACGCTCAATTGTTCATCGGTGGTGCCCGTGCCGCTCTCAATGAAGATCCCGGACTGACTCAGCGCGGGGTCAGCCGACCCGAGGTCGCTGGTTTCATTGATCGAACCATCGGAGCTGAGCCCGTCGTTTGGCACGTCGACCTCGGTCGGTTCTGGATCTGACGAAATCGGCTGCAGGCTTTGTGTGCCCACGTCTCGAGCGAGCAACGCCACCCCAACCGCAAGAACGATAAGGGCCACCAGAATGCCGAAGATCCGCATTCTTTGCATCGCCCGATGCTGCAGCGCCTTTACCGTCCCGACCGGCCGGCCAACTCGTTCGGCGGTCTCGCCAAAGGAGAGATCATGCAGATACCTGAGTTCGATAATCTCCCGTTGTTCCGGCGTCAACCACGACAAGAGCCACTGAGCATGATCGGCATCACTCACCAACTCTTCGAACCCCGAGTCGGTTGGCACCTCCTGCTCGCGCAGTTCGGCCAGATCCCTCTCGAAAGGGATTGTGCTCAGCTGTCGTTGTTCGTCGGTGAGTAAACGATCGACCGATCGAACCAGCTTGGCCCGAAGCTCCGACTCCCGTTCGACGCTGACATCTCCCACCCCGGTCAGTACCTGAGCGAAGGCTTCGTTGATAAGGCCCTCAGGATCGGCCGCACCGCGCCGCCTGGCATAGGTGTTGAGGCGCGGGCCGTTGTTCCGAACCCATTCTTCATACCAATCGGAACCGGTCCGCTCACGATTGCAGACAACATCGATCGACTTGGCCACTCAGAATCCCCGACAGCGCTCGACAACAAAACAAAACAAAAACTGCCACAGCCCGACAACCGCCGAGTTCGCAGTCGCTTGCCTGGATGCACACAATTCGGGGCGAGCGTACCGTTGCCCGGCTGCGCCTGACAATGGGTCAAGCTCTCCCCCAGCAGCCGAAACTTCGACGAAACCCCAGTCGGACCTAGCGGAGCAAAACAAGTTGAATGCCGACCGGGTGGAGTTGATCGGCGCTTGTCGACAACTCCATCCGGGCCAGCGTTTCGGGGGTCACCGGTCGTCGTCGTTTCGATGCCCACAATCGGCATGCGTCGACCGCCAGCGCAGCCACGGTGGCTATCCGCTGGATGATGCCGGAGCTGGCGTCCGGAGTTCGAAACGAGGGGGCAGCCAGCAGGGGCTCGGAGCGTGCGAATCTGTCGACGAGCATCGCAGTCGAGCCACCTTCCCGCCCTTCGATATCGAGTTCGCGGCTTGCCTCCGGCCCAGCCTCACGAACGGGGCCTTGCCCATCGACGGCTCGTGACGTATCGCTCCTCGATGAATCGGCGACCAGCGCGACCAACTCTGCGTCGACCTTCGCCATCAGACAGGCGGCGTATGCCTGCTCCATCGCAGTCTGTGGAACCGGTTCGGCCTGAGCAAGCCCGGTGGCTAGCAGGTCGAGCAGATGATCGCCGCCGGAGAAATCTCGGGCCAGGTCTATGTCTGTTGGGGTCATAGTGCTTCACCCGCCGCGTAGAAGTGGAGCATTCGTCGTAGCCGGTCAAGATGCCGACCAGCGATTGGCCCGATCGATCCTTTTGGCATGTTTCGAATCTCCGAGATTTCGTCGTATGTAAGTGGAGGCACAGCGGTCAGCAGCCGCAGAAGGGCTTGGCCATCGGCTGGTAGGTTTCCGAACGCGGTCATGACGTGTTGCAGCAGTTCGGTTTCCAGCAGGCCCTCATCGATCGTGTCTGCTAGAAACTCGCGCAGTGGCAGCTCCTCGGTCGGCACGGTTTTCTTGCGGGACCGCCATATGGCGTTGGCTTCATTCCGTGCCACCGTGGCGACCCAAGCCGGTAGACGAGTGGGCTCTCGCACCGTGTCCAGCTTCTGGTAGAGCCGAAAGAACGTAGCGGCGAATGCCTCTTCTCTATCGGCCGGGTTGAGGTCGTAGCTGTTCAGAACCTTCCAGGCCACATCCGAAAGGTTGTCAACCAGTTCACGCCATGCAGGCTCGCTGCCATCGAGTGCTTGGCTGACCTGATACTCCCACTCGCATCTTTTGATTGTCGATCTAGAACTCATTGGTTTCCGATCCCAGGGGATGGATTGACCACCCACATTCACCGCTGAATAACGCTTTGTGAGACCTCTGTCTCGCTTAGGCATTGCACAGTGGAGTGACGAACCGGAATGCGTGATACAGGTTTTCCAAAGTTTTCTTCTGTTGCTGGTCCTACGAACCTCAACGCATCCAGCGGAACGGCTGGCATGTGCGCCGCTAGCCCCACCTGCCGTACGATTTGGCCATCCCCCTGAGTGAACCGAGGAGCTCCGATGAGCGATGCTGCCAAACGGTCTGTGGCCGATGCCTACCTCGACCTGCTGCAAGACAGAGGGGTCGAGTATTTGTTTGGAAACGCTGGCACCGACTTCGGTCCGCTGATCGATGCATACGCTCGCCGCGATGCCGCTGGCGAGTCGTCGCCTCGACCGATCATGGTGCCCCATGAGGTGACCGGCACGGCCATGGCTCACGGCTATGCCATGGTCTCGGGCAAGACTCCGGCGGTGATGGTTCACACAATCGCCGGCACCGCCAACTCCATCGGCGGCCTCATAAATGCCAACCGATCGCAGGTCCCGATCTTCTTCACCGCAGGCCGCACGCCGCTCGCTGAGAACAACGCCCTCGGCGTGCGCGACCTGCACATCCACTGGGCCCAAGAGTCGTTCGACCAGGGCGGCATGGTCCGTGAATGGGTCAAGTGGGACTACGAGCTCCGAACCGGCTCCGACCTACCCGGGGTGGTCAACCGGGCCTTTGCCATCGCCGAGGCCGAACCCCGCGGGCCGGTCTACCTCACCCTCCCCCGCGAGGTCCTGGCCGCCGAACACGATCCGGCAAACGACCGCCCCGTCTCGATGACCGCCGGAACAGCGATAGCGGCCCCTGCCGACCTGGACGCCGCGGTCGAGCGCCTGGCCACGGCCACCAACCCGATTATCGTCACCCGTTCGGCCGGCCGGAGGCCCGAGGCCGTCGCCGCTCTAACCCGCCTAGCCGATCAGCTCGGCGCTCCGGTGTTCGACCCGTTCCCCACACACACCAACATCGACTTCGACCATCCTCGGCGGTTCGGCATGCTCCCCGACCGGTACCTGGCCGGGGCCGACGTCATCGTGGTCATCGAATGCGACGTGCCATGGACCCCAAAGAACGCCAAACCCGACGGCGACGCCACGGTGATCGCCATCGGTGCCGACCCGCTGCACTCCCGTTACCCGGTCCGTGGCTTCGGTTCCGACATCAGCCTCAGCGGCGCCTGCGGTCACAATCTCGGTGCCCTCGCAGACCGACTCGACGGGCGGCTCGACGCCAACGCGGTCGAGCAACGGTCGAACCGCTGGGCCGCGGCCGCAGCAGAACTGCGGGAAACCGCACGAGGCAAAGCCAGCGACGGCCAGAACGCCACCCCGCTTAGCAAACCGTGGGTCTCGAGCGTGCTCGACGAACTCCTACCTGAGGACGCGATCCTCGTCGACGAATTGGGCTCCGACAGCCAGCAGCTGACGATGCGCGGCCCGGGGCGATTCTTTGGCGGCCCACCGGCCGGGTTCCTCGGCTGGGGAGTCGGCGCCGCCCTTGGCGCCAAGCTCGCTGCCCCCGACCGCACTGTCGTCGGCATGGTCGGCGACGGCTCCTACCTCTTCAGCGTCCCCAGCTCGGCCCACTGGATCTCTCGCCGCTATGACCTGCCGGTTCTGTACCTGGTGTGGAACAACGCCAAGTGGGGCGCGGTCGAAGGCTCGACCCGCATGGTCTACCCAGACGGCCACGCTGCCCGGGCCGACTCGTTCTCGTTCAGCGACCTGCAACCGGCGCTCGACTACGAGGCCATCTGCAGCGCAGCCGGAGGCCTCGGCGAACGGGTCGATGACCCGGCCGACCTCTTCGGCGCTTTAGAGCGAGGCCTCAAAGCGGTCTCCGAAGGACGCCAAGCGCTCATCAACCTCATAGCCCACGACTAACCCGCTCAGTCGAACAGGTCTGGCTCTTCCTTTGTGATCCAATCCCATAGAGGCTGAAAGCTCAGCCAGCCTGCGAAGTTGCCGCCGATCTGGCCGCCGGTCTTGAGGGCCATCTCATGCTCCACCGGCACCGGGGCATGCCGGACCGACGCGGCCTCAACCTGCAGTTGGTTCTGGCAGGCCCGTTCCATCGTGATGAACCAGAAGACCGCTTCGTCAACGGTCTGGCCGACGGTCAGGTTGCCGTGATTCGACAAGATGATGGCCTTGCCCGAACCCAACGCTTCGCCGATCCTGTCGCCCTCGGAAGTCTCGATCACCACGCCGTTGTAGTCCTCGAAGACCGCGTGGTCGCCGTAGAACGCGCAGGCGTCCTGTGTCAACGGTTCCAGCGGCCGGCGAAATGCCGACCATGCTTTGCCGTTGATCGAGTGGGCGTGAGCAGCGGCCACAACATCAGGCCGGGCCTCGTGTACCCGTGAGTGGATGGCGAATGCCGCGGTGTTCAGCGCCCGATCTTTACCCTCGACGATGTTGCCGTCGTGGTCGACGCAGATCAGGTCCGACACCTTGATGTGCTTGAAGTTCATGCCGAACGGGTTGACCCAGAACTTGCTCGGATCCTCAGGATCTCGGGCGGTGATGTGCCCGGCGATGCCTTCGTCGAAACCGAACCGCCCGAAGAGGCGGAAACCTGCAGCCAGTCGCTGCTTGCGATGAAGACGCTCGTCCTCGACGTTGTCGAACGTTTCGGGCGTTCGCACATTGCTGATTGCAGCGGCGTCGATGGCGCTGGGGGTCATCGGCGGGTCAGCTAGATCAGTCATGTCACTCCTCGATCTTGTCGGCTCCAGCGGTGTCGCCACTGGTTTCGTCGACTTTGGTCAACGGGTTCATTCAATCACAGAGGGACCGAGCGAGAGAACCTGGGGGCGCCGTCTGTCACCTCAGCAGGGCCGCCGATCTCGAAACCGGTGAATTTTGCAGCAAATGGTGATAGGCAGAAGTTATGAGCCGTCCCACCGGTAAGAGCCGGGTGACCAAAAAAGTCCAGCTGGTCGATGGAGCACAACGTCGACGTAAACATGGCGATCACTTCCACGACGAGCGCTGGTGCGAGCACCACAAGCAGTGGGAACCGGTTAAGTAGTCGAACCCGATTAGAAGAGGTCGATCTCGCCTACCGCGAGGTTTTCCTGGTCTGCAGGTCGTCGCGGCGGGTGGGCTGCCAGCTGTTCGGCCGATGCCGTTATTTGCATCCGTGCCTGGGCTAGTTCATCGCCGTCGATCGAGTGCAGATAGTTCGGGATCTCCTGGAAGAAGTCGGCCAACTCTTCAACCCGTTCGCCTGCGTTTTCGGCGACCTGCCGGACGATGTCTTCGAACTGCAGGCTGCGAACCGCATCGGCGGCGCTTCGTCCGATCCGGTCTGAAAGCTGAGCGATATTCCCGGCCTGGTCGGTGAGCATGGCATCCAGCTCTTGCGCCTGACCGGTCATCAGCTCGAGGTCGGCCTCACCGCTGACCAGCATCTCGGCATCGTTAGAGGCCGTGACATGGACTGCGGTACGGGTTCGGTGCATGGAACTTTGCATCAGTTCCAACCGCCCAAGAATCTGTTCGTTGAACTCGTTGGAGCGCTGCGACAGATGCCGCACCTCGTCGGCTACAACGCCAAACCCTCGTCCGCTGTCGCCTGCCCGAGCCGCCTCGATGGTGGCGTTCAGCGACAGCAGTCTGGTCTGGTTGGCGATGGTGCTCATATCGGCGAGGCAACCCATCATGTCCTCGACATGGGCCGACATTTCATCCATGCTCGCTACCAGTTCGACGCTCTGTTCGCTGGCCGCCTTCGTCAGCTCGACGAAGCGGGACACCAATTCTGCGCTGCTGCGGACGAACGAACCGATCGTGACCTTGGATGTGCCATCATCGGCGAGCTGGCTGCTGTCGTCGGCCAACGCGGAGATCATCTCGTCGATCAGTTCCCGCTGAGCCGAGGTATCTGACCGCATCGACCCGAATGCCTCGTCGAGTGTGACGACCGCATCGGCGACCAGACCCCTGATCTGGTCCATCTCCATGCGGATGTCGCCGGCAGAACGGGGCACCGTTTCGCCAAGGCAGCGGCCGATGGCCTGCAGCTCTTCCTCCCCGTTGTGGCGACTGGCAACTACCTGAACGCCGGGCCCATCAACCACTTCGGCGACCTGGTCGACCACCTGGCCGGCCGCTGGCTCCGCAATCGGTTCTCTGACCTGTGCCTGGTACAGCACTGGCTCGTGGGCGACGTTGCCAGACTCTTCACCTTGCTGACGCAAGGTCAGAGCGCAAAGCACAAGCACGCCAATGGCCGCCATGATGTTCCAAGGCTGACCTGGGCCAACGATGGTGACGACCACCATCGCTGCGGCCGCTACGGTGGCGGCAGGCGCGGGAACGGAGAAAGAAGAGCCCTTCGGCTGAGGTGCTTGGTTGTTCGAGTCAGTCACTGTTGCTTCGCTCTTTGCCTTCGAGTCGCTCACTGCTGGTCTCCCCTGTCCATTGCTCTGTTGAAATCGGCTCCGCTCGTTGTGAACTTAAGGTCGGCTGTGTCGCTGAAATCGTCCAGCGATCGACCGGTGAAGCCGCAATCCGAATCACTTGCTGAGCAGGCTCACAAGCCTCGGGGCGATCTGGCCAAGGGGTAGTACTTCGCTAGCTGCACCGATCTTCACCGCTGCTCCCGGCATTCCCCATACGACGCTCGTGGCCTCGTCCTGGGCGATCGTTGTCCCGCCTGCGTCGCGAACCCGCTTCATCGCTTCGGCGCCATCTTTGCCCATGCCGGTGAGCAGAACAGCCAATCCGTTTACCCCTACTTGCTCTGCAACCGAATCGAACAGCACACCGACCGAAGGCTTGTGGCCGTTGACCCGGTCGCCATCGATCAATCGACAGATGTACTGGTGACCGTTGCGTCGCACCTGCAGATGACTGTCACCGGGGGCCAGGTAGCAATGTCCGGGGACGATCTGCTTACCATCGGTGGCCTCGGTGACTCGCATTGCCGAGTTCCGATCGAGCCGGGCCGCTAGCGGCTTGATGAAGGACGCGTGGATGTGCTGGGTGATGACCGTTGGGGGGCCGTCTGGTGGCATGGCGGCCAGAAGTTCGCGCACCGCCTCGGTGCCCCCGGTCGATGCGCCGATGGCCAGCAGTTTGTCGGTCGCACTGATTCGAGCCATGATCTGGCTGGCTCCGCCGCCACCGACCTTGGCCAGTTCCCGAGGCTTGGCCGGAGCCGACACCCGAGGCCGCGACTTGGCCGCGGTTTTAACCTTGAGGATCAGCTCCTCGGCGTAGGTCTCGAGGCCGTGGGCCACGTCGACTTTTGGCTTCGAGACGAAGTCGACGGCGCCTAGCTCCAGCGCCGCCAACGTGATCTCGGCTCCAGGCTCGGTTAGCGACGAGACCATTACAACCGGCATCGGCCGCAGCCGCATCAGGTTGGAGAGAAAGGTCACGCCGTCCATCTTCGGCATCTCGACATCGAGGGTCAGAACGTCAGGGTTTAGAGCCTTGATCTTGTCTCGGGCATCGAGAGGGTCATTGGCTACCCCGGCGATTTCGATGGCGGGGTCTGATCCGAGGATCTCGACCAGCACTTTGCGGACTAGGGCCGAATCATCGACGATCAGCACACGAATCTTGCTCGCGACCATAATTCTCCTTAGAAGAGTTCGATTTCGCCTGGGTCAGCAGGTCGTTCGATAGAGCTTGCGTATGCACGTTCGGACTTTGAGACCTCGGTGGTCGCGCTCGCCAGTTCCTGAACAAGACAGCGCCCGCTCAGGGGATGGAACGCCACCCGCCTGGCATGTTCACCTTCGACGTGCTCGCTGAGCACTTCGATGCCTTCGTCGGCCAGGTACCTGCGGGCGAAGCGAACGTTTGAAGACCCGATTGGGGTGCTCGACTGAAGGACATGACCGCCACCGGTCAACTTGGCCACAAGCCGTTCACGCTCGCCACCGTTCTTCAAGATCGAGTTGATCAAGAACTCCATGGCGAATACGCCGTAACGGGCGACGTCGAGTTTGTTGTCGGAGGCCCCGTTGCCGCCCTCGGGAATCAAGAAGTGGTTCATTCCACCGATCTTGGCCACCGGGTCCCAGATGCAAGCGGCCACGCAGGAACCGAGGAGGGTTGTCACCATCTCGTCTGCGACCGTGGTGTAGAACTCGCCGGGCAAGATCTTGGCTGAAACGGCCTCCAACCGCGGATCAAAGAACCGTTGGATGTGATCGAAATCCGGTAGCGACGGAGCGGGAACAGACAAACGGGCGAAACGAGTCGGCCTTGGCTTTGGCGTTGACGCAAGCTGGCTAGAGCCCGTCATCCAGCGGTCCCGGCCGGCCGGTAAATGGTTCGCCCGACCATGGTGAACAGGTCCGCTGAATGCAACATCGATTCCGAGTGGCCGATGAACAGATAGCCGTCGGGAGCGATGATCTCGGCGAAGCGGCTGAATAGCCGCCGTTGGGTCTCAACCGAAAAGTAGATGACCACGTTGCGGCAGAAAATCACGTCGATCTTGCCGCTCATAGGCCACGGCCCCATCAGATTGAGCTGCCGAAAAAAGAGCATCTCCTGTAGGGCTTTGTCCATCTGGTAGCCGCCAGAGCTGGTCGGGTTGAACCAACGTCGTTGGCTGCCGAGATCGTCTGGCACGTCTTGGGCGCTGTAGAGACCAGCTTCGCCGCGGGCCAGCGCTTCGCTGTCGATATCGGTGGCCAGGATTTTGCAGTCCCAATCGCTCTGGGGCCCCAGTACCTCCGCCGCGCTCGCGGCGATGCTGTACGGCTCCTGGCCGGTCGAGGCGGCGGCCGACCACATTCGTAGGCGCCGGTCCGGTCGAGACTTCAGCAGGTGGGGTAGAGCCACATCCTTGAGAAAATCAAAGTGATGGGGTTCACGGAAGAACGCCGTCACGTTTGTGGTGATCGAGTTGACGAACTCGGTCATCTCAGGAGAGTTCGGTTTGCTGAGCAGGCGACAGTAGTCGTCGAAGTTGTCGAGCTGGAGAGCCCGCAGGCGACGGGTCAGCCGGCCGTAGACCAGCGCCCGCTTCGTGTCGTTGAGCTCGATACCGACGTTCTCGCGAGCCAGGGTTCGAAGCAGCTCAAAGTGATTGTCTTCGAACACAAACTCACGGGTCTGTTCCCCGGTTGCCATCGACGTCATGAGGTGACCTGTCAGCTTTCCTCCTCGGGTGAACGCCCGAGGAGGAGGTCGTCGAAACCGAGCAGTGAAACCGCACGGTCGAAGGGTTCGGTACGTCCGGCGAGTTCCAGCTCACGCGCCCCTTGGCGCAGACTGCTGGCGAGAGATCCAATGCACTGCAGTACCGCGGCATCGACTCGCTCGACTGCTGCGCAGTCAACCTCGACGTTACCGGTCGCTTCTAGAGCAGCCTGGAACTGTTCGTGAACTTCGGCGGCCATTCGGATGTCGGCCTGGCTGGGGAGAACGACCTGAGTCGACCCATCCCCTGCGTCAGCCTCCGATTGTTCGGCCTTCTCCTGTAGTTGTGACATCGCTGCTCCCTGGACTCGAACGGTTTGGGCCTGTCGGACTTAGAACTCTTCCCAGGCCTGGTCGTCGCCGGAAGGCTCGGCAAAGTGGGTGGTGGGTGCAGCTGCCTCGGGGCTCGGCTGAGCAGGCACTGGGGCCTGCATCGGCTGTGCAACCGGTGCGCTGGCCATGGCTAGTCCGCCGCCCTGAGGCGCAGGTCCTTGGGCTCCACCGATCCGGAAACGTTCGGTGAGTGCCTGTAGCGCAGTCGACTGCTGTTGCATCGATTCGGACGCTGCCGCGGCTTCTTCGACCATGGCGGCGTTCTGCTGAGTGCCCTGATCCATATCGGCCACAGCCTGATTGACCTGGTTGATACCGATGGACTGCTCTTCGGACGCTGCGGCGATTTCGCCGATGATGTCGGAGACCTTCTTGACCGAGTTCACGATCTCTTCGAGCTGGGTACCGGACTGGTTTACCAGCTTTGACCCATCATCGACCTTGTCGAGGCTGTCGGAGATCAGGTTCTTGATCTCCTTGGCCGCACCGGCACTGCGCTGGGCGAGGTTGCGAACTTCGGAGGCCACGACGGCAAAGCCACGACCCTGGTCGCCGGCTCTAGCGGCTTCGACCGCGGCGTTGAGAGCCAACAGGTTGGTCTGGAAGGCGATCTCATCGATCACTCCGATGATGTCGGCGATCTTCTTGCTCGACTCGCTGATCGCTCCCATGGCTGCGACAGCCTTTTCGACGACGTCGCCGCCACCCTCGGCCTGCTCTCGGGCGCCAACGGCGAGTTGGCTGGCCTTACGGGCGTTGTCGGCGTTCTGCTCGACGGTCGCCGTCATCTCTTCCATGCTGGCCGCAGTTTCCTCGAGCGAACTGGCTTGGCCTTCGGTCCGACGGCTCAAGTCCTGGTTGGCGAGAGCCACCTCTTTGGCCGAGGTCGACATCGAAGAGGTTGAGTCACGGATCTGGCTGACCAAACCGCTGAGGTTCTCGATGCTGGAGTTGGTTGCTACCTGCAGAGGCTTGAGACTGCCCTCGTACTCGCCAGCGACGGTCTGGGTTAGGTCGCCGAGCGACACTGCGGTCATGACCTCTGAGGTGCGGCCCACGATCGTTTCGATCTGATCCCGGAAGCGCTTCTCCTCAGTGATGTCACTGGCGATCTTGAAGAACTTCACCGGCTTGCCGTCTTCACCGAGGACCGGGTTATAGCTGGCTCGCAGCCAAACGATGTCGCCTGCCTTGTTTACACGCCTGAACTCACCTTCGACTGGTTGACCCCGCTTCAGGGTCTCCCAGAACTCGGTGTATGCACGATCGGCAGCTATGTCCGACTCGACGAAGGTTCGGTGATGGCGACCCTTGATCTCGTCGAGGGTGTAGCCCATGGTGGCCTGGAAGTTGTCGTTAAACGCCACAACGTTGCCGTCGAGATCGAACTCGATTGTTGCTTGGGCCCGTTCGACGGCGGCCATCTTGGCTTCGAGGTCCCAGCTGCGAAGCTTGGCCTCGGTGATGTCGCTGGCGATCTTGAAGAACTTGACCGGCTGGCCATCATCACCAAGGACCGGGTTGTAGCTGGCTCGCAGCCACACCGTCTCGCCTGCCTTGTTGACCCGCTTGACCTCACCGTCAACCGACTCACCGTTACGAAGCCGAGCCCAGAACGCGTTGTACGCCGGATCGGCAGCTTCTAGTGGGTCGACGAAGATCCGGTGATGACGACCGACGATTTCGTCCAACGCATAGCCGGTGGCGGCCAGGAAGTTGTCGTTGCAGCCGGTGATGTTGCCGTCGAGATCAAATTCGATCATGGCCTGACCGGTATCGATCGAAGCCATTTTGGCCTCGAGATCCCAGCTACGAAGCTTGGCCTCGGTGATGTCACTGGCGATCTTGAAGTACTTGACTACCTTGCCCTCGCGGTCGAGCACGGGGTTATAGCTGGCCTGCAGCCATAGCGTCTCGCCTGCCTTGTTGACCCGCTTGACCTCACCGTTGACCGAGTCACCGTTGCGAAGCTGATCCCAGAATGCGGCGTATGCAGGGCTGGCGGCGTCGATCGGATCGACGAAGATGCGGTGATGGCGACCGACGATCTCATCCAACGCGTAGCCGGTGGCGGCTAGGAAGTTGTCGTTGCAGCTCAGAATGTTGCCTTCGAGATCGAACTCGATCATCGCCTGGCCAACATTGATCGACTCCAGCTTGGAGTTCATTTCTAGGAGCTCGCCGATGTTCTCCCATTCGAGTGTGCAGCCGACGAATTCACCCGAACCGCTGACCTGAGCCGACACCTTCAGGCTGAGCGAAAGGCCACCGACCTCAAGATTGGTCGAGTACGGCAGGTTGGCCGGATCGTCCAGCATGCGACTCTGGGGCGACAACTCCGGATGGAACTGGTCGAGGCATTCGCCCACCATGTTGTCAGCGTCGAAGCTGGGCCAGGTCTTTTGCAGGCTGTCCTGCGCGCTGGCCATGAGGGTGCGCGCTGCCTCGTTGACGTAGTAGATCACGAAGTCGCTGTCGACCATCATGATCGCCGCGCTGCTGGCGTCTAGCGCCTGCTCCTTAAAGTCGCGGAGCTGATCTTCTTGGCGGTCCTTGGCGTTGGCACGGGTTCGAGTCGACCCGCTGGCTGGGGCCTTCTTCGCTGCGGCCCGGGTGCGGGTTTTTGCTGTGGTCTGAGGCATATCGGTCGTTCCGTTCTTTTCTCTTAGGAGGGGTCGCTTGGGGACTGATTTTCGAAAGCTTCGACGGCCGAGAAGACCGAGTCGAGGCTGATGAGGCGGTCGAAGTCGAGGAGAATGATCATCTTCTCCTCGACCACGGCCAGGCCCCGGAGGAACTGGGTGTTAACCCGGGTGCCAAAGTCGGGCGCCGGCTGCAGATTCTCAGCCGACACGTTGTAGACCTCCGACACCGCGTCGACAACGAAGCCCATCGTCCGGGTCGAGTGCTCACCCTCGACCTTGAGAACGATGATCACCGTGGTGGCGGTGTATTCGGCCGAGCTCAGTTCAAACCGGCAGCGAAGATCGATAATCGGCACAACGGTGCCCCGCAGGTTCATAACCCCCCTGATGTACTCGGGGGTGTTGGGAATGGCCGTGGCCTTCTCCCAACCCTTGATCTCCTGAACACGAAGGATGTCGACCCCAAACTCCTCTTCACCGAGCATGAAGGTGAGGTATTGGTCGGTTGATCCGCCGGGATCGGTGATGCCATCACTCGAGCCGGCACTTGAGCCGGCACTCGAGCTGGCACTCGGACTGGTCATGGTCTCTAGCTGCATATGTTCTCCTATGCGACCTGGTCGGCGCTTGTGGCGTCGCTTGGCGCGCCGGTCGATGTGCTCTTCGGGATGTGCTTCGAGCCGCTCTCTTTGAACAGGCCGAGCACGCTGTTGACGTCGAGGATCATGGCGACAGTGCCGTCGCCGAGGATGGTGGCGCCGGAAAGTCCAGCCACCGCCCGAAAGTTGGTGGTCAGGCTCTTAATGACGATCTGCTGCTGGGCCAACAGATCGTCGACGAGGAGACCGGCCCGTTTACCGTCTGAGTCGACGATCACCAGAAGCGGGTCATCCAATGGTGACCGTCTGGAGCCGACGTTCAGTGTTTCGCTCAGATCGATCAGTGGGATTATCAGCTCGCGATGTCGATAGACCGACGCGTTGCTGGCCAGTGTGCTGGTCAGAGAACGGTCGAACTGGATGGACTCCACGATGGAGATGAGCGGGATGATGAAGACCTGATCGCCGACCCGAACCACCTGTCCGTCGAGGATGGCCAAGGTCAAAGGCAGACGGATGCGGAAGGTGGTTCCCTTGCCGATCTCCGACTCGACTTCGATGAGGCCGCTGAGGTCTTTGATGTTGCGCTTGACCACGTCCATCCCGACGCCGCGGCCGGAGATGTCGCTTACCTCTTCCGCCGTCGAGAGCCCGGGGTGGAAGATCAGGTCGAGGGCTTGTTTATCCGTCAGCTGTTCGTCTTCGCCGACCAGTCCCTGCTTGCGAGCCTTGGCCAGGATCTTGTCGGTGTTTATCCCAGCCCCGTCGTCGACGATCTCGATGACGATGTTGCCGCCCTCGTGATAGGCGCTGAGCACGATGGTGCCAACCTCGGGCTTGCCTGCGGCCAGCCGATCCTCAGGCATTTCGATGCCATGGTCGAGCGAGTTCCGAACGAGGTGGACCAGCGGATCGCCGATCTTTTCCATCACCGTCTTGTCGAGCTCGGTGGTCTCACCGTGGATCTCCAGCTCGATGTTCTTGCCAAGCTTGGAAGCCAGATCTCGTACCAGGCGGGGCAGACGGCTGAATGCGAAGCTGATGGGGAGCATACGGATCTGCATGACGCTGCCCTGCAACTCCCTGGTGTTGCCGTCGAGTTCGGCGAGGCCCTCTCGAAGTCGTTCTAGGTCGAGGTCCTCGCCCTGCTTGGCCAGTTCCTGGAGCATCGACTGGGTGATTACCAGCTCACCGACCATGTTGATCAGGCTGTCGACCTTGTCGATGTCGACTCGAATGGAGGCACCTGGCGAAGCGCCACTCTTCTCCTGTCGACGATCGGCGCCTGCCCGGCGCTCGGGCTTAGCCTCGGGCGTATTCTCGGCAGAAGTCACGGCAGCGGCTGAAGCCTGCTCGGGGTCGGCACCAGCATCGGCCCCTGCGTTGCCTTGCTCGGACGGAACGAGCTCGCTGATCGAAATCTCGGCCTCGTCCTCGACCCATTCGAAGACCTGCTCGATGGCTTCTCGGGTGATGGCGGAATCGTCATCGGTTGGTCGCAGCTCGATCGTCCACGATGAGTAGCAGACCTCGACATCGATGTCTTCAATCCCCGGAAGGCTTGAGACATCGGCCTGGGCCTCGTATTCGCCGAGAGAGGCCAGCTCTCCCAGGATACGAACCGGGTCGTTGCCGGTCCTGAACATGTCGGCATGGGGTGCGAAGGTGATCAGCCAGCCGGCGGAATCGCTTTCGGCCGCTGGTTCGTCGGCACCGGAGGCGCCTTCGGCCGTGGTGCTGGAATCAGCGTCATCCTCGGCGTCTGGATCGGGGTCGCTATCGACAAGCTGCTGCAGTCGAGCTTCGACCTCGGCAACCCGAACGACATCCACATCATCGCCGGACTGGGCCGCGGCCATCATGTCCCGCAGACAGTCGACGCTGCTCAGTAGCACGTCGATCGTCTCGTGGGTGACCTCGCCGCGACCGCTGCGCCGCCGATCGAGAATGGTCTCTAGGTGGTGGGTGAAGTCCGCCATGGCGCTGAAGCCAAGCGTGCCAGCGCCACCCTTAATGGAGTGGGCGGCCCTGAAGATCGTGTTGATGGCCTCGTTGTCTCGAGGGTCCTCCTCCAACTCGAGGAGGCCTGCCTCCATAGATTCCAAACCCTCGAGCGACTCGTCGAAAAAGGTCTGGTGAAACTTGCTTACATCGATGGCCATCGGCTTCCTCCGTTGGATCCGCTACCGGTAACTGTCGAGAGGGCTATTTGATGACTCTGTTGATGGTTGCAACCAGCTGTTCGGGATCGAAAGGCTTAACGATCCAGCCGGTAGCACCGGCAGCTTTCCCCTCGGCCTTTTTGTCGCCTGCCGACTCGGTGGTCAGCATCAACATTGGGGTGAAGCGGTACTCGGGTAGCCCACGAAGGTTGCGGATCAGTTCGATCCCATCCATGTTCGGCATATTGACGTCGGTGAGGACCAGATCGACGTTGGCTCCGGGAGCCTTGGCCAATGCGTCCTTGCCGTCCACTGCCTGCACGACGTCGAAGCCAGCGTCAGCCAGCGTGGCGGCTACAAGCTGACGCATGGAAACCGAATCGTCTACGGCCAAAATCGATGGCATCTACTGAGGACCTCCTGGGCGTCGAGACATAAGTTGTCGCCAGGATCAACATCGACATAACCCGCAAAAGGTTTAACCCAAAAAGGTTTTGATGGTGCGGGTGGCTCAGTCCTCTGATTCGATCGGCACGACGATGGTCGGGACCGTCGGATGGTGGGCAAGCGCGGTGGCGACAGATCCGAGTAGAAGGTGTGCGACACCGGATAGGCCGCGAGCCCCAACAACCAGCAGATCGCCCTCGGTTTCGGCGGTGTCACGCAGCGCAACTCGGGCGTCGCGGGGGTCGGTAACGATCTCAATCATCGGACCATCGTGGAACGGCCCCACAATTTCGCTTACCGACCGCCGGATCGTCTCCTCAAGCCTTGCCTGAAGATCGGCCAACGGCGGCTCGTACCCGGTCTCCATGTAACCCCAAACCGACACCGCACCGAGAGCAACGATCTTGCCTTCGGATCCAAGGTGGGGAGCTACGTTCTGCATAACCCACCGCAACGCGTCGTTGGCGTGCTGTGAACCGTCCATACCGACGACAACCGTCGACAACGGCTTTTCTGGGTTCCAGGTCGGTGGGATAAGCGCTACTGGGACACCACTGTGGTTGACGCAGTAGGTGCTGGTCGAGCCGAGTAGGGCCGCTGCCAGAGCATTGTGGCCGGTGGTCCCCACTACTAGCAGGTCACTGTTGGCGGCAGCGTCGACCAAACCAACGCCTGGCCGCGAATTGATCAAGGTGGCCCGATCCAGCAATTGTGGAGCCGCTTCGGTCACGGTTCTTGTGAGCCTGGCGTCTGCGGCATCTCGATAGACCGCGAGGTCGACGCCGGTGGGCGGCCTCGTCATCAGATCGAAGTTCACCGGGATCTGGTAGGCGGTCACCGGGGTGACGTCACCAAAGATGTGCCCCTTGTTGGTCACCCACTGCAGCGCTTTTGCTGCAGCCTCGGAGCCGTCTATGCCCACCACTACCTTGGCCAGTTTTCGAGCCACCTGGTCTTTCGAACCAGCTGTGGACCCTACGGTTGGCTCTGTAGTTGGCCGTGTAGTCGACTGTGTGGCTGACTCTTCTGTGATCTCGACATCGCTCATGTAATCACAGTGATCGAGATGTACTCGACCTAGGAGGGCCCTACGTCCCATTCGGGCGACGACAAGCCTCTTCAAGCAATCGGTGTTGAGACCGATTGGGTACCTGACACCCCACAGGTACCTGAAATAGCGGAACCGCAGTACAGTAACGTCAGCCCTGAACGGACGGCCGTCTGAACCGGGGCACAAGTTTCCCTCGGTCGACTCCGGAGTTGTAATGGCCAAGAATGTTCTCGAACTCGACACCCCGTTCCGCAAGGGCGAAAAAGTCATCGCTACACGCGATCTCGGACCCATCCTCGGCGGCACGCAGGGCAAGATCCAGCTCCAGAATGGCCTCAGCAACTGGATCCGGTACTGGGTGCTGTTCGACGGCGGTCGCCAGGTAGGTCAGATCGACCACAACGATCTCGTACGGCCGAATCAGCTGCAACAGTGGACCGACCGTAAGGAAGCCCAGGAACTGGCAGCTCTCCAATCGGAGAGCGCCGCGGCCGAGTCAGCGAGCGCAGAGGTCAGCGCTGGCGGTGCGGGCGGAGGAATCGCCTCGCAGATTCCCGCTCACCTGCTCGAACGCAGCAAGGCCGCCAAAGCCCGCCTGCTCGGCTAACTAGCCCAGGTACGACAACGCCACCGCGGCATGGGCGGCGATGCCAACCGCCATCGACTCCTCGTCGAGCCGCATACGGTTCGAATGGCAGGAGTGAGCGGTTCGCGGACTCACGTCATCGGGGCAGACGCCGAGGAACGCCATTGAGCCAGGCACCTTTTGCAGCACGTAGCTCCAGTCTTCTGCGCCCATGATCGGCGTCCGCATGTTCGAAACCGCGGCACCGCCAATCAAGTCGTTGAACACATCGACGGTGAAAGCGGTGAAGCCATCGTGGTTCACAGTCACCGGATAGCCATGTTTGATCTCGACCACGGCCCCGCAGTCGTGGGCGGCGGCGATACCGGTGGCCACCTGTTCGATCCCCTCGTGCACCGCCGCTCGGGTCTTCTCGTCGACGGTTCGCAGCGTGCCCGCCAGTTTTGCGCTCTCAGGAATCACGTTTGTGGTCGTTCCAGCGGAGATCTTGGCCACGGTAAGAACCGCCGGTTTGAAGGCATCGACGCGGCGGGTGATGTAGGCCTGCAACGCCATCACGATCTCACAGATAACCGGTATCGGATCGGCCGCTCCGTGGGGCATCGAGGCGTGCCCGCCCTGACCGGTCACGGTGATAAACACCTCGTCCGCGGCCGCTGCCAGTGCTCCCGGTTTGGTGGCCAGCGTGCCAGCCCTACCGTTTGGGGTGATGTGGATGGCGAACGCCGCATCGACTGCAGGGTTTTCCAGAAGGCCTTCTTCGATGGCGTATCGGGCGCCGTGGTAACCCTCCTCGCCGGGCTGGAAGAAGAACTTCACCGAACCGCGCAACTCCGATCGCCGAGCGTGCAGGAGACGAGCGGCGCCGGCCAACATCGCCACATGGGCATCGTGACCGCAGGCGTGCATCGAACCATCGAGTTTGCTGGCGAACGGCTCACCGGAATCCTCTGGCATCGGCAGCGCATCCATGTCACCCCGCAGAAGCAGGGTCGGTCCGGGGCCATCACCGTTAAGGGTGGCCACCACCGATGAGATACCGGTGCCGGTCTCGACCTGCAGATCGAGGTCGTCAATAGCGTCCATGATCTTCGACTGCGTCAACGGCAGATCGAGCCCAACCTCTGGCTCAAGGTGGATCGCTCGCCGCAGCTCGACTGCGTCTGGCAGAAGCTCGCGGGCATCGGCCAGCAGCTGAGCAGAATCGATCGCCGGGCGATTCTCCCAGGTCGTTCCCAGTTCCGTGGTCATGATTCCACCTTAGACTCACCGACGTCGGAGCCCTAGCCGGATTTATCGTCGATCCAGTGGGCCACGGTGGTTCGGGTCCCGGCCGGGATCTCGGTGAAGCCTCCGTCGCGAATCTCAACGTCGGCCCCTTCGAGCAACTGCTGCCACAGGGCCTCGTCGGGGTGGATGATCGCTATGGGGCGTCCGGCGTCGGTCCAGGCCTGCCGCCGTTGCTCGCTGGTCGTCATCCACGCCCGCTGGGTCGCATGGGCACACTGGGCCGCCCGCTTGCCCCAGCTCATCTCCACCTCTGGAGTTACCGCAACCCGAAGCGACACAGCGGGTTGACCGCTCGACGGCTCTAGCGCCGCTATACGTTTCGACTCCTCAAGCTCGCTGGCTTGGATCTGAAGCCGAGCGACGGGACGAGGCACCTGGTCGATAGGGCAGGGCACAAACGCTCGAGCCTCGACGCCATCGACTTCGACGGTAACCCCGTCGACTTCCTGCGCTCGTCTCCAGTCCGCCCCTCGGGCCCGCCGTACGATCTTGCGGATCCTGGCGCCATTCCATCGTTCGGTCGCCTCGTGCCAGGGGCCGTCCGGCAGGCACCGCTCATCGTCGAGCAGAGCGATGGTGGCGGTCGCAGCCGCCACCGCGGCCTGGTCAGCGGTCGGCGGGTCGGATCGATCTACCCGAACGGCCACCTGCAGGGCCATCGGAGCGGTCGTCGTGTCAGCATTGCCCATCCCGATAACGCTCATCGTGAAGATGCTAGGCCCGAACAGGCCGCCTATAGGCTCTAAGCCGATGAGTCCCGCTGCAATCCAGTACGCGATCGTCACCGGCGGCTTAACCACGCTCGGTCTTCAGGTCCTAGTCCCCCGGTTGCTCCACCCGATCTTCGGCTCGGGAACCAATACCACCGCGGCGGTCGTGGCCTTGGCGCTGGCCGGGCTAACCATCGGCTACCGGTGGGGTGGGCAACCAAAGGTCCGACCGACCACTGCGATGTTTCGCACATCCGGGGCCGCGGCGTGCTGGCTCGTAGCACTTGGGGTGCTGTACAAACTCGGCGTCGGTCGCGACGTCGTGTTGCAGTCGTCGTGGCTACTGCCGATGTGCGCGCTGTTGATCGGCGTACCTTCGGCATTGTTGGGAACGATCTCACCGTTAGCGATCCAGGGCCTGGGCGATGGTGTCGACAGCGACGGCAATGCCAATCTCACAACCTCAACTTCGGCCTCGGTTTTCGCCAGGGGTACTGCGGCAAACGTGATTGGTGGTCTGGCCAGCGGCTTCATACTGGTGCCGTTCGTCGGGCTGTCGACCAGTCTGATCGGCTTCGGGGTGCTGCTGGCCAGCGCTTCGCTGCTCCTGCGTTCGGCCGATTCGAACCAGCCCGATCGGGTGCTGCCAACCGCCGAAGCCGAACCCGGAGCGAAGCGAAGTTTTGCGCTCGCTGGTGTAGCTGGCAACCGGCTGATCATTGGCTACCTGGCGCTGGCGTTCTATAGCGGCGTCGCCTCGATCGCCCTAGAGGTAAACGGGTCGAGAATGCTGGCCTCGCTATTCGGGCCAACTACCGGACTGTGGGCCGCCCTGCTGGCCGTTTCGCTCAGCGGGCTAGCGCTCGGTTATCGCATCGGTGGCATGATCGCCGTTTCCGATCTGGCGCGGGCGCTGCCGGTCGTCGTTGTCTGCAACGCTGTCTGGCTGGTCGGAGCGACGTGGATGATCTCGCTGCTGGAGCCCCGATCGTCGTTCCCGTTCACCGCCATACTCGTTATCGCGGTGCTGGCGTTCGGCCCGCCGTTTGTGTTCTTCGGGCTGGAGTCGCAGATCCTGGTCGGGGCGGTTTGGTCGCAACGCAACGAGTCGATGTCGACTAGCGCCGCCGCCGTCTTCGCCATCAGCAGCCTCGGTGGGATCGTCGGTGCGCTGCTGGCCACGGTCTATCTGATCCCGTTGCTTGGCTTGTCAGGGCTAATCCGGTGGTTTCTGGCCGGTTACCTGGCGATGCTGGCGGTGACCTGGAAGACCTGGAGACCGTTCACCGCTCTACTGGCCGTCCTGCTGGTGTTCACCCCACTTCCCAACTGGGTTTGGCGCGACATCGACGGCCGGCTGGTGGCACAGGAAGAAGGCCAGTTCCAGACCATACGGGTCTACACCGACGACCTCAGCTACCTGCGATTCCACCTCGGCCCGACATACGAGTCAGAGGTCGATCTGACTTCACGAGAGCCGCGATTCCGCTACGCCGGAGTGATCATCGGGCTTATGGGTGACATCGAGGGCAAGCGAGCCCTGATAGTCGGCGGCGCGGGGCACGCCCTGGCCCACGCCTTTGAAGCCCGCGGCGCCGAGGTTGTCGAGGTCGAACTCGACCCGGTGGTCCGCGATGTTTCCGATGATGTCTTCGGCCCGCTAGACAACGGCACCGTGGTCCAAGACGGGCGCCGCTACATAACCGAGTCTCCGGACGAGACCTTCGACATCGTGATCATCGATGCTTTCGCCGGACCTCGCTATGTCCCGCCACACCTGACCACCAAGGAGTTCTTCGATCAGGTCGATCGGGTGCTAGCACCCGGCGGAACGATGTATATGAACATGATCAGTACGGTGAGCGGCCCCGGCAGCGGGCCATTCGAAGCCGTGTCGTCTACCGCAGACGCGTCGTTCGAGTTCAGTGGCTACGTGCGGTCGGGCGGCAATATTATCATCGTGGGATCGAGGGCCGCGCTGCCGACCGACGTGGTGGTACCGATCGAGCCGACGCGCTCGCCAAACACCGACGACCTCAACCCCATGGACCTACTACTGGAAACTGCGAACTGAAACTGAGCCGAAACCACGCCTGGAGATCGTGCTCCGAGGTCTTTGTTGGGCAACCGTTTGCTACTGTCGTGCGAATGTTCAGGTGGGAAGAGCGGCGGGCGAATAGTACGACTCAACGAGCGCGAGCTGGGTGGCGGTGGTCGCCGCATCGTTTGGCGATCGTCTCACTTGGCCTCACACTGCTGGTTGCCGCGTGCAGCTCAGGCGGCGACGATATCTCAAGCGAGGTCTCAGACAGGGCCACCGGGGAAATTTCGAGAAGCGTTTCAAACGGGGTTTCGAACGAGGTTTCGGCCGACGTTTCAAGCGAGGCGTCGAGCAGTGACTCGAACACCGACTCAAACACCGGTTCAAGCGAAGCTTCGAGCGGCGCTCCCGATGATGCTTCAAACGAGGTGTCGGAGACCATCCCAGAGGAGCCTTCGAGCGAGGACCCAGAAGAGGATTCAGATGAAGACTCGGATGAAGACTCGGACGAGAATCCAAACCAGGACTCAGATTCTGTCGCTGATACTCGGTGGTTGGATGGCTATGCCGCAAGCTTTAGCTCATCATCAACTTCGGAGCTCTACCGGTTTGCCTACGGTGACGTCGAGCTCGTCGGACAGGTCAGCGCCAACGGCGCCGATGTGCAGCTCACGGACATAGCTCTTGCCACTGACGGCACCATCTACGGATCGAGCTTTGGCGAATTGTTCATCATCGACCCGACCACCGGCGAGGCCGAAACGGTTGCAGCGTTCACCACCGGGTCGGTGAATGCCCTCGCGGTACTTCCCGATGGCCAACTGTTAGCTGCCGATCTCGGCGGGAAGGTTTCGCTGGTCGACCCGTCCACCGCTGAGCAGACGCCTCTGCTGAGCTATCCGTTCGGACTAACTTCGAGCGGCGACATTGTGGCCATGCCGAACGGGACGATCTACGCCACTGCGACCGACAGCACCGTCGACCACCTCGTGGCAATCGATGTCGCGGCTGGGACCGCAGAACTGGTAGTGGAGAACCTGCCCGATGATGTCTATGGCCTGATGGTCTCTAGTACTGGCGGACTCTACGGCCTGACATATGCAACTGCGACCGGGTTGTGCAACCTGGGAGAAGTGATCCGGATCGACCTCGCCGCGGGCAGCTACAAGTCGGATGAGTGCCTTGCGTTCAGCCCCGGCGGGGCCGCTAGCGGCGACCCGCTAACCGCTCGCCGCTAACTCGCCGCAACCGGGCGTCAGCCATGAGCCGTCACGGGCTGTCGAACACCGCCGGTAGATGATCCATCAGCCTGGCAAGGATCTCGTCACCGGCCGGCTTGAGGAGATGGTCGGCGCCGTCGAGCAGCACAAGTTCGCCCGACCCAGCCAACATTCGAACCATCTCGCTGGCGTGGTGGGGCAGGATGTGGTCGTTGGTTCCGTGGAAGAAGAGCAGGTTACGGTCGCCCATCTCCCCTATCGGTTCACAGCCAGCCGACTGGGTGGCCAAGGTGACCACGCCGGGCACCGAGGTGCGATCGAGGTGGGCCGCCGCTTGGATCGCCACCGCCCCACCGAAGGAGTGACCCATGGTTATGAACTGCTTGCCGCCGTGGCGGGCCGCCAGCTCCATCATGGCCAGAGCGTCGTGCACGCAGAGATCAAGGTTGTTTGGCTGGCGGTAGCCGACCCGCATGACCGCGATCCCCAACGGCAGCAACTCCCGACCGAGACGGTGGAACAGCCCACCGTCGGGTCCAAGCAGGCCGCCCATCGCCCCGCCCAGGCAGATCACCACTCGTTCACTCTCGGCCGGGCCATGCCAGAAGACGCTCAAGAGGCCTTCCATGGTGTAGATCTCGAGGTGATCCAGACCGTCATCGATCGACACGGTTTGCATAGCCAGGACACCCAGTTTGTCCAGCGGCGTCAGGTCGGACTGCGGTGTTTCAGCCGATTCGGGTGTTGGGTCGTGACCGTCGCTCATCGACCAAGCAAATCACATCGAAAAAGTGTGGGCCAGACCGACCAGCTGACAGTCGCAGACGAGGCTGCGGGTGAGCGCTCAAGATCAGGCGCAGAGTTCGCCGCTCAGCCCTCGAGTGCAGAAGGTGGTTCGCTCGATGGTTCGCAGGGTGAAGGTCTCACCGTTTTCGTCCTCGGTGGCGAAGATATGCAACCGGAAGCCGGCGAGCGCATCGTCGCCGAGGCCGATGACGTCGTAGGTCACCTCACCGAGATCGCCGACGGTCGGTGCCACCGACTGCACGACCGACGATGGCGGATCTTCGGAAGCGAAATCCTCGGCCACGATGAGTCCGAGGTCGGTCATCGTTTCAGCTCCCGGGGCTGAGTGGTCGGCCAGGTACTCAGCGGTGGCATCATCGGTGCCGCCCACGAAAGCCACAAATCGAGTGCTGACCCATCCGGTCGTGCCGTCTACCGTCACTTCGTACCAGATCGAGTTCGGGAGCGACCGTGCTCGACCGGTGGCCACCAGATCGTCAGCGGTTGGGCCTGCTGTGGCCACAACATCTTGATCGGTGCCGGGCAGGGCCCGAACATTTAGCGCATCGTCATCGGCCACTCCGACCACTGCCAGCACGGCGCCTGCGCCGGCGAAGGCATCGATCGGTTCGCCTGGCAACGTCGTTGCGGTAGTCGCTGGCTGAGTGGTCGTTGTCGTCTCTTCCGCGGTTGTTGTCGTCTCGCCGATGGTGGTCGACAACGTGGTACCGGTGGTTTCCGACGTGCCGGTGTCGGCAGTGGACGCCGCTGTTGACGACGAGATGTCGTCAGCGATCACGTCAGTGGCGTCGTCGCCAGCGCAGGCGCTCAGCAGCAGTACGCCAGCGAGCAGAACCACAGCCCGCAGACCCGATGTTCGATTCGACTTTGCCATACCAACAACATCCTTCATGGAGCGAACAGTAAACGCTTACCAGAGCCGATCGTATGGCACCGTAATCGCTTCGACACGGGTCGAAGGTCACAATCGATCCGGCCACCACAACCGGTTCGGCGTCACTCAGCAGCGCCGATAATCGCTGCGGCATAGCGCCGATAATCGCGGCACACATCTTGCCCTCGCCCCACCTCCAGCGGTCGAGCCCTCGGTTGCTTCCATGCTCAGTTCGTTTCGGGACAATCTTCGACTTTCGTGCGGAACCGAACAGAACGGCGGTTTTGTACCTGGCCGGGGCGAAGTTCGCTTCATATATTCCGAACATGCAGTTCGATAACTCCGTAGTACCTTCTCCCTCCAGGTGGCAGTCCGCCAAGGAACACCTGCCGATCCTCCTCATCGTCGGCGGCCTGGCCGCGCTGTTCATCAGCCTCCACACCGCAGCGTTGGGGATCGTGGCGCTGGCCGGGCTACATATTGTGTTCGGTCTGGCCGCCTTAACCGTCCGCCACTTGCGCAACGGCCGAACTGGCCAAGCCGCGAGCCAGTCGTGACCGCCATCCAGATTCAGCGGCTAACCAAGGACTTCGGCTCGTTTCGAGCGGTCGACGATGTCAGTTTTGATGTTCCCGCCGGAGCCACCACCGGCTTCATCGGCGCAAACGGTGCGGGCAAAACCACAACGATGCGTATGGCGTTGGGGCTTATCACCCCAACGAGCGGCACCGCCCTCTTCGACGGGCAGCACTATGAACAACTCAGCGATCCTCGGCGCCACGTTGGCGCGGTGGTCGACCGGATCGGGGCCCACCCCGGCCACACCGCTCGGCAACACCTGACGATGATCGCCAAGGCCGCACAGCTCCCGATGACCCGGGTTGATGAGTGCCTCGACGAGGTCGGCCTACTCGACGCGGCAGACCGCAAGATCGGTCGGTTCTCAACCGGCATGACTCAACGGTGCGCCCTGGCCGCGGCGATCCTCGGTGACCCCCAAACCCTGATCCTGGACGAACCTGCCAGTGGGCTCGACCCCGGAGGCATTCGCTGGCTACGAAAGACCATCACCAACTGGGCAAACGAAGGCCGAGCGATACTGGTTTCAACCCACCAGCTCGCGGAACTATCCATGGTGGTCGACAACGTCGTTGTACTCCATGAAGGGGCGATCGCCTATCAAGGCCCAGCCGCTGAGTTGCTCAGCTCAGGGCAGTCCCTCGAAGACTCGGTCTTCAACCTCATCGCCCTTAGCCACGATCGTGAACCTGGAGTACCGGCATGACTGGCTCCATGACGGGCCCGATGATTGCCAGCTTGCGCTCCGAGCTGATGAATGTGCGTTCGACGCCAACCGCCGGAGCCCTCCTGGTCGGGTCGGTGTTGATGGCCGTGGCGTCGTGCGTCGCCAACTTGAGCCTGATCACCGTCGATGAACTGGCGGAGCCTCAGTCGCTTCAGCTCGCCATGCACGCCTCGACGGTGGCGACGTTGGTGTTCGCCCTGGTCGCCGGTTTGGTCTCATCGACCAGCGACTTTCGATTCGGAAGGATCGATCAGCTGCTGTTGAGCGACCCAAGCCGGACTCGCTCGTTCCTGGTCAAAGCCATCGTCGGGGCGGTGACCGGTGTGGTCTACGGGGTCATCGGGGCTCTGGCCGCCGTCGCCACCATCAGGACCTACTTCTCGTTCCGCGATGTACCGCTGGAGACCTTGTCGAGCGATATCTTGCGGCCGGCCCTGGGAGTGATCCTCGGAGCGGCGCTGTTCGCGGTCATCGGAATTGGCGTTGGCACGGCGATCAGAAACCAGCCGGTAGCCATCGCAGGCTCGCTGGCGCTGATGCTCATCGTCGAGCCAACCGCGCTGCTTGGGCTTCCGACGGTCGGCAAGTGGCTCCCGGGAGCGACCGGACTGGCCCTAACCAACAGCCCAGACCCCAACCTTCTGGCTCAGGCCAGCGGTGGCCTACTGCTAGCAGCATGGACCGCCATCGCTCTGTCGGTTGGCGTCTACCGACTGCGCACGGTCGATCTCTAGGCGAGGTCGGCCAGCGCCCGCTCTCGCAACTCGATCTTGCGGATCTTACCCGACGGTGTCATCGGCATCTCGTCGAGGAAGATCACCGCCCGAGGAATCTTGTAGCTGGCGATCCGACCTCGAAGCGGCTCGATCAAGTCATCCTCGGAGACCAACGACTCATCAGCATCTTTGCTCCGGACGACGTAGGCCACCGGCACCTCGGCCAAACGCTCATCGGGAAAGGCCACCACTGCGACCTCGGCCACTCCGGCCATTTCGAGCAGGTACCCCTCGACCTCGGCCGGCGACATGTTCTCACCGCCGACCTTCAACATGTCCTTGTGGCGGCCAACGAATACGACGTGGCCGTCGGCCCGAATCGAAGCCACGTCGCCGGTGTCGAGCCAACCCTCGCCGTCGATGGTCGCCGCGGTGGCAGTCGGGTTAGCCCAGTAGCCGCTCATCACCGTGAAGTTGCGGATGAACAGCTGGCCCTGCTCATCCGGGCCTAGCGCCGTGCCGGTCTCAGGATCACGAACCTCAACCTCAACGCCGTCCATCGGATAGCCCGATGACTCGACCCGCTGCTCAAGGCTGTGCGACGGATGGCTACAACAGATGAAGGCCCAACATTCGCTCATGCCGAACCCGCTGACCGTCGGACAAAACACCTGATTGGCCTGACGGGCAATCGGCACGGTGGACGCCATCCCGGCAGGCAGTGAACCGATCCGCAACGAAGACACCTCGCGAGGCGCCCGATGTTGCGCCGCCAGCAGGTCGCCCCAGTGGCTGTCGAAGCCATGGAGCACCGTGGCCTGGCGCTCCTGAATGGTGTCCAACACCTCATCGGGGTCGAAGGTTTCGAACAGAACCTGCTCCGCTCCAGACAGCATCGCCATCACCGCCACCTCCGACAGCGAATAGATATGGAACAGCGGCAGATAGTTGAGATGCACGTCGGTCTGTTGATGACCAAGCAGCATGGCCCGCTCCCGCATGTTCTGCACTGGGCGATGATTGTGCATCACCCCCTTCGGGTTGCCGGTCGTGCCAGAGGTGTAGGCCAACATCATCAGCTGATCCGGGTCGACCTCCGCGGCGCGGCGAGCCAAAGCCTCATCCGAGATCTGTTCGCCAGCGGCCAGCAACTCCGACCAGTTGAGATCCGGCGGCTGAGCAACCGCTGCTTCGCCCTCGGTCGCCCCGTTGAACATCACCACGGTTCTTAGGTGGCCTGCAGCTTCGATCTCGGACCTTGTCTCACCCAACAGCTCGGCGTAGTCGATGGGGCCAGAGGTGTCGATGCTGATCAGCGCCACACTTTCGGAGTTGATAACGGTGTAGGCCATATCATCTGACCGGTACCGGGTATTCAACGGCACCAGGCAGCCGCCGACCTTTGGAACTGCGTACATCAGGTGAAGCCACGCTGGCCGATTGGTCATCCACACCGCCACATGGTCACCAGACTCGATCCCGATGGCCATCAGGCCCTTGGCCACTCGATCCACCGAGGCCGAAAACTCGGCGTAGGTTTCTTCGCTGCCGTTGAAGACCAGGGCGGGGCGGTGGCCCCAGCGGCTAGCGGCCCGATCCGGCAAATCGCCCAATCGCAGGGCGTCAAGGGCGGTCGGTGCGCTGGACGACAGTTCGCTCATCCCCACAGCGTTTCAACCCACGACCCCCGGCGCAAGTGCAGGCCCAGTCTCGAGGAACGATGTGAAGACGGTGTAATGAAACCGCGTTATGTGGAGATAGACCATCCGGTGCGCCAACCAGGGTTGACGCTGCGTTTCTCGACGTATGGATGAGCATCAACCGGAGCGGTCTTGCGCAGGAAGTACCGCAGCCGAATCTCGTCCGGCCTCAACACTGGACATAGCGGAGCGGGCAAGTTCTCCAACGCCGGTGACAGTCGGCGGAGCGCCGGGACCCCCCACCGGTGAAAAAGAGAAGTGACCAGCCGGAAATCGACTGGTCACTTCTCACTATCTCGCGATTTCTCAAACAGCCTCAGAGCCGTCTAACAGCACTCACTGTCTGTGCTGTCCAGCAGCACCGCCTGGCGGTTCTACTCGCCGGTCAGGTGAGCTACTCGAGGCATTACCTCGGTGCCGATCAGCTCCATCGAACGACGCCAGTCCTCTGGGTTGTCTGCGTAGTCGAACCCGAACTGCAGCAGGTGACCGAAGCCGCCAACGTCGGCGTAGATCTTCTCGATCTTCTCCACCACCGTGTCGACCGAACCGATGATCCAGTTGTGCTCGGCCTGGTACTCGGGGGTGAGGTCCTCGTCTGCGTGGGACGGGTCGGCCTTGATGAAGTCGTTGAACTCGAAGGCGCTAAGCAGCGGGAACCAATATTCTCTGGTCATCCGGCCCATCATGCCGTTCACCGTCTTTTCGTAGGCTTCCTCGTCGGTGTCGGCGACGAAGATCTCCCGCACCATACGCCAGTCGCTACGAGACGGATTGTGGCCGCCTCGCTTGGCACCGGCGGCATAGGAATCCCAGTGACCCTTTACGTAGCCAGGGTTGAGGTTGAGACTCATCGGAATCCAACCGTTCTCGCCTGCCAGCTCGAGCGTCGGCGACGGCGACGAAAGACCAGCGACACCGATCGGAGGATGGGGTTGCTGCACGGGCTTAATGTGCTGCACCAGATCGAGCTCCGGCATGCCGTTTGGCACGCTTGAGGTCCAGTACTTCCCTTCCTTTTTCCAGCCCGGCTCCTCAGACCACATGTGCATGATCATGTCGATGGCTTCGGCGGTCATCTCACGGTTTTCGCCGCCGAACCCGTCGATGCCGAACATCTCCCAGTCGCTGGGAAGGCCGCTGGCCGCAATACCGAAGTTGAGGCGCCCTTCCGACAGATGGTCCATCATCGCCACCCTGTTAGCCAGGGCTGCTGGGTGGTAGTACGGGAGCAGGAAGCCGCCGGGGCCGACACGAATGTTCTTCGTCGCCTTCAGCGCAGCCATCACCAGCAAGTCGGGAGCCGGGTGAGGCTCCCACTTGGCGGCATAGTGCTCGCCAACCCAGGCTTCGCTGAAGCCGTACTCATCCCCCCAAATGATGGTCTGCAGGTCGAATTCCCAGCCCTCTTTCAGGTCCCGCTCTGGCGGGTGGCTGGGCATGGAAAACATACCGAACTTCACAATGGTCCCCTTTGCCGATATCTGACTGGGTGTACGCGGCGCACACCCGTTGAACAAGTCTCGCGTCCGGCGTTCAGAAACGACAATCGGGACTGCAGCTGTCGGTCGCCGATGGCCAAGCTGCGGCGGCTATGAGCTTCCCACTAGGGTCAATGGCATGGAGCCCAACGCTGAAAGACCGGATGCGAACGACGGCTTCCAGCCTGTCGACCCTGCGGTGCATGGCGCACTTTCCCTGGATGGTGATGCCGAAAAGTTGCGCCGCTACTACGACACGTGGGCCCCGACGTTCGACGCCGACGTCGGGGCGGACCAATACGATCTCCCAGACCAAATGGCGCTGCTTCTGGCCCAGGTAGTTGGCCAAGACCGAGGGGAACCGATCGAGGGGCTCACCATCGATCCAGGGCCACCTGAACCCGAGATTCTCGACGTCGGCTGTGGCACAGGGCTGGTCGGGGCTCGCTTCGCTGAAGCCGGATACCGCACCATCGACGGCATCGACCTGTCACCGGCGATGACCGAGTTGGCCGCCGCAAGAGGCTGCTATCGCGAACTGCGTTCAGGGGTCGACATAAACGAGCCCCCGGCCGAAGATCTGATCGACCGATACGACATCGTGGTGGCCGGCGGCGTGTTCACGCTCGGCCATGTGCCGCCCTCGGCCCTGCGAGCGGTAGCCAAGATGACCCGCCCAGGCGGCCTGGCAGTTATCAGCACCCGACTCCGGTACTACGACGAAACCGATTATCAAGCCGAGAGCGATCGACTAGAGGCCGCCGGTGTGCTGCAGCTTCTTCGCTGCAACCGCATGGCGCCACACACGCTCGACAGCCCCGGCCACTACTGGGCCTACCTCATCAGGTAGCCGGATCAGGTAGCCGGATCAGGTAGCTGGATCAGGTAGCCGGTCGTGTATCCCACCCTGTTTGAAGTTGGCGGATTGGCCATCGGCACCCACGGTGTCTTCGTAGCGCTCGGGTTGCTAACAGCGACGATCTTGCTGCTGTCCGAATCGAGGCGACGCCAAAAGCTCGACGCACGCATGCTGCTCGTTGGACTTGGCGCCCTGACCGGCGCCGCCATCACCTCACGCCTCGGCACCGGCATCACCTATCTGGCGACAACACCGGAGCCGACTGCCTCTGGGCTCTTTATCGAGGCGGGCCGCAGCCTGCTCGGCGGCTTGGTCGGTGCGTACGTCGGCGTTGAGGTCACGAAGAAGTTGGTTGGCATATCCGAGTCGACCGGAGACCTGTTCGCTCCCGGCGTTGCGCTAGGGCTGGCTGTCGGCCGCATCGGTTGTTTCCTAAGCGAGCAGCTGGGCACGCCCAGTGATCTCCCCTGGGCCATGACGATGAATCAGACCGGCATCGACCGAGGGCTGCTCTGCCTCGACTGTGGCCAGTGCCCATCATGTAACCCCGCGACCAGTTTCCACCCCTCGTTCCTTTACGAAATCGTGTTCCACACGTTGGCGTTCGTGGTGCTTTGGCGAAAGCGTGATGACGTTCAGTGGCAAGGAACGCTGCTGCGGCGCTACCTCGTTAGCTATGCGATCTTCCGCTTCTTCGTCGAGTTCGTCAGGGGGAACACCGAGTTCCTTTTTGCACTGACCGGGTCGCAAATATTTGTCGTAAGCACTGCACTAGTGTCGATTGCGCTGTTGTTGCTACGCAGTAGGCAGCGCGGCCAACACGAACCCCAACCCGATGCCGGGACCAGCCCTGCGACGGTTGCACGGACAAGCCCATGAGCAATCAACCTCCTTTCCAACCGCCTCAACCCCCAGGTCAGGGCCCGCCCCCAGGTCAGGGCCCGCCACCAGGAAACGGCCCGCCCCCGGGGAACCAGCCGCCTTCGGGTAAGGGGTGGCGACGCCCGAGCCTTGGCGGAGGCTACTCGCTGTTGGGATTACTGTTCGGGCTGCTACTCGGGCTCGGATTGCCGCCATTGCTGTTCGGGATGATGCTGGCGATTCTCAGTTCGACGGACCGACCAGGGCTGAACATCATCATCAGCTTGGCGGTTGCGGTCGTGGTACCCATTGGAGCATTCGTGCTGTTGGTCAAACAGATGAACCGCAAGGACGCTTCACAGTCGGCGGTTCGCACCGCGCTGGTCGTCGCCGGATACACCTCGCTAGGAATCTGGGTGGTCCTCAGCATCTTGGTTGGGGCCTGCTTCGCCTTACTGGCGGCGGCGTACGGTGCCTAGGCATATCGACACTCTCGGTTCAGCTCCCGGGATGCCGGTCCGTACCGACAAGATCCGGCAGTATCTCACGGCCTATTGCGGCCAGTGCCACCGGGAGAACCCCGACGCCGACCTGGCTTCGATCGGTCGATTGGCTGGCTATCTCAGCGAAGCCGACGGACAGGTTTGGCTGGTACGGGGCTGCCAAAAGCACGGTCGGATCGTCACCCTGTACGACGAGCACCCGGAGATTCTCGACTGGTTGGAGCGCTGGACCGCCCCGACAAAGCACCATGTTCCAGACACCGTCGACAACTACGACCCCATCCCGCTGGCCTACGCCCGAGGACTGGGCGAACTGCAGACGCAACACACCTGCATCCTGCTGGCCGACATTGTTGAGGGCTGCAATCTTGCTTGCCCAACATGCTTCACCGACTCACCGACGAGAGGTGATGGAGCGGTGCCGGTGGAGGAGATTCTGGCCTCGGTCGACCAGCGGTTGGCAAGAGAGAACGGCCGCCTCGATGTCGTCATGCTCAGCGGCGGCGAGCCAACGCTTCACCCCGAATTTGGCCGACTGCTCGATGAGCTGACCGACCGCGACATCCACCGCATCCTGATCAACACCAACGGTGTGCTGCTGGCCAAGGACGATCGGCTGATCGAGACTATCCAGCGCTACGACGAGCGGGTCGAGGTCTACCTGCAGTTCGACGGTCTGCGAGGGTCGAGCCATCGCCACCACCGAGGTGCCGATCTCGGGCCAATGAAACTACGGGCCATCAAACGCTTGAGCGAGGCCGAGATCTTCACCACGCTGACCATGACCGCGACCAAGGGGGTCAACGACGACGAGATCGGCGATGTGATCGCCGTTGCCCTCGATCACGACTTCGTCGGCGGGGTGAGCGTGCAACCTCAGTTCGGCTCTGGCCGCAGCGGCGCTATCGACCCGATCGACCGGTTGACCCACACCGGTGTGCTGGCTCGCCTCGAAAGCCAGACTTCCGGACTGATGACCTGGCGTGACCTCACCGCGCTGCCTTGCTCTCACCCTCACTGCGCCAGCGTTGGCTACATGATCAAGACCGATGATGAGAACTGGCGATCGCTGATCTCGCTCATCGGTGAGGACCAGCTGGCCGAGCATCTCGATCTGGTGGCAAACAAGATCACCAGCCCGGAGTTGGCCAGGGAAACCAAAGCCCTGGTGAAGTCGGCGATTCTCGGTCTGCTCAGCGATCAAACTTCGTT
The DNA here is from genome assembly GCA_050633745.1 of Acidimicrobiales bacterium. Lineage (GTDB taxonomy): Bacteria > Actinomycetota > Acidimicrobiia > Acidimicrobiales > SZUA-35 > JAHELU01. The sequence goes on from JBOEHD010000013.1 coordinate 47,878, forward strand.
ATCGCATCCCGACATCGGCCAGGCGTTCTCCACCGTCTGTGCCAGTTGTGATCTCGGAGTCGGACAGTTGGCCACGTTGGCGGCCGATCGTTTCGGCAAAGGTCGTCGGCTGCGGCGTCTTCTGGCCCAAAGGGTTGTCCGGGTGACGGTCAAACCGTTCATGGACATCGACACGATGATCGAGCCCCGACTCATGCAGTGCTGCGTACACGTCGGCACCAAGTCGACCGATGACGCCCATCAATGTGCGCCGTTTTGTGCGGTCCAAGCATGGGGTCCTCTGGCCGACCGACGCCTGTCATTGGCATCGTCTGGCAGGCACAAGAACGGCGCAGCCTCGGTAAGCATCACGAGCAAGACTTCAGCGGAGCAGCTATGAACCTGGAACAGCCATGAACCTGGAAAAGCTATGACCGATCCCCGTATTCCTCCGGACCTCCTAGGCCACCAGTCCGCTACTTCCAGCGTCGATGGGGCCGGTTCCGATAGACCAACCGTCGATCCGCTCGGGTGGTGCGTCATCGCCACCACCGCGCTGTTGACCTGGCTGTTCGGACCGATCAGCCTCGCGGTGCTTGCAGCCATGGGGTTCGCCAAATACTGGCGAGCGTGGCGATCGGGGGCTGCCGACAGCAAGTGCATCCTGGGCGACGTACGAATCGTGCTGGTCTATCTGGCCGTGCTCACCGTGATCGGAATCGGCGCTAGCTTCATCCGCTTCAGCTGAAGTCGAGCCCGATCTGATCGCCACCGCGATCGCACGGTCAGGGTTGGATCGGAAGCTCGGAAGTTCGCTTCACGATCTTCATCGCCAACTGCGACGTGAGCGTCTGAACGTGTGGGAGGCTGGCCAGCTGGTCGATGTAGAGGGCCTCGAATCCGGCCGCATCTCGACAGACGACGCGCAGCAGATAGTCGGGTTGACCCATCATCCGTGCTGCTTCGGTTATCTCCGGGATGTTCCCGACCGCCTCTTCGAACTCGAGAAGAGAGTCTCGAGTGACCGCTGAGAGCGTGACCCAGACGATCGGTTCGTAGTCACAGCCGATCGAGGAACGGTCGAGCACGGCGGTGTATCCGGTGATGACGCCGGCTGCTTCCAGGCTCTTGACCCGACGCAAACATGGCGACGGGCTCAAGCCCACCGATGCTGCGAGTTCGTTGTTGGCGATACGACCGTTCTGCTGCAATTGGCACAGAATTGCGCGATCAATCGAATCCATGAGGCTTGATGCTAGCCAAGAGCAGCTTCCGTGCCAGTTTCGCTATCGAATTCCTCCGGAAGTCATGCATGATGGTGTACATGGAACCCACGTATGACGTTGTTTGGCCGCGGTCTCCCCAGGGCGTTCAAAGCAGGCGCACCGCAGACCGCCTCGAATCACTCGCCGGCGCCCGCGTGGCGTTCCTGTGGGACTACCTCTTCCGAGGCGACGAGCTGTTTCCCGTGCTCGATCAGGAGCTGAGCCGCCGGTTCCCCGATATCGAGATCGTTGGCTACGAGGAGTTCGGCAACCTGCACGGAGCCGACGAGAAGGAACGTGTTGGACGTCTCGGTGAGGAACTGAAGCGACGTCACGTCGATGCCGTGGTGTCCGGGATGGGTTGTTGAGGTAGCTGTACGCCCGCCGTGTTGCGGGCATCAATCGCGGCCGAAACCGCCGGCATCCCAACGGTGTCGATTGTCTGCGAGGGTTTCGAAGGACAAGCCAGCGCTACCGGCCGCGGCCATGGGTACGACAAGATGGCGCTGGCGGTAACCGTCGGTCACGTCGATGCACAGTCGGCGGAGCAGATGACGGCCAACTTCGTGACGCACACAATCGATCAGATCGTCGAAGGACTCACCGGCCAAGACTCGATCGCTGAGGCTGGCAACGACGAACCAGGCGCACTCGACATCGCGGTGTCAGGAAACCTGGACGAGATCAACCAGCATTTCCTGGAGCAAGGTTGGACCGACGGGCACCCAATCATCCCTCCAACCCGTGAACGTGTCGAAGCGCTACTGGCCGATTCTGGTCACGACCCGTGGAAAGTCCTCGGTGCTGCAACATCGTCCGGGCGCGATCTGACGATCTGGTCGATTGCCGTCAACGCGGTGATGGCGGGCTGCAAACCCGAGTACCTGCCGGTGCTGATCGCCATCACCGAGGTACTGGCCGATCCCGCTTACGGCGCCGAGCATTCCGGTAATACAACCGGTGCCGACGCACTCATAATCATCGACGGACCAAACGCTGCGAAGCTCGGCTTCAACGCTCGCTCAGGGGCCATGCGCGAGGGAGCGCACGCCAACACCAGCGTGGGGCGATGGCTGCGTCTCTACCTCCGTAACGTATTTGGCTTCACCGCCGACGAACACGACAAGGCGACGTTCGGCAACTCGACCCGGGTCGTGCTGGCAGAAGATGCCGAATGCCTGGCCGAGATCGGCTGGCAACCGCTGAGCGGCGACTTCGGTTTCGGCAGCGACGACGACACCGTCACCATGGCCCGGATGAACAGCGGAACTATCGTTGGCAGCGTCTTTGGATCGACGCCAAAAGAGATCGTTCCTTACCTGGCCAATGGTCTCACCCGAGTGGCGGCGTGGGACCTGACCCATGTTTACGGGCTGGGCCACGATCAGTTCCAGCCGCTGTTGGTCATCTCGCCGATTCTCGCCCGTATGTTCGCCAAGGCCGGGTGGTCGAAACAAGATGTGCAGGAGGCGCTGTTCGAACACGCCCGCATTCCGGCCAGCACGTTCGAGAAGATGATCGGCGAGTGGAGCAATCTAACCGCTGGTCGCCGGCGGCTCAGCGACCTCGTCACCGAAGGGCTGCTCCCGGCGGTGTTCGCCGAGTCCGACGACCCCGATCGGCTTGTGCCGATCGTGACACGACCGGAACAGCTGATGATCGCGGTGGCCGGGGACCCGAATCGAACCAACGCCTACGCCCTGAGCAACGACGGACCGCACGGTTGGTGGACCACAAAACGTATTGAGCACACACCGGCCAGCGACCTCGTCTGCAACATCGGAGGTAGTTGCTCGACTTAGGAGCCGGCGAAGCTGAAGGTGACAGTGCGTCCCGACTCGACGCCGGTCGCGGTCAGCTCCCAGGTAGTGCCAACCTGGTCTGGGTCACACTGCCAACGGATCGACGTTGCGCCATCGCCGTCGGCGGTTCCGTTGAGAATCCCGCTGGCCTGAGGTGAGGTGAAGGCGATCTGCTCGCCCGGCGATGCGCCGGTCAGTCCGCCGAAGATTCTGGATTCGCCGTTGCACTTGAACGGGTTTTCGATGACGTCAACGACGAGGGCCGGAGGTGTTGTCGTTGCGGTGGCCGGGGCGGTAACACCGGCAAAGATAAAGGTGGCCGACTTGCCAGAGGTCACTCCAGCCGCAGTCAGCTCCCACGTCGTGCCCGCCTGCTCGGGATCACACTGCCAGCGGATCGGCAGCGCGCCGTTGGCATCGGCGGTACCGGACTTGATGTTGGCCGACTGAGGCGAGTTAAACGTGACCTCTTCATTCGGAGCAGCGCCACCCAGCTCGGCAAACTGCCGCGTGCCACCGTCGCAGATGAACGGATTCTCGATCAGTGAAACCTGAAGCTGATTGGGGTCGAGAACAGTTGTTGGCACCGTCGTCGGCGTGGTGACATCGACGGACTCGCCGCCCTCGATCACCGAACCGCTCGACACTTCATCAGAAGTTGGGGCGGTGGCCGCGGTATCGTCGCCGCTGTTCAACACCGATCGCAGCGCCAGGAACAACGCCAGCACAGCGACGACCAGTAGTGCCAAAAGGAAGAGTAGGAAAAACCCAGTCCTGCGACCCTTCACCACCTCAACCTCTTGTTGGTTGGTGGCCCACTCGTTGGCCTGCGGGGCCAAGATCTGCGGCTTGGGAGGTGTGCGCCGTCGCTGCTCAGGCACGGGTGCAACCGGGGCGAACTGGTCGAGAGGTTCCCGTTCGGTGAAGAACCCGCCGTCGCCTACGGTTGTCTCATCGATCGGAGAGCGCTGCGTTGTAACTTCCTCGCTCCCCTCAAGCGGAGGGATGCCGGGGGGTGGCAACGATGGCCTAGGACCCGCCTTTGTTTCATCGCCTGTCGCCATTGCCGCACCTACTTCAATCTTTGGCTTCGTTCTTGCTGCGATCTCGACTTCGTTCTCGCAGCGAAGTCCTTGAAAACAATTTAGGTCGGCCAAACTGGCCCGAACCATCATTCACGTAACAAACTAGCCGAAGGCCACCCTGCCTAGGGTCCGGGGCACAACTGTGAGCAACCTCGGCGACCTCAAGACGGGAAATAGCCCCGAGGAGCCCCAAAATGGTTAAATTCTGCTGGTTCAACCTGATGCCCTGGCCCGATCTGCCAGATGACTTCCGGGAAACCAACCGTTCCGTGTGGGTCGACATCGACTCCAAACTGTTCGACCCTGAGCGGGCCAACGAGGTGTACCACACCTATATGGACCAGCTTGAGTTCGCCGACGAACTGGGATTCGACGGGATTGGAGTCAACGAGCATCACCAGAACGGCTACGGCATCATGCCGTCACCGAACATCATCGCTGCCGGTTTGGCCCGCCGAACGTCGCAGGCTGCGCTATGCGTCATCGGCAACTCGATCGCCCTCTACAACCCACCGCTGAGGGTGGCCGAAGAGTTCGCCATGCTCGACGTAATTTCCGGCGGACGGCTGGTGGCTGGCTTCCCGGTCGGCACGTCGATGGACACCAACTTCTGTTACGGCCAGATACCGGCGCTCACCAGAGACAAATACGCCGAAGCCCACGACCTGATCATCCGGGCCTGGTCGGAAGACGAGCCGTTCGCTTTCGACGGCAAGTACAACCAGTTGCGCTACGTGAACTGCTGGCCGAAGCCGATTCAGAAGCCCCGACCGCCGGTGTACATCCCCGGCGGCGGCTCAATCGAGACCTGGGATTTCTGCCTCGACAACGACTACAACTACTCGTACCTGTCATTCAACGGTTACAAGGCAGGTCAGAAGCTGATGGACGGCTACTGGGAACGGGTGGCCGAACGCGGCAAGGACGAGTCTCCAGGCCGGGCGGCGTTCGCTCAGATCTTCTGCGTGGCCGACAACGACGCCGAAGCCGAAAAGCTCTACTCCGAACACGTGCTCTATTTCTTTAATCGTTGCCTGCACGTGCACCCCGGCTTCGCCGACGCCCCCGGGTACCGCACCATCAACACCATCAAGGCCGGTGTGCTCAGCCAGGTCCGCCGGGAGAACCAAAAGATGTTCTCCTCGTTGACGTGGAAGGACCTGGTCGAGGGTGGCTTCATCATCGCCGGCGGGCCGGACACCGTCCGAGAACAAACCGAAGACATGATCAAACGGCTGCGACTCGGCACGGTGTTCTCACTGCTCCACATCGGCGACATGCCTGACGAGAAGACCCGCTACTCCTCACAGCTGTTCGCCGAGAAGGTTATGCCCCAACTGCGCAACTTCTGGCCGGAGCTAGAAGGCGACGACCGCTGGTGGCCGAAGGGACTCGACAACCGGGTCCGACCGGAAGAGACCATGGCCAACGCCCGCCGCCCGGCCGCCAAGCCAGCGATCGACGGATCTACAACTGACGGACCTGGGGCTGGCTGATGACCGCTTCAGAAGTTTTGACAACGACCACCGTCGCCACCGGGCGAGGTATCGACATCGAGGTCCGCAGCGGCGGGTCCGGACCGGATCTGGTTTGGTTCCACGGCCTAGTCGGACTGGCAAACGAGGAGCCGACGCTTGAGTCGTTGGCCGAGCGGTTCACCGTTTACGCGCCGATTTGGCCCGGCTACGGCGAGATCTCAAACGAAAGCTCGGTCGAGGACATGCTCGACTTCGCCCTGCTCGGTTGGGACATCGTCGATGCGCTTTCGTTGTCTAAGCCGCACCTCGTCGGCCACTCGTTCGGGGCGATGATCGCCGCCGAAATGGCCTGCGTCGCCCGCCACGATCTGGCTTCGCTGACCTTGGTCGCCCCGTTCGGGCTGTGGCTCGATGAGCATCCGATCGCCGACCCGTTCGCCCAGCTCCCGTTCGAACTGACCGAGTTGCTGTTCAACGACCCCACCAATGCGTCGCTGTTGTTGACTCCTGGACTCGACATGTCGTCGGACGAGGGTCTCGCTCAGTTCATGGTTTCGAACAGCAGGCGGCTCGGCACCGCGGGCAAAATCATGTTCCCGATCCCCAACCGCCGACTTTCAAAGCGCCTCTACCGAGTGTCGGCTCCGACCAAGGTCATCATGGCCGCCGACGATCAGCTGATCATTGAGCCGTACGGAGCGGCGTGGGCCGAGGCCATAGAGGGCGCCACCGTCGCATCGATCGATGGCGCAGGCCACATGGTCAACCTGGAACAGCCAGTCGAACTGTCCGAAGCCATCACCAACCACGTGACCTCCTAGCCGACCGGCCCGGTGGCCCTGCCAACGCCCACGCTGCAAACCGACCGGCTGCGGCTACGTCCGTTCGACGATGCGGACGCCAACGCTCTCCCGTTCTACAGTGGGCCTACCCCACCGGGTCTCACTTCGCAGAGCTCTCTTCCTTCGCCGTTCGGTGTCACAGGCCCTGAGTAAGTTAGGGGT
>JBOEHD010000014.1:0-536 GCA_050633745.1 Acidimicrobiales bacterium
CCGATGCGGACCTGGTTCTGGATGAGCTCACCGACGGAACGGACCCGGCGGTTTGCGAAGTGGTCCTGGTCGTCGAGGCGGTAACCCGGCTCAGCGATCATCAGGTGGAGGAGGTAGGTAGCCGAAGCCAGAACCTCGCAGCGGGACAGAACCGGCTGGTCGATCTCAGGCTTGTCGAGATCGAGCATCGGGAAGAGCTTCTCGAGCTTCTCGATCTCCGGGCCGAGCTTGCGGTTCAGCTTGTAACGGCCGACCCGTGAAAGGTCATAGCGACGGCTTTCGAAGAAAGCGTTGCGCAGGTAGGTACGTGCGGCTTCAAGCGTCGGCGGCTCGCCTGGGCGAGCTCGCTTGTAGATCTCGATGAGAGCTTCGTCCTGCGTGGGCGAGATCTCACGATCTTTCTCCCACTGACCTTCGAGGAACTCGAAGTGACGGACGAACGCTTCGAGGAAGCCAGGGGCGTTCTCTTCGTCGTAGCCGAGGGCACGAAGCATGGTGAACAGCGAGAGGCGACGCTTGCGAGCGACGCGCACACC
>JBOEHD010000015.1:0-6372 GCA_050633745.1 Acidimicrobiales bacterium
ACGCCGTAGGCGGCACCGATGCTGAGCAGGTTGAGGATGGCCGCCTTGAGCGGCACGAGCAGCGATCGGAACACCAACATCAGTAGTAGGAACGACAGCCCGATTACCGCGGATACAAAGAGTGGAAGCCGGTCGCTGACCCGCTCGGCAATGTCGGCGAACGTCGCGGTCTGGCCACCGACGTGGGCCTTTGTTGGGGTCTCGTCGAGCAGCGGCGGGAATACTTCGGCCCGCAGTCGCTCGATCGTGTCGACCGTTGCGCTGTCTTGAGGCGCGGTGGTTGGGAAGGCAACGATGGTCGCGACACCCGCCTGGGCATCGACCTCGGGCGGTGCCACCGAGGCGATACCGGCGTCGGCGGCGATCGCTGTAGCCAGCGCATCGACAACCGCGGCATCGGCGTTCGCTTCGCCGGCAAGGTCGACGGCGATGACCAACGGACCGTTGATACCGGGGCCGAAGCCCTCCGCTACGAGGTCATAAGCTCGGCGTTTCGTTTGGGACTCAGGTTGCGATCCGTCGTCGGGAAACCCCAACTGCAGCGCCAGGACCGGAGCGGTCAGGGCCAGAAGGAGTGTGGTGACACCGATCGTGTAGGCCCAGGCGTTGCCAGCAACGTGGCGACCCCAACGTTCCCACCCTGCGCCGACCTCGTTCTTAGCGACCGATGAGCGACGGTGAATGCCGAGGCGGTTGATCCACGGTCCAGATAGCCCGAGGAATGCAGGTAGCAGCGTTACAGACGCTACGACCATGATCGCTACCACTACCGATGTGGCGACACCGGCCGCCGTCATGAACGGCACGCCGGCGAATGCAAGGCCCAGGATGGCGATCACCACGGTGCCGCCAGCGAAGATCACGGCCTGGCCTGCGGTGGCCACGGCTCGACCTGCGGACTCGGCGACCGGCAAACCACGGGCAAGGAACTCACGGTGCCGGGTGACCAGGAACAGGGCGTAGTCGATGCCGACGCCGAGGCCGACCATGCTGGCGATCTGTGGGGCCCAGCTGGGAATGTCGATCAGGTAGGTGATCAACGACATCGAGCTCACGCCGAGGCCGAGCCCGAACAGGGCCATGCCGATGGGAAGGCCCATGGCGATCAGGGAACCGAAGGCCACAAGCAGAATGACCACTGCGGCGATGATGCCGATCATCTCGCCCGCACCGGTTTCGGCTTCTTCGAAGGCCCAGTGCAGGTCACCGTTCATTTCGATCTGCAGCGGCGAGCCGACTGCGGCCTCGGCGCCGAACTCCTGCAGCCGTTCGAGGTCTGTTGGGTCCAGCTCCTCGACCACCGGGTACTGCAGTCTGATCAGGGCGATGCGTCCATCTGCGGAGATTGCCCCGGTGGAAGCGGCCTGCTCGGCCCCGAGGGCCAACGCGCCGGCCGGGTCGCTCGTACCCAGCACATTGGGCAGCGCGGCCAGCCCTGATTGAATGCGGGCCAGCTCCTGCTCGGCCTCGACCGAGTCGAAGAAGGTGATCTGTTCATCGGTTGGAGTGACTACGACCTGGGCGGTGAGCCCGGCGCTGTCGGCGTTAGCGTCCGAAAGCACCTCGACGGCCAGGGTCGAATCGAGCCCCGGTACCTCGAAAGAGTCGGTTAGTTCTCGGCCAAACACGCTTGAAGCGGTAATGACCGAGATCGACACGATGAGCCAGGTTCCGATCACTACCCATGGCCGTCTGGCGGCGAACCGCCCTATTCGATACAACATTTTCGACATGAGATATCCCCTCTGAGAGTTGTGGTCTTCATCGTCGTCAATGGGGTCTCGCCGCACATCGGCTCAACGGGTCGACTTAGCCCGGCCGGATGGGGGAGTGGCGTTGGTACTTTCGGCTGATCCGCTGGCCCCTAGGATTCACTACGCTTGCTCATGTGATGCGAAACGCCTTCTACTCGGCTCTGAACGAGCCAGCGGTTGCCAACCCGGCGCCCAGGGTTTGGCGTGACTGGGCGCTGGTAGCTGCGCTAGCTGTTACTGCGGTGATCGAGACGTTCGTTCGTCCCGAGCTTGGTTGGCCCGCTTTTTCACTGGTGAGCTGCCTGGTGCTGCTGCCAACGCTTCTGTGGCGTCGAACCCAGCCGTTGTTGATGTTGGTCATCGTGCTGGTCACGGTGAACGTCAGCGACTTGGCGGCCCGACCGTTCACCGACGCTCCGGTCGGCCTATACACCGTTGCGTTCGTGCTGATCTTGGTTTACGCGGTGTTCCGATGGGCCTCGGGCCGACACTGTGCCATCGCTGTTGTGCTGATGATCGCCGTCTTGATCCTCGCAACGGTTACTGCGTACACCGGAATCGGCGATGCCATCGGCGGGGCGATTGTTTTCTTTGCCCCTGCCGAGCTTGGGGTGCTGGTCCGCAACCAGGTCCAGTCCCGCCGTCAAGAGATAGAGGAAGGCAAGTTGCGCGAACGAGAACAATTGGCTCGCGAGCTGCACGATACGGTTGCCCACCATGTGTCGGCCATCGCTATTCGAGCCCAGGCTGGACGAGCATTGGCCCCTGGTAACCCGCAGGCTGCGGTCGATGCCCTCGAAGTCATCGAAGAAGAGGCATCGCGTACCCTAAGCGAGATGCGGACCATGGTCGGAGCGCTACGCGGCGGCGAGGCCCCCGAATTCGCGCCCCAACCCGGGGTCGGCGACATCGAGCGGCTCGCCGCTGATGCCGACGCGGGGCTGCCCATACGGGTTGAAATCGATGGTGATTTCAGCACCCTGTCACCGTCGGTCGATACCGCCCTCTACCGCATCGCCCAGGAGTCGATCACCAACGCTAAACGCCATGCCAGACGTGCCTCGTTTGTTGACGTGTCGCTGACAAACGACGCCGACTTCGTTCGGTTGACCGTGCGCGACGATGGTCAAGATGGTTTGCATCTTTCCGGTCTCGGGGCCTACTCGGGCGATGGCCCAGAGGCGGCAGCCGGTCCACGATTCGGGCTAACCGGCATGGCTGAACGGGCCAAGCTGCTGGGCGGCGCCTTTCACGCTGGTCCATGTTTCGGCGGGGGATGGGCGGTCGAGGCGACCTTCCCACGCAACGGCTTTGTCCCCAGCAACAGCAGCTCCCGGACCGGTGTCTTCCGGACCAACACGCAGTCCACCCGCTCGCACTCGACCAGCACAGAAACAAGCAGTGCAGAAACAAACAGTACAGAGACAAGCAGTACCGAAACAAACAGTACCGAAACAAACGGTACAGAGACAAGCAGTACAGAGCGATGACTATTCGGGTTCTGGTGGCCGATGACCAGGAGATCGTTCGTACCGGCCTCAGCATGATTCTCGATGCCCAACCGGGCATCGAGGTGGTCGGTCAGGCTCATGATGGCCATTCGGCCATCGAGATGGCACTGGGCCTGCGACCTGATGTCTGCCTGTTCGATATTCGTATGCCGGGCATGGACGGCATCGAAGCCACGAGAAGGCTGGCGGGACCCGACGTTGCGAACCCGATGGCCATCGTGATCATCACAACGTTTGACCTCGATGAGTATGTACACAAGGCGCTCAAAGCCGGGGCTCGTGGCTTTCTCCTCAAGGATGCCGGCCCCGATCTGCTCGTCCAAGCCATCAACGCCGCGGCAGATGGGGATGCGTTGATCGCCCCTAGCGTCACGGCCCGGTTACTGGCTGCGTTCTGTGATGCGTCCGATCAGTCTGAACTGGTGCAACCGATCGAACCGTTGACCGAGCGGGAGGAGCAGGTGCTTCGCACCGTCGCCGGTGGCAGAACCAACGCCGAGATCGCCGATGACCTTCACATCAGCCTGAGCACGGTCAAGACCCACCTCGCCAGCCTTATGACCAAACTCGGCGCCCGTAACCGGGTCGAGATCGCTATTTGGGCTTACGAGACCAACAGGCTCGGCGCTCCGTAGGGAGCTAAGCAGCTGCCGCGCTCGGGTGGGGTCTGGCTGCTACGGTCCGCAAGATGTCGCACTGGCTGCCCGGAGATGTGATCACAAGACGAGAGATGCTGGGGTACGAGCCAACAAACTCGCTCGACCCTTCGCTGTCATGGGTTGGTCGTTCATGGCTCGACGTGCCAGCCAGAGTGGTCCAGGACAACGAGGATGGCCTAGCGATCTATGTGGCCCAGGGCACCAAGTTCGTCTTTCCTGAGGGCGCATGGCCGACCCCGGATGGGCTCCATCCGTGGCATGGTCGGCCTCACTGGGAGGGCCACGGCTGCCTGATGTTGCAGCAGCCCGGAGATCATCACGCCGTCTGGCATTTTTGGGTAGGCCCGGAGCGGCGTTTTCATAGTTGGTACATCAACCTGCAGACCGCGTTTAGGCGCATTGGCGACACCTTGGAAACCCAGGACCTTGAGCTCGACCTCGTGGTGGCAGCTGATGGCAGCTGGGAAATGAAGGACTGGGACGACCTGGAAACCAGGATCGCCGAAGGGCGCTACTCCGAGGAACTGGTCGAATGGATCCGAGCGCTCGGCCTCGACCTGGGCGCCCAACTCGACGAGGGTAAATTCTGGTGGGATCCGAAGTGGGCTGAGTGGTCGCCCCCGCCCGAGTGGACCTGACGGATCTGAATTAGTGCGGTGCCGTCTTTTGGGTGCGATTCGGCAGCCAGCGGTCGCCAACCCATACTCTCCAAGATCTGACGGTTCTGCTGGCCGGTCAGCGCCGATGTCATGTTTTGGATCTGCTGTTGTTGGGCAGCGATCTTGGCCCGCTGGGCACGGTCACTCGTCTCCAGCGAACGCAGTTCTTCGATCAGATTTGCGGCCGTCGTGAGGTTGAAGATGGCCCATCCGACCAGAAAGCCGAATAGAAATGTGAGAACCAGGCCGATAAGGATTATCAATCGCCGAGTCCAATTACGAAAGCTGCTCTAGCAACTAGGCCGCGGTGAAAGGTACCTCTCATAAGCCGACACGATACGAGGATGTAGCGACAAGCTGCAAACATCGACGCCAAGTGGCAACACGGTTTGTCTTGTAGGGGAACCGACCCCGTGGGTCGAAACCCAGGCGAATTGTGTGGCTTAGACCCTTACGTATTCGAAGTCGACCGGCTGCTGATGGATTCCCGATGACGGTGGCGCTAGCCAACCAGCCATCTTGCCCGGCTCTGTCACCTGGGTCATCAGCGAGCCGACGTGGGCTCGATCGGCGTCGGTAGGAAGCCAGCCATCAACCTCAGCCTGCCAGGCCGACTCGGAGAGAGGCTGCCCAGTGGGGCTGAAGCGACGATCGCGGAAGGTGCCGACATGTCGGTTGAAGCCGAAGTGTGGCAGTTTCAACTCCACATCGGACCCCGCTTCGCTGAGGGCACGATTCCAGCGATCGACACCTTTCTGGCAATCTTCGCTGTAGTCGTCCCGCAGGGTTTCGTTCAGTGCGGAGAGTTGCGTGACCTCGCGGGAGCTGATGCCCTCGTCTGTGGCCAGCGGAACGAGACGCATGCTCGACGACAGTCGATGATCGTCCTGGCGGCGCTCTTCCTGGAACCGTCCCTTGAGCCCGGCTGCGAAGTAGTTGGCCGCGTTGGTCGACGTTTCGGCTCCGAAGAGATCGAGCGAAACCGAGTAGTGGAAGTTGATGTACTTCTGGAGCAGGTCGAGGTTGATACCGCCATGAGGGTGCACGTCGTCGGTGTCGTGTTCACGCATCAGTTCGAGGGTGCGCTGCACAACCCGCCCGACGCCGGTTGCCCCCACAAACATGTGGTGGGCCTCTTCCTTGAGCATAAAGTCGCAGGTCCGCGACAGCGGATCAAACGCCGACTCCCGGAGCGAGGCGAGCTGGTACTTGCCGTCGCGGTCGGTGAAGTAGGTGAACATGAAGAACGACAGCCAGTCCGGCGTTTCTTCATTGAAGGCCCCGAGGATGCGAGGGTTGTCGGCGTCGCCGGAGTGGCGCTCGAGCATCTCGTCTGCGTCGTCACGCCCGTCGCGACCGAAATAGCGGTGCAGCAGGTAGACCATGGCCCATAGGTGGCGACCCTCTTCAACGTTGACCTGGAACAGGTTCCGCATGTCGTACAGCGACGGCGCGGTGAGGCTCAGATGGCGCTGCTGTTCCACCGATGCTGGCTCGGTATCGCCCTGGACGACGATCAGGCGGCGCAGGTCGGAGCGGTACTCGCCGGGGACCTCATGCCAAACGTCTTCACCCATATGGTCGCCGAAGGCGATCTTTCTGTCGGCCTCGGGTTCGGCCAGGAACACACCCCAGCGGTAGTCGGGCATCTCGACGTGNNCGAAGTTGGCCCAGCCCTGCTGCCCAACATCGACTGCGGTCCGCAGGTAGACCGGGCTGCGCTTGTATGCCGACGGCCCGAGGTCTTCCCACCACCGCACAAACTTGGGCTGCCACTGTTCGAGGGCCC
>JBOEHD010000016.1:0-4145 GCA_050633745.1 Acidimicrobiales bacterium
CCTGGTAAGCCCGGCCATCGGGTTGCACCACCAGGCGGCCCAGACCGTCACAGTCGACGATGGTGGCGCCCTTTTCGGCCAGCAGCGCCGCGACCGTCGATTTGCCGACCCCGATCCCTCCGGTCAAACCGATTACTCGCTTGCTACTCATCACACACTCCCAACGAGGCGATCAACCTCAATCTCGATGACGACCCGATCTGGGCGTTGCTTCGGCTGCCGGTAACGCTCGGCGTAACGCCGCACCGCCTCTTCCACCGACGCGGGGTCGGTGGCGACGGTGGCTCGGCCGTAGACGGTCAACCAGCGCCCGCCGTCGACCTGACACAGCGCCACCGCCTGGCCGGGGTTGGCGGCAACGGTGAGGGCCTTGAACGACGTAGCCCAGGTGATGACTCTGGCCCGCTTCTTCTCGTGCTCGTAGGTGAGCCCGACCGGGGTCACCTGGGGGTTTCCATCCGATCTCTGCGTGGTGAGCGTCGCAAGGTGACGCTCGGTTAGAAACGCCGTCACATCTTCTGGCAAGTTGTCGAGATCGTAGACCACGAGTGAGGAAGCTAGCATCGCTGCTCGCATGACGACATTCGCATTTGACGTTGAAACAGCCATCGAACCAGACGGCCCCGGCCGCTGGCTAACCACAATCAGTTCGGACTGGAACATAAACACCAACCCGAACGGTGGCTACGCCGCGACACCCTTGCTGCGGGCCATGGCAGCCGAAGCCGAAGGCCATCCCGACCCTGTTTCGCTGACCACCCATTACCTCCGGCCAGCCCTTGGCGACCAAGACGCCACGATCATCACCGAAGTTGCTCGCCGCGGCAGGCGCACATCGACGGTCCGAGGCTCGATGCACCAGGACGGCAAACCTCGGCTCGAGTCCGTCGCCACGTTCGCCGACCTATCGGCCATCCCCGACGGAAGCGAGATCGATGGCTCCTCGCTGGAAATCCCCCCGCCTGATCTGGCGCCGGTTGAGCAGTGCGTCAATCGCCTCGAGTTGCGACAGGGGGTCGTGCTGGCGCTGGCGTCGCGGGTCGAGATTCGTATAGACCCCCGCTACGCCGAGCCTGGAGTGGCAGGAGAAGCGGTGACCGCGGGCTGGATCCGTCTGCTGGATGGTCGTGCCCCTGACTCGTTGACGCTGCCACTGTTCGCTGACAGCTTCCCGCCGTCGGTGTTCGGGCTGGTCGGTCAGACCGGTTGGGTGCCAACGATCGAGCTGACGGTGCATGTGCGGCGGCGCCCGGCACCGGGCTGGATCCGGGCCCGGTTCGTGACCAGGGAGATCGCTGGCGCAACGCTGATCGAGGACGGGACGCTGTGGGACGAGACCGATCGAATCGTCGCCCGCTCCCGTCAACTGGCGATGGCGGTGGACTGATGCGTACCGTTGTCGCTCACTAGCCCGCCGTGTGCCGAAGCGTTCCCCGAGACCGGGGCCGCCTCAAGCACCCGGCTTCGAAAGCAAGGTCGATGAATATGGAAACAGCAGCGGTAGTCAAAGAAACAGCAGCGCCGATCGGGTCCGGCGGAGCTGCGTTCTACTTCAACCCGGACACTCTGGCCAAGGGGAAGGAACTAGGGCTCGACGGCTTTCGTTTCTATGTCCTCGGTCGTGGCGGTGTTATGGGCGATGTCTCGGCGAAAGTTATCGAAAGCGCCTTCGGCTACTTCAACACGCCGCTGGTCGACAAGATTTGGAACTCGGCAAAAGAGCGCGTCGCCCCGGCCGTAGCTGCCGAGGCATACCTGCAGTGCAACGCCGACCTTGGGCGAGCCAAGCTCGGTGAAGTCGCAGGCCTCGATCAGTACTGCGCCGCGGCCGAGCAGGTTATAGCGGCGGCCCGTCCGGCTGCGCTTCCGCTGTTCGCCGGGATCGCTGCCGCCCCGGTACCCGAAGATGTCCCGGCTCGTGCGCTCCACCTGACAGCGGTCATGCGTGAGCTTCGAGGGAGTGTGCACCTGGTGTCTATCGCCGCGGTCGATCTCGACAACGCCGTGGCCCATGCCATCCGCAGGCCAGACGATGTGGCGACTTTCGGCTACGAGCAGGCGCCGGAGGTTACCGACGCCCACCGAGCGCAGCTGGCCGAGGCCGATGCGCTGACCGATCGGTTGATGGCCAGCCCGATCGGGGTTCTCGATGCTGCTGGAGGCCAGGCTCTTGTCGATGGGGCTAAGGCCATTAGCGAAGTGTTTTCCTAGCTCCTTTACCCGTTGATCTCCATTGTTCGCTCCGGACTGCGATAGTGTGGCCCGGTTTCGTTCGGAATCCGCTGCGATCTGATCTAGGGTTATTCAAAGATCAGGTCACAAGGGTCCGATCATTGAAAGCGAAAGCAGTGTTATGCCTACAGGTACAGTGAAGTTCTTCAATGCAGAGAAGGGCTTCGGGTTCATTTCCCGTGAGGGTGCTGACGACGTCTTCGTGCACTTCTCGAACATCGTCGGTGAGGGTTACAAGACGTTGGACGAGGGTCAGCAGGTCGAGTTTGATGTCGCTCCAGGCCGTAAAGGTGAGGAAGCAAAGAACGTTCGCGCTCTGTAGAGCGCAGACGAAACAACAGACGTAACGATCGGGGCCGCCAGCACTATGTTGGCGGCCCTCGTCGTTCAGCTGCGGGTTTCAGAAGCTGTCGACTGAGTAGCTGCCGCCTGCCGGTCGTTTGGCGGTGCTCCAACCCGCACACGTATGGTCATGTTGTGAGATCCTTACGGTTCGGTTCATTCCTGGCGCCCCATCATCCCGTTGGCGAGCACCCCACCCTGCAACTCAAGCGAGACCTGGATCTCGTTGAACATCTCGACAAACTGGGTTTCGACGAGTTCTGGTGCGGCGAGCACCACTCGAGTGGCTGGGAGACCATCGCATCGCCGGAAATGTTCCTCGCCGCAGCCGGGCAGCGCTCGAACCGAATCAAGTTGGGAACCGGCGTTGTTTCGTTGCCCTACCACCACCCGTTCCTGGTTGCTCAGCGCATCGTGCAACTCGACCATATGACCGACGGCCGGGCGATGTTTGGAACCGGCCCCGGAGCTTTGGCGTCGGACGCTCACGCCATGGGGATCGATCCGATGGTCCAGCGAGATCGTCAGGATGAGGCCATCGGCGTCATCAAGCGCCTGCTGGCAGGCGAAGAGCGGTTTAGCCACCGCTCGGACTGGTTCGAACTAAACGACGCGGCGCTACAGATTCTGCCGGTTCAGGAGCAGATCCCGATGGCCGCCGCCTCCATGGTGTCACCATCTGGCATGACCCTGGCAGGCAAGTACGGCATGGGTGTGTTGTCGATCGGGTCGCTTTCGACCGCCGGTATCCAAGCGCTACCACTGCAGTGGAGCTTTGCTGAAGAGGCGGCGGCGAAGAGCGGCGAGATCGTCGACCGTTCCGATTGGCGGATCATCATCCAGTTCCACATCGCTGAGACGCGGGAACAGGCCAGGGAGCAGTCCAAGCACGGGCTGCAACGCTGGCACAACGAGTACACGGTTGGGACCTTGCAGCGCCAAGGCGCCGTGGCATACGACACGCCCGATCAGGCCGTCGACGACGTCGCCTTCTCCGACGGCGCTATCGGAGTCATCGGAACTCCAGACGACCTCGTCGATCGCATCCGCGATCTCTACGAGCTAGCCGGCGGATTCGGGGCGGTCATCGGATTCGCTCACGACTGGGCCAACATCGAAGACACCCGCAAGAGCTGGGACCTTGTCGCCCGCTACGTCGTGCCGGAGATCCGGGGCATGATTAAGCCGCTGCGCCAATCACAGGAGCATGTGATCACCAACCGTGAGTCGTTCGATCGGGCACGGGAAGCGATCGTGACCAAGATCATGGAGAACGACCGGGCAGCCGAAGCACTCGACGTGCCCCCGACGGCTCGTTCGCCACTCGGCGTTGCCAGCTCCCCTGAGGTCCCCGCACCGACCCCGACCCCGACCCCGACATCGCCAGCGGAATAGGCCTGCGGCATAGGCCTGCGGCATAGGTCCGCGGTCTAGCTAGCCCTAGACAATCTTGGTGTCGTGCTGGCCCCAGTAGCGATCCCGCAACAGCCGCTTGTATAGCTTGCCGGTCGGTAGCCGGGGTAGTTCCGCCTCGAAATCGACCGACCGCGGGCACTTGTAGTGGGCGATGT
>JBOEHD010000017.1:0-44292 GCA_050633745.1 Acidimicrobiales bacterium
GATGTCGGCGGGATCATCGACGAGCGAAGCCCAGGACATCTTCAACTCGCGCTCGAACGAGCCGCCCTTTGAAGCCGCAGCTTCTAGCGCTTCCTCGATGTGGGCGCGAGCCTCTTGGCGATCGCCGCGGTGGCTGGCGTCGAAAGCCAAGACCCGGAGGGCGATGATCCTGGCGATACGTGTTCCCCCTGGGTCATCGAGCGCCTGGCGAGCAAAAGGTGCGGGGTCCTCGCCACCGGCCCACAGNNCGATATGGCCCATGATGGCGTATGCCGCCGCCCGAAATGGATCGGCGGTGTCGGGCCAGCGTTCCCGCACCTTGGCCGCCAGCTGAGCCTGTTCACGTCTGGGGGCCTTCGTAGGCGCGTAGAGCGGCATCAGTAGCCGATAGGCCCGATCGGGCATCTCATCGATTTCGAGGGCGACCTCGATGGCATGAAGCAGGTGCCCATAACGCTGCGCAATCTGGTCCACCAGCGACGCCGAGAAGCTCGTGGCCGTGGCCACGACTATGTGGTGGGCAAACTTGCAGACCGCATCAACGTAACGATCGCCTACCTCGTGACTCTCGCCGGTGGCCTCAAGCTGCTCCAGCCCGAAGGCCCGAACCGGTTCGAGTAGCCGGTAGACCAGATCGCCGGTGGCCCCGACCGAGGTGTAGAGCAGGGATTGATCGATCAGCTGTGCCAACAGATCGAGGGTAACGAGTTGATCCTCTTCCCCCGAGAGCGCGTGGGCGAATTCGAGGTCGACACCTTGGGGAATCAGACTCAGCGCTCGAAAGACCCGTTGGCAGTCGGGAGGCAACGGCTCATAGCTGGCCAGCACCGTGCCTCGCACGCCTCGGGCCCCGCCCGACGTCTGCTTGCCATCCCCATCGAGTAGGTCGAGCTGACGAGGCAGCAGCGGCAGGAGATTGGTCGGGCCGATGGCCCTACTGCGGGCGGCCGCAAGCTCGATCGCTAACGGAACGCCGTCGAGGTGACGGACGATCTCGGCTGCGGCAGCCCGTTGTTCTGGCACGTTCAGCCAGCTGGCCCCGGCGCTCGTAGCTCGGTCGATGAACAGCTCGAATGCCGGAGTCGATTCGTCACCAACATCGGCCGAGGCCAAGAGCGGTCCGAGCGTGACCACGTACTCGCCGGCGGCCAGCAGTGGCGATCGGCTCGTAGCCAGAACCCGGATATTTGGGTATTCGATCAGCCGAACCGCCAGCGCCGCTGCCTTGGTGACAACGTGCTCACAGTTGTCCAACACGATTAGCGCCGAGGCGCCGTCGAGCCCTAGCGCAAAGGTGTCGATCGATGCGTGGTCGAGCTGCCGGGCCAGCGTGAGCTCCAGATCATCGTCAGGGCTAGCCGGAGCCAGCTCGACGAGCGCGATGGTGACGCCCGCCTCCTCCCGGAGTGCGGCGACCTCGGCTGCCAGTCTCGTCTTTCCTATGCCGCCGGTGCCGGTCAGCGTGACGAGCTGCTCTTCGTCGATCAGCGTGTCGAGTTGGCGCGTGACCTCACGCCGACCCACGAAGCTACTGCTCAACCCCATGGCCCCATCATTGCAGAGATGATTCCGCTAGCAAATTGAGCTCGTGGTGCACTCGCGGCACCGACAGGCGGGTTCTAGGACTTGAGTTTGCCTGCGTCTTTGGCCTCACCCTTGACCTTGAAGCCGTCCTCTTCCATGGCAACTACCTTGCCGCGGTTGATGCTGACCCAGTCGCGGGCCTCCATGTATGGCTTGAAAGTCTGGCCGACCAGTCGCTGGTCTTCGTTCGTCTTTGGGCGCTGAAGTTCATAGAGATGGGGAAACTCCAACCAGCCACAGACAGTGTCCCAGAGCCGCAGCGCGGCGTCGCCACTCGGCGGGTCGATCAGTACCGGGCCGAAGATGGTCTGCTCCGGGCCACCATCAACACCGGGGAAGAACAACGTCGGGACCCCAAACCCATCGGCAGCGATGACCTTGTTGTGGTCGGCCTTGACTTCGTCGTTGGTGGTCTCGTCGTTGATCGCTTCGTTGACCAGGCCGGGATCGAGGCCGATCTCCTCAACCAACATACGAGCGACGTCTGGTTCATGTATCTTCATGCCGTCGACGTGCAGCGCTCGGCCGGTGACGGCGTACCAATCGTCGAGGTGTTTCGGGTCAATGCGGCCAAGCAGCGCACCGATGCGCAGGATCGACCAGCCAAAGCTCCACTCTCGCTCCCACGGATGCCGCTTACCTTCGACCCGATTGACCTCCTCAAGCGAGAAGAACTTCCAGTTAACCGTCAGGTCCAACTGGTCTCGCACGTCGCGCATCCAGAGCGAGGTCTGGTANNGCCCAGGGGCAGAGCACATCGAAGTGGAAATCAACGGTCGTCGGTCGAACAGCTGCAGTCATCGTTTCACCTCGGTCGTGGGCATCAGTGCGGATAATACGCGCCACTGCCAGGGTGAACCAAACGAGGGCAATGAGCCGGAGCGGTTGAGCGGCGGCCCGATTGTGTTCGGCTTAGCTTCCGGCGGCGAGATCGACGACGGTGAGATCAGGTCCGACCACCAAAGCGCCATCAAAGTGCTCGCTCACGCCCGCCGCCCACTCCGCCTCGTCGCCGACCGGAGGAGCTGGCACGTAATGGGTGAGCAACAGCGTGCCGACGCCACCCTTCGCTGCGGTTTGCGCTGCCTGGACCACCGTCGAGTGATACTCGAGAACATCGTGGAACATTGGATTGGGCACCGCGAGGACCATGTCCTCTCGCATTGCCGTCTGAACGTAGGCGTCGGCTCCAGACACCAACTCGTCGAGTGTCTCGCAAGGGATGCCGTCGCCGCCGAGCACCACGCTGTGGGTGCCATCGGAGATGCGGTAACCGACCGTCGGCTCAACCGGTGAGTGATTGGTCTTCCCGGCCAGGATGGTGCAGCCACCGCTCTCGAGCTGGTCGCCTGGTTCGATCTCGGTCACCTCGACCTGCGGGCCTTTGACCAGTTGTTCATGGTGAGCGACCCGGTAGCCAATGTCGGGGCCGAGCATGGCCAGAGCCCCGTCGACGACCTGCTGGGTTCCCGGTGGGCCAACGATGCGCAGCGTGCCCTTCTCCTGGGTCATCAACCAATGCATGGTGATCATGTCGTTGAGGTCGGTGATGTGATCGCTGTGCAGGTGGGTGAGCAACACCGCCGACAGCATCGAAGGCGCGGCGCCTGCTCCGACCAGACGAAGCTGAACCCCGCGGCCAGCGTCGATCAGGAACGTGGCCTCCGCTCCCTGGACCAGAGTTGAAGGGCCAGCTCTGTTGGGATCGATCAGTGGGGACCCGGTGCCGAGGAGGGTGATTTTCATCGTCTGACCGTATAGCCAATGCCGGTCACCGGCCAAACAATCAACCGCTAACACTCGTTCCTCGCCAGGCCGCCAGCCACGGCCTTGGGTAACATCGACGGCAGCGACATAAGTAGGAGGAAGCCCTCATGACCGACAAACCATGGCTACCCGAGAACTTTGTTGCCCCGGCACGGATCGAACTCTCGGGCCCGGCAGGCTCCCATCACCTGCGGCCAATACATCCCGACGACACCGACCTCGACATGGTTGCAGTCATGGGATCCCAGGAGCGCCTCTGGTCGATATACGGAGAGGCATGGGGTTGGCCAACCACGACGATGACCGCCGAGGCAGACCGCGAAGACCTTGCCCGTCACGCCGATGAGATGACCCGAAACGAGTCGTTCAACTTCGCCCTCTTCGACGAAGATGAGACGGCACTGCTCGGCTGCCTCTACATCGACCCTCCGGAACGAGTCGGCGCCGACGCCGAAATCTCGTGGTGGGTCATCGACGATCTTGTCGGCAGCGATGTCGAGACCGCTCTCGAAGAGTTTGTACCGCAGTGGATTGCCGACGTCTGGCCGCTGAGCGCGCCGAGATACGTCGGACGCGACCTGTCCTGGGAGGACTGGCTAGCCCTACCCGAGCTTTAGCAGGCGGCCAGATTGGTGGCTACCGACGAAGGCCGCTACATCGTTGCCGCCGAACAGCCGCTGGGGGGATGCCGCGATCACTTGGCCTGCGGTCGCGGATCTGGCCCGCTCCCGGGTGCCTGCAGGATCCGATCAGCGATTCTCGCCAGCTGGCCCACCTGGGCTCGGGTAAGGGGATCAAAAACTAGCCGTCGGACCTCGTCGACATGCCCGGGCGCCGCCGAGGCGAGCGCTTCGAAGCCCTCAGCGGTGAGCGTGGCAAGGGTCGAACGCCCGTCGTCGGGGTCGGGACGCCGGGCCAACCATCCGGCCTTTTCGAGACGTGACGCAACCTGTGAGAGCCGCGGCAGCGACCCTTCGGTCATTTCGGCAATGCGGCTCATTCGTAGGGTACGGTCGGGCGCCTCAGACAGGATGACCATCACCTGGTAGTCAAAGTGAGTCATCCCTGCTGCGGTCCGGAGCTGACGATCGAGCGCAGCAGGGACCCTGATGAGCACGGTCATGAGACCGACCCAGGCTTCGTGCTCTTCCTGGTCTAGCCACTGAGGTTCGCCACCGTTGGTCATACTCATATCTTGCCCGAAATCAGCCGCCGTTGGCAGGACCGAATCGGTAACCCGAACTCGTCATCCAACCCATCACGTCTTCTTCATGGTAGTTCCGGTAGCCGGCGTCGCCCTGGGCCGCACCAACCGCCACCATGCCAGGTATGAAATGGTCTTCCCGAGGATGAGCGATGCGGGCAGCGGGGGCGCTCTCCCACTCGATTAGCCGGCTCACGCGCTCCTCGGCGCTGCTGTCGACCAAGGTCTCGGTAAGCCACGCATCGAAGGCCTTCGACTCGGCAGGCACGTCGCGTAACCGCATGTTGTGATAGCTGGGAACTCCGCTGCCCACGATGAGCACGTTCTCATCTCGCAACGGAGCCAACGCTCGGCCTGCCGCCAGATGCTCAGCCGGGTCAAGCCCTTCCCTGAGCGACATTTGAAAGATCGGGACTTCTGCGTCCGGGTACGCCACGTACATCGCAGCGTAGACCCCGTGATCGAAGCCCCTGGTTTCGTCGGTTCGCACGTCGATACCGGCCTCGGTCAACAACTGAACGACCCGAGCTGCTACCTGCGGCGCACCGGGCGCCGGGTACTGGATCTCGTAGGTGTGCTGTGGGAAGCCGTAGTAGTCGTAGATCATTGGCGGATTCGGGGAGGTCTGAACCGTGAACTCCGGTTCCTCCCAATGCCCCGATATCACAAGGATCGCCTTGGGCGTTGTACCAACCTCTTCAGGCATGGCCTGTAGCGCTTCCGCCAACAGCTTGAAGTTCACCGGCATGACCGACTCGTCGAGCCATGGCCAAGGGCCGCCCCCATGGCTGATAAAGAAGGTGGGAAGTTGTTCGCTCACCGTGGGTTCTCCTAGTCGATGGCTCGTTAGTTAAACACTAAACTCAACCTTATCTAGTATTACTTAACCATGCAACTAACATTCGTAGCTTGCCAGGATCCCGGTCTAACGGTCAAAGCCCCGCGACCTTGGGTCGGGGGCGCTCTGTTGCGCTAAATTCGCCATCATGACCGACGGCGAGACCACTGTGGAGATCCGGATCGATCAGGGCACCGCCTACGGCATGGAGCCGGGCTCCCACGACCCCGATTTAACCGAGGTTGGGCCAGGCACCCCGATGGGCGAGCTAATGCGGCGCTACTGGCATCCGATCGGCCTGAGCGAGGATGCCACCGACCTGCCGAGCCAAGTTCGCTTACTGGGCGAGGATTTGATCCTGTTCCGATCGATCGATGGCCTACCGGGGCTGGTCCATCCTCGGTGCGTGCATCGGGGCAGCTCACTGCTCTACGGTCGCGTCGACGACCACGGCATTCGCTGCTGCTATCACGGTTGGGCCTTCGACACCGAGGGCAACTGCACCGACCAGCCATGTGAACCGCACAACGGCGCGAGTCGAGACAAGTTCCGTCAACCATGGTTCCCGGTCGAAGAACGCTATGGCCTGATCTGGGCGTACCTCGGCCCGCCGGAGAAGAAGCCGCTACTCCCCCGTTACAGCACCTTTGAGAACCTGGGCCCCGAGGAGCACATCTTCACCGATGACAAGAACATCGGTAGCGGTCGGTACTTCTCGGGCATCGTTCCGTTCAACTGGCTCCAACATTTTGAGAACATTCTCGACACGGCGCACTTCTACTGGCTGCACTTCTTCCATTCGGGACCTCAGTTCGGCTCTCGCTACGGCGAGTTCGATGTTCTCGACTTCCAGCCGTGGGAGAAGCTCGGAGGCCTGGAGTGGAATGTGACCGAGACCGGCGTGGCGGTAGAACGAACGGCTGAGATTCCTGACGGCAGGATGCTTCATACAACCACCGAGACCGTTCTGCCCGGCGTCCGAGGCGTCTCCAACCCCTTCGGCGATCCTGGCCCAACCGATTCGCTCGGGTTCGTCGTGCCGATCGATGACACCAACTTCAAGATCTTCACGGTGCTGCGAAGCAAGGATCGGTCGTTTTTCGAGCGCATCGAATCGATGCGACCTCCGGCCAAACCGACCGATGACCCAGATCGAGCACAGCGGTTCCCTGGCGACTGGGAAGCCCAGGGCAGCCAGGGAGCCATCACACTCCACTCCGAAGAACACCTGGCGTCGAGTGACCGCGGCGTTCGTGTTCTGCGCCGACTACTGCGTGAACAGATGGCGGTCGTAGCCAACGGTGGCGACCCGCTCAACGTTGGCTTTCGACCGGGTGACGAAGTCGTCGAAATCAAAGCCGGCCAGTACTTTCGCTAACCAGCTCGCCATCGCCTCAAGCGGGCAGCTGAGCCGGGCCGAAGAATCCCTTGACCTCAAGCCGACTGGAGGTCGTACGGTGGACCCATGACTGCGAACCCAGAACCGCATGAAGGCATGGCCCCAATCGTTTGCACCCTGACCGAAGATCAGTCCGAGCGCCAACTTCTGGAGTGGCACGAATTGCGGGGCCGAGCTGCCGCCGTGGTGGCGATCGATGGCGGAGCGGCGATGACCTTCCCGGCGTCCATCGAGCACCAGATCCGCGACCTCGCAGCCCGTGAGTCGGCTTGCTGCGCGTTCCTCAACATCGATGTACAGGCCAACGATAAGAGCGACACGATCCGGCTCGAAGTGACTTCATCAAACCCCGAGGCCTTCCCGGTTATCGCGGCACTAGCTGGGATTCCAGCGGCATGACCGAGGCCGCGCTTCTTCCGATCGGCTCGTTAGCCAAGGCGACGGGCGTCCCGGTCAGCACGCTGCGGTACTACGACGAGATCGGCCTGATCGATGCGACAACTCGTGTCGGCGGCAAGCGCCGGTTCGAACCAGAAACCGCAGGGCGGGTCGACTTTGTACGCCGGGCCAAACGGGCAGGGTTCGAGCTTGAACAAATCCGCAGCCTGCTCGACGATGAGAGCAACGATTGGAAAACCGTCGTGGCCGAGCAATTGCACACGCTGCGATCTCAGCGCGACGAGTTGGATGCGATGATCAGCACGCTCGAAGACGTTCAGAACTGCGGATGCTCAAAGGTCGCCACCTGTCCGCGCAGCCAAGATCTGTGTTGAGTGGAAGCTACCTGTCAGGATGCATCGGAGCTTCGCATTGCCTGGCTGAGCATGCCGACGATCGGGATGGCGGCAACGACATGCATGACGTTCAGCCAGATAGCCGTTGCGGTCTCCTCAGCGACAGCGGGGCCCGCCGCCGTAACCAACATCGGACCGAAGGCAGCGGCTGGGTTGCCGATTGAGCCCCCCGCAATCAATAGTTTGCGGCGTTGAAGTCAAAGGCCATTTTCAATCACTTCACGCCGTAACTAAACGTTGCACCTTCGACGTGCCATGCACGAACTGGACCAGTCCGCCGTGTGGTCACCGAGCCATGTCGCGTTCGTGCTCATCGACGGTTCTTTCGACGACGATCTGAAGTAACGGTCGACGCTAGGGCCGGCACCGCAGCGCTGCGACCTTTCGACGAGGGTGGCAAGCGCATACGCTCGTTGGGTGCAGCTCAGTATTCTCGATCAGACTCCGATACCAGCCGGAGCGACAGCGCCGGAGGCGATCGCCAACACCATCGACCTTGCGGTTCACGCCGAATCGTTCGGTTACCAGCGGTACTGGGTCGCTGAACATCACAATTCGACCGGGTACGCCGGTGCGTCACCAGAGATCCTCATAGCCGCCATAGGCGCCGCCACATCGAGCATTCGTGTCGGCTCCGGCGGGGTAATGCTCTCCCACTACAGCCCGATGAAGGTCGCCGAGGTCTTCCACGCCCTGAGCGCTCTCTACCCCGATCGCGTCGACCTCGGCCTAGGCCGAGCGCCTGGCGGAGGCTCCGCGGCAGCAGAGGCCCTCGCCCGCGGCGGATCTGAATTCACCAGCGATGATTACCCGGAGCGGCTGACTGAGCTCCAGGCCTACCTCGCAGGCTCTGTCGGTGAGGTCCACGCCTCGCCACTTGGCACCACTACTCCCCCGGTCTGGCTGCTGGCCTCAAGCACCTCGAGTGCCACATTGGCAGGCCAACTCGGTCTGCCCCTGGCCTGGGCTCACTTCATCTCGTCGGGGGACGGCCCTGCCGCGGTCGACACCTATCGGAGAGCATTCGTGCCCTCCGAGCAGCTCGACAGGCCGCAGGTTACCATCGCCGTCTCGGCCCTGGCGGCCGAAACCGATCGAGACGCGAACCTTCTCGCCACCAGCATCCAGCAGTTCAAACGCAACGGCTTCAATGGTCCTGTGCCAACGATCGATGATGCGTTACGACAGGGGGCGAAGATCGACGGCCCGCACGAACCACGAGTCGGTGTCGCTCCGGCTGTGGTCGGCTCGCCGGAGACGGTAATGAACCAGCTGGAGTCGTTGTCGTTGAAATACGCCACCGATGACATCACCATCGTCGGGATCTGTCACGATCACGCCGCCCGAGTGCGCTCGCACCGGCTGATAGCGGAAGCGCTCAATAGCTGAGAGCCCGGGGTCAGACCTCGGCGTCGGCTGTTATCTCTCGAGGCCCTATATCCTCTCGAGGCCCTATATGAGGCCTGGGTAGCTGCCACCATCCAACTGCAGGTTCTGACCGCTGATGAAGCTGGCCTGATCAGAGCAGAGGTAGGCGCAGGCGTCGCCGACTTCGTTTGGAAGCCCGAGTCGCTTAGCTGAAATGGAGTCGATCATGTCGGCCATCGCCTGCTCGTGAGTGATGCCCTGCCGCTCCATGGCGAGGCGAGCCATCTGCTGCTGGCGGCCGGTGTCGATTCGCTCGGGCAGGATCTGGTTGATCGTGACGTTGTGCTTGGCCACATCGCGAGAGATCGCTTTTAGTGCGCCAGTAAGGCCGGTTCTAGCAGCGATGGACAACGTCATTGCAGCGCGGGGACTCTTGACCATTGCTGAGGTGATGGCGATGATCCGCCCGAAGCCCCGTTCGGTCATGCCGTCGAGGACCGAACTAACGAGCAGTAGGGGCGAAATCATCGTGCCCTGCACCGCGGCCTCCCACTGCGCCTGGTCGATCTTGGTGAACTTCATCGGCGGCGGACCAGCGCCGTTCAGAACCAGAATGTCTGGTTCCGGACACGCTGCCAATAGCCCAGCGCGACCCTCGATCGTCGTGGCGTCGATGACGACAGGCGTCACGGTTGTCCCGTACGACGACAACTCGGCGGCGGTTGCTTCAACGTCCTCGGGAGTTCGGCCATTGATGACGACGTTGGCCCCTTCCCGAGCCAACGCTTCGGCGCATGCCTTGCCCAACCCTCTGCTCGATGCGAGTACGAGTGCGTTGCGGCCAGTGAGACCCAGTTCCATGATTACCCACTCCTTGGTTGAGCGCCGACCAAACCTTCTCGGCAGTGAGCGACAGGTCGATGCGAGCCGCCGGCTGTCTGATTGCCAAGTATGCACACCGATGGTGAGGAATCGACCGAGCGGTCGGAGATGGTCGCAGCTACTGAAACTCGCTTCCTTTGAGCTGCTGCGCGGCACCGGGTTAGCTTGGACACATGACAGTTGATCGGGTCCGGACGGTTGATCGAGTCATAGTTGTTGGCGGAGGCATCGGTGGGTTGTCCTTGGCTCTTGGGTTGCAACGCCGTGGCATCGCCGTGTCTGTGTACGAGCGGGCCAGCGAGCTTCGCGAGATTGGTGCTGGCATCATCCTGCAGCCAAACGGACGGAACGGGCTCGTCGACCTGGGTGTCGACGCTGCGGTGGAGGCAGTCTCGAGCTGTCCGATCGTCTTCCATGGCTGTGACTACGCCACCGGCGAAGTCCTGACATCGACACCGAGCGCTCGAGTTGCGGAGAATTTCGGCCTGCCTGCGCTGGCGGTGCACCGGGCCGATCTGCACTCGGCGATATTGGCCGCTGTCCGGGCTAACGACCCTCACGCGGTGCAGGCCGCACATGAATTCGTATCGCTCGATCAGGACGAAGGCGGGGTAACCGTTCGTTTCGCCAACGGCGCAACCGATCGAGCGTGCCTCGTCGTCGGTGCTGACGGCAACGGTTCGGCGGTGCGCTCATTTGTGTTCGGCAGCGAGCGGGCCACGTTCAATGGGCAGGTGGCCTTCCGGGCCGTATTGCCGATCGACGACGTTCCCGCCATCGTGCGAGAGCGAGAACTGGCCATGCATCGGGGACCCGACCGCTACCTGCTCTACTACTCGCTCCGTGGCGGCAAGCTCATGAACCTGATCGGCTGCGGCCGCACCGATGAATGGGAAGAGGAGGGCTGGTCGATCCCGGCGACGGCCGCCCAGTTCCTCGACGCTTATTCCGACTTCGCGCCCCACCTGCTAGACCTCATCATCGCCGTTCCAGACGACGATCTATTCAAGTGGGGCCTCTACGACCGGGAACCACTCGAGACGTGGACCTCGGGGCGAGTCGCCATGCTCGGCGATGCCGCCCACCCGATGACGCCGTTCCTTGGACAGGGCGCTTCGATGGCCATCGAGGATGCGGTGGTGTTGGCACGGGCGATCGAAGGGTCGGACTCGGTGGCCACGGCGCTCAAGCGGTACGAGGCAGCACGTGTCGAGCGTGGCAACAACGTTGCTCGCTGGTCATGGGAAGAGGGCAAGGCCCTGCAGAACCCCGCCATCAAGAACAAAGGTGCCGTTGGCTACGGTCTGTTGACGTACGACCCTGCGGCAGTCCCGGTCTGAGCTTCCGCACCCCTGATAACAAATCAGGAGTATCGTGTGTGACCGGAGATAACCGACTCAACGACAAGGGAAAACGTGGCAGCTTCAACTTCAGCCGAGCCAGCGGGTCGCCCTTCTCGCCGGGAAGAAATCCTGTCCGCCGCGGCCGAGGTCATCGCCGAACGAGGCTTCAAAGGAGCTACGGTCCGCGATATCGGAGACGCTGCTGGCATGCTTTCCGGCAGCCTCTACTACCACTTCGAGTCGAAGGAGCAGATCGTTCTCGATCTGCTACTTCCCAGCGTCGAGGCCCAATACGAAGAGGCGGTGTCGCTGCGAGCGGCCGCCGCCAGCGAGACCGAGGCGCTGCAGCAACTCATCCGATCCTCGGTAATTACCAGCTCCAAGAACCCCCACAAAACGGTGATTCTTCGCAACAGCGGCCGCACATTCGAGGAGTACAAACTCCTCGCCCCGATCAGCAACATTCGCCGAGACTCACTTGCTCTCTGGACAGACGTGCTGGCCAAGGGCATCGCAAACGGCGAGTTTCGAGATGATATGGATCCTTCCGTCGTGGTTCATGGCCTACTCGACGGGATTCTCGGCGCAGCCCGTTGGTTCACCCACCCACCAATCGCCGATCCCGAGCACGTCATCGAGTCGTTGACGCTGCTGTACGTCTCGGGGTTGCAGGGCTCAGCCAAGTCCTAAAGCTGCGCCGCGTCAGCGGATCTCCGGTCCGACGGTCTCGTACCAACGAGTCGCCAGCTCGAGTTGTTCGTCAGTGCTCGAGCCGGGCGGCAACGTAGGCATCACTTTGAGATGGGTGGCGCCAAGGCGCTGGTATTCGTTCGCCAGCCGAATCCACTCGTCTGGCTCGTCCGAGCTCTTTGCTCGGATGCCGCATTCGATCCCCAGCTCGTTTGGATCCCGACCGGCGTCGCTGGCATAGCCACGGACCCGTTCGAGTACCGGGGCCAGCACCTCCGGTGGGAACTGCGGCATCCAACCATCAGCTACTCGGCCGATGCGCTCAAGTACGACCTCGGAGATGGATTTGAAGTATGAACCCATCCAGATCGGAATATTGCCCCGCTGAGAGCGAGGGTTGATGCCGACTCGATCGAGATGGTGGAAACGGCCTTCGTAGCTCACCAGCTCTTGGGACCACAGCATGCGGAGCACCTCGACCTGCTCCTCCATACGCTTGCCTCTGGTTGTGAAGTCCTGACCAAGCGACTCGTACTCGATCCAGTTGCGACCGACACCAACTCCGAGCCGAAGCCGGCCCTTCGACAGCAGGTCGAGCTGGGCGGTCTGCTTGGCCAACAGCACCGTCTGGCGTTGCGGGGCGATGAGAATCGCTGTTGTTAGCTCGATGCGGGAAGTGACCGCGGCCAACATCGACAGCAGCACGATTGGTTCGTGAACCGCGGTGTCGACCGTGTTCATGGTGACACCATCGGAACGATCGGGATGACCGCCGATGACGTGATCGTTCGACGAGAAGGTGTCGAAGCCCGCATCCTCCAGCCCGACGACCAGTCGCTGGATCTCATCGAAGTCGAGACCCATCGCGGTATTGGCGAACATCACTCCGAGCTTCATAGCTTCCTCAATCTCATCTCGGCTAGTTCGCAGTCGACATTCACCGTTGTGATCGGTGGCTTAGCTCTTGCCGAACATCGGGTAGTTCGTATCGTCCTGCAGCGCCTCTTCGCCTTGGCGTGGCAGCACCTCGAAGTAGTTGAGCGCAGCGTTGACATCGTCTTCCCAGACCTCGCTTGGCAGATCGTAGAGTACTTCGATGCCCTTGCCATCGGGATCGGCCACGTAGACGCTGTGGGTCCTAAACGAAAGGCCTGTTTGATCTTGCCACAGAAGCCTACGAACTCTAGGGGTAGTGGAGGTGTCCGCCGGTGCGCAGGATCTCTCGGGAACCTCGCTCAAACATCACCCGACCAAGTTGTTCACCACGCTCATGTAGGCCCTCTGCGGAGAGAACCCCGAGCCCGATTCCGAGATGAAAGATCGTTGCAGCCCGGTAGCAACTCATCGCCTGCTCACGATCGACCTCGATACCTTTTGATGCGATCCGGGCAAGGTAGACGTCGATCAGTTCCGCGGCTCGGGCCTGAGCCTCGGCATGCAGCGACTGGGAGATGAGATAGCTGGCATCGACCATGCCGTTACACACCGCCATCAGCTGGAAGTCGAGCATCAGTACGCTGCCATCAGCGTTGAAGAGCATGTTGTCGGCACGACAATCGCCGTGGATCAGCGTGTCATCGCCCATCATGTCGTTCATGATCTGAACAAAGACGTCTGGCAGGCGGTCGAGTAACGCCACCACCTCGGCGGGCAGATCGTCGACCAGCATCGGGCGAACTTGGATCCAGTCGCCGCACACTTTCGGCGGGATCAACTGCTGCAGGGCTTCCGAGCCGAACGGAAGCATAGTGTCGGTAATGCCACTGAGGTCCGTGCCCCAAAAAGGAGCGTGAAGATCGGCGAGAGCCTCCAGGGTCGTTGCGGCGTCATCAAAGTTCATACCCTCGAGCTGGTCTACCTGCCGATGACCGATGACCTCTTCGAGGACGAGGAGGAAACCCTGATCATCGGGGTATATCTCCGAGTGCAAGCATCGTGGAGTCTCGATCGGTGCCTGCCCGAGCAGATCGTTGTAGAAGCGGATCTCGCGCTCGTAGAAGTGGAACATGCCTGCGATGAAGCGCATGCCATCGTTGCTGCTCGCCAGCTTGACGATCAGCGAGGACGGGGCGTTCGTGGCCCCGTCGTAGGTCAACGCCAGCCGGGAAAGGGAGCTCATCATCGACTCTGCGCTTCCGAACTCGGCCACTTGCACCGTGGCAACGCTGGTGGTTGGGTCGAGATCTCCGGTCGACCGCAACAGTTCGGTCAGCCAATCCGGCGTCAGATCAGCAGGAGACGAGATCATTCCTAGGGTCACGGGGCCTCCTCGAGGCGAAGATCGAGCACAGCGCAGCGGCCATGGGCTTGCCGACCTTATGACACCGTTCAGCGGCTAGCAAGCACTTGCTTTGGTGATCGACTTACTCGAAGACAAAGCCTTCGTAGCCAGCCTTGGCGCAGTCCGCGAGCGCTTTGAGATACGCATCGCTGTTTGGAATGTTC
Organism: Acidimicrobiales bacterium; assembly: GCA_050633745.1. Classification (GTDB taxonomy): domain Bacteria; phylum Actinomycetota; class Acidimicrobiia; order Acidimicrobiales; family SZUA-35; genus JAHELU01. The sequence continues at coordinate 14,315 of JBOEHD010000017.1, forward strand.
AGCAGCTGTCGACGCTTGCCAGGAATATTGGCTCCCATATACCAACTGTCGGCCTTGCCGAACAGTGTCTTCTCCGCCCAGCCAGCAAGCTCATCCGACCACTCCTCGGCGTGCTTGGTGTCGGTATCAAAGCGGGTCAACTCGTTGGAACGTAGGTGATCGAGCAGTTCAAAGATCCACTCCCCCTGCAGCTCGGCACATACCGGTCCGTTGCAGAACGCACCCGCGCTTTGGGGGCCGTAGAGCATCAACATATTGGGGAAGCCCGGCGAGGCGATCCCGATATGGGTGTCCACCCCATGGGCCCACGCTTCGCCGACCGATATACCGCCGGCACCTCGGAAGTCGAGGCGGGTGAAGCCCCCGGTATTAGCATCAAAGCCGGTGGCCAGCACCAGGACGTCAAGCTCGACGTGGCCGGCCTCGGTCTTCACACCGGTCTCGGTGATCTCGACGAGGGGATGGCGCTTGAGATCGACAAGCGACACATTGTCCTGATCAAAGATGTCGTAGAAGTTCTGCTCAAGCGAGGGTCGCTTGGTTCCGAACGGGTATGGCGGATCGGTGGGAGCCAGGCTTTCGTGCAGCGACTCATCCTTAATCCGTGAGCGGGTCTTGTCCCGCCAGAAGTCATAGGACAACCGGTTCGACTCGAGGTCGGACAGGGTGTCCTTGAATGCACCAACCCAGAAGTGAAATCCGCCCTTGGCCCAGCGATCCTCGAAGACCTCCATACGTTCGGCTTCCGACACGTCCAACGCTGAAAGGTTGACTCGTTCCATGTCGTGGAAGCTTCCAGGAGGGGCATTGCGCAGTCGGAACGTCTCGGGGTAATCGCGCTTTGCTTCCGTTTGCTCGTCGGCGGTCAGAGTGCGTTGTTCCATCGGCAGCGCGTAGACCGGGTTTCGCTGGAACAGAGTTAGATGCCCGGCAACCGCGGCAGCTTCCTGGGCAACCTGCACCCCACTGGCGCCGGTACCGATGATCCCAACCCGCTTACCGTCGAGCGAGAGTCCATCCAGAGGCCACTGAGCGGTGTGGTGCTTGACCCCGGCGAAGGCCTCCAGCCCTGGCAGATCTGGCACGTAGGGCGCCGAGCCGAACCCGGTGCACATGAGCAGCCACTGGCAGTCGTATCCACGGCCATCATCGGTGCCCAACCGCCAACGGTGGGCGTCGTCATCAAAGTGAGCCGAGCTGATTCGGGTGTTCAGGTCGATATCCGACGAGAGGTTCCAGACCGAGTCGACGTGATCGAAGTAGGCCACGAGTTCCTCACGACCGGGGAACCGCTCGGTCCAGTTCCAACCCTCCCAAACCTCGGGCATCGAGTACTCATAGTTCGGGACGTGGCAGTCGACCCTGGCCCCCGGGTAACGGTTGTTGTGCCACACCCCGCCGAGGCCACTTCCCGCCTCGACCAGCCGCACAGACCAACCGGCTTCGCGAAGTCTCTTCAGCTGATACAGCCCGTTGAAACCAGCGCCAACGACTATCACTTCGAATGATTGAGAAGGTGTATCCACTTCGAATTCTCCTACAGACCCTTTACTTCGACCAGCCACAAGAGCGGTAGTTACAGCCACATGAGCGGTAGTTACCTTGGCCCGCTGGACCGGACCAAACAAATCGAGTTGGCCTTGCCCACCTGGGTACTGACAGACTCGGCTAATCCTGCACTCATGAGTTCATCAAGCAATGCTTGTTGCCGCAATTGCCGGAGTCTACGTTAGGTCGCAGATTTCGAGGCAGCCAAGGAGTCGACATGCCAGCACGCCCCGGCGATGACTATCTAAAGGGTCTCCGAGCCACCAACCGAGAGATCTGGATGGGCGGCGAACGCATCGACGACGTCGTCGAACACCCCATGCTGAAGGCTGGCGCCGAAGCAATTGCCGCGTACTACGACCTGCAGATCAAAAAGCCCGAGGTTCTGCTCTACGACGACCCCGAAACCGGGGAGCCAATCAACGTCTCCCATATGTCTCCCCACACGCCTGAGCAATTGCGACAGCGGGCCGAGGGGCTGGCCGCTATCGCCGAGCTGAGCATGGGCGTCATGGGTCGCACACCGGACTATATGAATGTCACCTTCGCCGGATTCGCCGACGACAAGGTCCGGTGGAGCGGGGACGACAACACGAACGAGGAAGGCTACGAGAACCTTGTGGCCTTCCAGAAGCGCCTACGCCGAGAGGATCTCTCGCTCACCCACACCATCGTTCACCCGACGGTCAACAAGGCGACAGACAAGACCTTCGCCGACAACCCAGTACCGCTACACAAGGTCGGCGAGACCAGCGACTCCATCATCGTGCGCGGCGCCCGCCTGCTCTCAACCCTGGCCCCCTATGCCGATGAGCAGACAGTGTACCCCGGCGCTCCCCTGCCACCAGACGCTGGCCCAGAGTACGCAGTTTCATTCAGCATCCCGATGGATGCGCCGGGCATGGTCTTCCTCTGTCGCGACAGCGGGATGCGGCCAGACCTCAACCCGGTCGACGCCCCTTTCTCAAGCCGGTTCGATGAGCAGGACGCCTTTTGTATCTTCGATGACGTCGAGATTCCGAAGCAGAACGTGTGGATCGACGGCAACATCACGGTCTACAGCTCGGTGATGGGCATGAGCCCTTGGTGGCCAAACGTCATGCAACAGACCACCATTCGAGCGCTCACCAAGCTCGAGTTTGCCTATGGCCTAGTGAACCGGATGGCTGAAGCGATCAACGACGACTCCGAGCGCACACTGGAGCTGCTGGGTGAGATCCTCGGCTACGTCGAGATGACCCGAAGCGCGCTCGTCGCAGGTGAGGCCCAGCAGACCACCTGGGAGAACGGACAGATAACGCTCGAAGCGCGAGCGATGCATCCGCTCCGCAGTTTGCTCCCCGTCTGGTTCACCAGGGTTAACGACATTATCAAGACCGTCGGCAGCCATAACCTGCTGCAGGTCTCCAGCCAACAGCAGATCGGCGACCCCCGCATCAAGGGCCTGATCGACGAGTTCATGCCCGGCGCCAACGAAATCTCCGCCGAGGATCGATCAAACATCTTCCGCCTGGCCTGGGACTTCACCGGCTCACAGCTTGGCGGACGAAACGAACTCTACGAACGGAACTACCTCTCGTCATCGCGGACCAACCGGATGAACACGCATCGCATGTACTCGGCCCAGGCGAAAGCGCGGGGCCAGGAGCTGGTGACGAAGATCCTGGAGGATGCTCGAGCGCGGAGCTAGCCATCTGCCGAGAACGAGCAGTGGCAAGGACCGGTTCTACTGCAGCTGCTGCAGCCGATCCAGGATCGAACGAAGCTGGCCCTTAACCGTTTCCAGTTCAGCGGTCGGGATATCGATGAGTAGGTCGGCTTCGAATGCGGCCAAGCTCGCCAAGGCACCCTGCAACAACTCACGTCCGGCATCGGTCACCGTGGTCATGAGAATTCTGCCGTGCTCCGGGTGCCGCTGACGCTCAACCAGGCCACGCTGCTCAAGCCGGGCCACCACCTCGATCATCGACTGCGGGGTAACCAGAGACCGTCGAGCCAGCTCGGCGTTGGAGAGACCAGGACTCCAGTGAAGCACAGCGAGGGTGGAGTATTCGGGGAGCGACAGGCCATGAGGTTTCAACTCACGCTGTAGCGACCGCTGAACCCCACGATCGATGAGGCCGATAAGCCAGAGGAACTTGACCGGGCGATCCCAATCAATGGTTCCGGACGCGTCTGGGTCGACCTGGGTAGTGACGGGCTGCGAAGCATCAACCATGCGGCCTACCTTACAGCGGCGTCTTACAGCGGTAAGTCACAGCGGTAGGTCACAGACCTGCCGAACTAGAACAGCACCACCGGAGCAGACCGGGGCAGACCGGACAAAGGTCGATATCAGGTGAGGGTGATGACAACGGCAGAGTCGCTCGGTCCGCCCTTACCCAGCACCTTTCGAACTGCATTCATGGCCGAGATGATGCTGACCATGAAGCCATACTTGGCTTTGACCTTGGTCTTGACCTCATCGAACTGCGGTCCGGTGATGATCTCGGCGGTGCCGGAGACAATCTCGGTGCCGGGGGTGACTGCCCCACGCTGATCGCTCGGCTGCAGGGTCACCGCTGGCGTGTTGCGGATGCGCTTGGCCTTCCAGCTCTCGCCAGAGGTGGTGAACCCAACCTGGCTCTGGCCGGCATCGTTCGTGCCGAGGTCGACGATCCAGACCGGCGCCGGCTTCTCCCGACCGTCCTTGGTGTATGTAACCAGGCTGACGTACTTCTCATCGGAGATACTCATGCCCGAAAACTACCGTCCAGATGACTGGTTCAAACCCAAGACGCGCTGCAGCCAAATCGGTTCGCTTACCCCTTTGACCTGCACCGGGCCGATCGGAGCGCAGTCGAGCTCCGCCAAGCCGTTGTGATCGAGCGCGTCACCGATCGCCACATCCGAAACCAGCAGTTCTCCCGGCCCAGCAAGGTCGGAGATGCGGGACGCGATGTTAACCGTTTGGCCTACGACATCGTCGCCCCGGGCCACCGCCTCGCCGTGGTGGATCCCCATACGAATGGCCAGGGGGAAGGAGCCATCCTGACGAGCTGTCTCGATCGAGCGCATCAGTTCCAATGCCGCGGTAATGGCGGCACCAGCATCGGCAAACCAGAGCATGAGACCGTCGCCGAGCTCCTTCACCAGACGGGCATCGGCATGGCTCTGAAGCGCGGCCTTTGCATACGAGGTTTGAGCATCGAGCACCCCGACGGCCTGAGCGTCGCCCACAACTTCATTGAACTCGGTGAAGCCGACGAGGTCGGTGAACAGCACGGCTCCGACGCACGTTGGTGCGGTGACGGCGCTCATCGATTGCCGACGTCGACTCGACCGGTCACCGAGCGAGCAAGCACGGTGCAGTCGGCGTCGTCCGGCGGCACCTGACCTGCGGCGGCCTCGGTGCGAAAAACTTGCACCCCGGGTGGTAACGACACCGCGATCCGGCCGGTCACGGTCTCGGCGTCTACATCGTTGGCCGTCGCCATCTCGATGTCGATGCGGCCACTCGTGCAGTGCGCCTGGACTGCACCGCGAACGCCCTGGAGGGCGATCCTTCCGTTTCCGGTAGCGACGTTGGCATCCCGGCAGGAGGCGACGGAGATCGATCCGCTCTCCGAGCGGACGCGGCAGGGACCGTCGCTCTGTCCGATATCGATCCGGCCAGTGTCCGAACGCACGTCTGCCGATTGGGCCCGTTCGACCGCCACCCTCCCCGACTCGGTGACGATCGAAACAGCTCCGACCTCGCCAGCCACGGCAACGCGGCCCGAGGTGGTGCCGATGATCAGGTCGACACCGATAGGCACCCTGATATTGAGCCGTCCATCTTCGCTGCTGACCGTTGTGGTGCGACCGATGCTTGTGACATCGGCATCGCCCTTGACGTCGACACCGTCTCGTTGTTCGGCGACGACATCGACGCGACCACGCGACGAGATTCGTACGACAGGCCGCTCACTCGAAATAGAAGAGTTCATCGTCACCGCCCGACGGTAGGACATCGCTGCCCGCTCGGGCAATCGATGTGGCAGACGTCTCTCTCGTCACGAGGTGGTCATCTGCAGTATCGGGTCGTTGCCGGGATGGTTAACCGAGTTCGAGGTCGTACCACCCGCATTCGGTGAACTCCCGGGTATAGGTGCCATTGGCCCGCTGTCCCCAAGATACTGCTGGGTAGCGACTGAAAGTGAGCAGGCCGCGAGAGTTGACCACCAGCGTGCCGACGTCCCAACCTCGTTCGAGCAGGCATTGGTGGACCGGGGTCAGCGCGGCATCGGCGACGTCTCGCTGGGCGTCGCTGAGCCCCGCTTCCCAAACTGCGTGGCCGTCGAAGACGCCTTGAACATCGGAGAACTGGCTGCATCGGTCGATAGCTGCGAGGTAGCCCGAGTCTTGGAGTTTGGGGTGATCACTGTCGCCGGGGAAGCCGACGAACAGCTCAAGGTTGCCGCCCAGGCAGGCGTTCATATCCCCTACCTCGGTATCGAGTTGATCCTGGAAAGGCGCCCCGGTTGGGCCGGGCAGCGTAACCACTGTCGTTGGTTCGTTGGCTGTCGACGTGGACTCCGAAGTGGCTGTCGTTGGCTCGATGGTTGTCGGGTTTGACTCTGGGGCTGCCGAGGTGCTGGTCGAAATAGCCGGAACCGTTGAGAGCTGCGGCGCCGTTGTGCTCTCCGTCGTCTCGGCAGGCCCGGTCTCGATTCGACTAGCGCCGGGCCGAATAAGGACCAGTGCGACAAGAACAGCTGCAGCGGACACCAGACTTGCTGATGCCAGCACCTTGACCCGACTCCGACGCCGTCGAGCACTGTTGACCTCGTTACTCAATCGGCCAAGGTGTTTGACCATGACCTGTTCCGACACTGGCCGGTCGAATTGCTGGCGGATCAGCTGCGTCAGAAGGACTGATTCCTCGTCGAGGTCCCGCTCGGTATCCTTGTGGGAGTCGCCGTCCCGGCGTGGCGCTGTCACCGCGTCTCGCTTTGGTTGGCCAACAGATTTGAGCGGCGCAACGATTGCAGCGCCCGGTGCTGAAGCGACTTCACGGCGGTGATAGGCCGGCCGGTAATTTCGGAGACGGTTTCGATGCTTAGGTCGGCGACAAACCGCAGGGCCACGATTTCTCGCTGCGCCTCGGTCAGCAGAGCGAGAGCACTTGCCAGATCGCGATTGGGAACCGGCAACTCCGACTCCGTTGCGGTCGACGTAACCTGCCCGTCGCTAACGGCTTCGATCTGGGACACGCTAACCGAGCGATTGGCGCTCGACCGGCGCAGATGGTCGACCAGTCTGCGGTGGGCGATGGTCATCAACCAGGCCCGGAATTGGTCCATGTCGCCGTTGAACTTGTCGATGCTTTGCACCATCGACACGAACACGTCGGCGGTGAGATCTTCGGCCTCGACCACCCCGCAGGCACGCAGATAACTGTTGACCATCCTGACGTGATCGCGATACAGCGAGGCCACGGCCTCCTGGTCGGACCGTTTGGCCCGTTCAATCAGATCGAGGTGGGCCAAACCCTGCCTAGCCCTACGCCTCGACTGCATCCTGCGACTGCTCTCCGTTTTCGCGGCCCACCCGGCCGTTTAGTGTTTCGACACAGATCGCCGGTGTCCTTAGTTTAGAGTCTGACTAGCGACTCACATCATGTAAGAGCATCAAGTACATAGCGCGCAATGGCGATGTCCTGGGCCGCGGTACCCGTAAGGTCGGCGATGGTGACGTCATCACTGTGGCGGCGCCCAATGCTGCCAGCGAGAATGTCACCGATCTCTAACGGAGGCGACTCCAACTCTGCCTCGCCTGCGACGGCTGACAGTTCTCCATGATCCAAGCACTGCGCTCGGCTGTCGGCAACGACCAGGTCTGCCCGGCGAAGCAACTGCGGATCGAGTTCGTGTTTACCAGGTGCGTCGGCGCCGACGGCGGTGATGTGACACCCGGGACGGATCCAGTCGGACAGAACAAGTGGCACCGTAGCCGAGGTGCACGTAACGATAATGTCGGCCTCAGCGCAGGCCTCGCGGAGATCGCTGGCCACAGCGGCCCCGACGGTCGGCTCGACGTCGGCGACAACTCGGGCAGCAGCGTCGAGCGACCTCCCCCAAACCGACACCTCAAGTGCACGATCGAGCAGGGCGACGTGGGCCTCGATCTGGTGGCGGGCTTGCACGCCTGTTCCTACGACGAGAAGTCTTACTGCATCGGGCCTTGCGAGCAGGCGAGTGGCAACCGCTCCCCCGATACCGGTGCGGACATCGGTGAGCAGCATCTCGTCGTGAAGCACCGCTCGGATCTGACCGGTCTCGGCCGAAACCACCAGTGAGAGCCCGTTACCGGTGGGAGCGCCGCTAGCCGCTTGCTGCGGGAAGCCAGCTGCCACTTTGATCACGAAGTCTGGATCGCCGCGGCGATGCCCGAACTTGATGTGGCAGTCCCCGTCAACCTCGGGGAAGGTAATGTGCCCGACCGGCGGCAGTTCGATCTCACCGGCGCTGGCGGCGATAAACGCCTGCTCTATTGCTGGGGCGATCGACCCGAGATCGAGCACGGCCTCGATCTCGCGGCGCCCAACGACCAGCACCTCAGCCAGCCTGAGCGTCGAGATGAGCCGCCATCGCCGCGAGGCCTGCGTCAAGACCGGTGCGGCCGGCGCCGATGCGGAAGCGATCAGTCGGGGTCGGCCCAAGATCGGACGAATAGATCGTCGACGGCAACACCAGCACGCCGGCGTCTTCGACAAGGCTGCGAGCGAATTCCTCAACGCCGTCAGCGCCGAGATAGAGCGGGAAGGCCATGCAGGAACCCTGCGGTCGGCGCCATTCGAACAGGTCGGGGTAGCGGGCGAAGAACTCATCCCACTTGACCAGGTTCTCGTCGATGATGGCGTTGTTGCGGGCCAGCAACTCGCTGCGGTGCTGCAGGGCGATGATCGCCAGCCGTTCGCTCGGCCCTGAACTGCAAATCGAAAGGTAGTGTTTTAGCCGCTCCATACGCTGCAGCAGATCGTGATCCTGAGACGCGATCCAGCCGATCCGTAGCCCAGGGAGCCCGTAGGACTTCGACATCACGCCGAGCGAAAGTCCGAGCTCGTACTCGTCGGCGATAAGCGGCAAGTGCTCGGTGCCGGTAGGCCCAAGCCCATGAAAGATCTCGTCATGGAGGATGTGGATGCCATGAAGCCGGCACAGTTCGATGAGCGCGCTGTAGCGATCGGGGCTAAGGATCGCCCCGGTCGGGTTGTGGGGAAAGTTGATGGTGACGAGTTTGGTGTTGGGCTTGATCGCGGCGGCGACGCGGTCGATATCGAGCGACCAATCGTCATCGGGGTCGAGCGGAACGCCAGTGGCCTCACAGATCGATACCGGCAGGGTCTCATGTGACTGATAGTTCGGGGTCACCACCACCGCGTGGCTATCCGAGTCGAGAAGCACTGTGTTGGCGGCGAAGATCCCCTCGCTAGCTCCGGCGAAACACAACACATCTTCAGCGCGGCGCGAGGCAAAGGTGGCGGCGATGGCCTCTCTCAGATCTGGTGCGCCCCAGGTTTCGGTATAGCCGAGCCAGAACTCTTCGAATGCTTCTCGCTGTTCGGGCGTCGCGTATACCAGCAGCTCGCGCATCGACATGCTCTCAGCATCTGATGCGGTGAGGTGATGTTCCGCCTTGAACTCCCAGCGGGAGAAATGTGTTTCGAGCCGAAAGTCAGGTAGCACCGATACTCCCCTGCGAAGGTTCGCGACGCGACGCCTGTGTGCAGCGCCCCGCGCGCCCGTGCAAGCAATTCATGGGCGACAGTATGGCACGGCCGGCCGTGCCGTCGGCTCGTGGTCGGCTACTAATGTGTCGCCGGTTCGACTCACCTGCAGCAGTTCGCGGTGGTTGTCGGCTTCCGGTGTGCGAGGGTGGACGTCGTGTCTCAGCAAAACGATGTTGACCTCGCTGCTCTCCGAACGTTGTCTCGGCTGCTCTCGGACCTCCTCCTCTCGATCGAGGATGATCAGTGGACTCTCGGCACACCGTGCGATGGCTGGGACCTAGCGGGATTGGTCGACCACATCACCGGTGGGAACTGGTTCTCCATCCGGATCCTCGACGGCCAATCAGCCGAAAGCGCTATGCAAGACACGATGCAGCAGTTTGCCGGCGGCTCGGCGAGCAAGGAGCAGGCGCTTACTTCGGTCGCTGACCAGCTCGGAGCGTTCGAGCAGCTGGGCAGGCTAGACCAGATATGCCATCACGTTGCAGGCGAGCTGCCAGGTCGTCAAGTCGTTCGGCTGCGGCTGCACGATCTCATCGTCCACAGCTGGGACCTGTCCCAGACAATCAGCCCGCCCGGCACCTTGCCTGATGGATTGCTTCAGTGGGCGACCGCCGAGCTGGCACATAGCGAGTCCGCAACGGCAACCCACTTCGGCCTCTCAGGCGCTCCCCCGGTCGGTGCCGTAGGTTCGGCAACTGCGTACCTCCGATACTTCGGGCGCTGATGCTTCAGATCATTTGCCGAGCTGAGCGAGAAGCTTGCGGGCGTTCGATGCCACAGATTTTCGGTCGTCGTCGACAAGACGACGGGCGTGCGGCTCTAGCCAGGCTGCAAGATCAGGATCATCCGCAGCCCATTTCGCGAGCACCTTCATCGAATTGTTCAGCACGATCCAGTCGGAGTGGTTCGCAAGATTGCCTTGCATGATCTCGACTGCCCGTGAATGTTGCTCAGCGTTGAGCTGGTCCTCGAGCAGATCGAACAGCAGCGCGAGCGTCCATTGTGTTGATGGTTGGTCGATAGCCGCGACCTCCGACTGCAGGCCATCGATGAAGTCCATAGTCCAGTCGGGATGTGCTGTCGTCACCCGCTTCATTGCGCTCGACACACGAAGCCTCACCACCTCGTCTGTGCTGAAGTAGCACCGGTACAGGTCAGCGAGCCGGGACCGATCGGCCAGAACCGCGTCGACAACCTCAACCGTTCGACCAAGCGAGTTCGGATGGCCACCGGAGAGAAGACGTTCGAAACCGGTCATGGCAAGAAGACCAGCACGACGAGGCTGGCACCGTCAAGAGGGGTCGAGGTCGATGAAGTCGACCTGAGTCCAAGCTCGATCTCGTCGTTCGAGTAGAACACCGCCCTCGATCACCAGCGGGTATTTTGTGCCCTGCGTAGCGAACTTTGTAGTATCTGCGAGCCAATCGGGACCGCCGCTGGTTGTCAGCAAATTGTCGAGCAGCGTGCGACGGTCGATCGCACCCCGTTCGATCGCGTCGACTATCCACCAGGCGGCAAGTACCGATCTGCTTTCGTTTGCGAAGTTCGACCAGTACACATCCTCGAGCGCTTGTCGGAGGCCAGGTTCGATGCGCTCCTTGTCCAGAGTCGGCCGCTGGAAGCCAAGCCAGCCGTTCCAAGCCGACTCTGATGTTTCTCCGCCGGTGCATACCTCAGGAATCAACCGGATGGCCGGAGGCGATTGCAAAGCGCTTTCCGCGGCCAGGACCGCTTGCCTGCAGGGCTCACCGAACGTCATCACCAAGAGCACGTCGGGGTCAGCAGCGAGGAGTTCTGTGATCTCATCGCTGACCTCGTAGCGGTCGGTTTCATGAGAGACGGTGATCAGCTCTACCTCCGAGCCGATCGACCGCTCGAATTCGTTGAGTAACGCTCGCCCGGCGGGATGATTGAGGACCAAAGCACCGACGGTTTTGACATCAATTTCGGAGCGGTTGACGAGAGCTGCCCACAGCGCCATCTCACTCTCTGCCGTCAGGGCCGGCATGGCCAGGTCCATCGCGTTCACCGGGACCTGGGAATACCGGGACGAGAGCACCGGCAAACAGTCTGGCAGCTCGGCGGAGACACCCCGGAAAACCTGACTCGTAGCGAAGTCGGCCAGCAACGCTATGTCGGACGGGATCTCGCCAGCCATCGGCACCTGCACAAGTTCGATCTGTACCTCGCCAGCAGTCTGAACATGTTCCAGGTACGCGGTGAACAACTCGTTCCCCAAACTCCAGTCCTCATAGAAAGACCGGACCCCGATGCGAATCGTGTCGCCATGAAATCCATCGGTGAGCTTCGACTCACAACCCGACCACGACGACGCAACCACTTCTCGACGATCGAGCGTTCGCTCCGCTGCGGCGGTGGTTGTTGCGGTGATGGTTCCGGTTGTTGCCGAGTCTGGGGCTTCGATAGGCGAAACGGCGGCCGTCACTGAAGAGGAGGTCACCTCTGCATCAGGCATGGCAGACTCGCCGCTACAAGCAGCAGCTGTCAGCAACAGGAATACCAGACCCACGTACCTCACCACGCCATCATTATCGCACGCTCCAGCGGCTCCAAAAATCGACCGGCCTGGCGGTCGTCTCGATTGCCTGGATCCGGGTGGTGCACGATGCATGCCAGATCTGCTCCATCGTGATGGACTACAAGTCAGTCCATGGCGGCTACTACAGCTCACCCTTCTCGGATCAGCCCTGACCGATTACATCAATGTGACCGACTGAATCAAGGTTCGCAGCTCTCTCGCCGGGTGTCTGCGACACCCGCCGAATGCTGCTGCATACTGGTGGAATGTTGCATCGGTGCTGGTTCGTGGCGGCGGCTTTCGGAGCTGCGTTGATAGCCGGTTGCGGTGCTTCCGCTCCGCAGACAACAACTGCCATCGGCGAAGCTCCCCAGGCTTTAACGACGCTCGCCCCAACTAGTACTGCTGCACCCGCCGCTACTGCTCCGCCTACCTCGGCGGTCCAATGGCTCGACGTCGATAGCCCGAGCACGATGACCGCCGACATGCCAGACGATCGGGTGTTGAAGGTCGAACTCATCCCGGAGTTCGCAGAGGTCGCCATTCGAGGCCAGATCGTAGAGTTGGCTCAAGCCGAGTACCTGGTCGCCGACCCGACAAGGGAGGCGTTTGGCGGCTCGACAGCGCTCATCGCCCGCGAACTTTCCGTACCGATTGCTACGCCGGTGGTGATCCGAGTTCACGAGGTGCTCGGGGCACGCCCGGACTGGGTAGAGCTCGTGACCGCCGGCACGGAACTTTCTGTTTGGGCTTCCGGTGGGCAGGTGAACTTCACAATCACTCCCGCCGAAGCGGAGCGCACCGGTTTGCGCCCCGACATCAGCCATGAAGAAGAACAGGCGATAATCGACTCGGGAGCCGAACCTCCATCAGGCCCGGGACCGGTGCCCGAGAAGGCTTTCGAGCTTGGCTACGACTCACCAGAATTCGTTTCGATGGCCGAGGGGCAAGAGGTCATTGCCTTCCTTCGTTGGGCCGACTGGTACGACCCGATCGCCAACGACGGCAGCAGCCATAAAGACCTCCGACTCGTTGTATTCCTGGACATCAACGGGGCTGGTCTCTTCGTTCGTGACCCAAATCCACAAGACACGCCCAATGGTTCATTCACCCATGCTGCAACGACGGTGCGGATTGCCGAGCAGGATCTCATTAGCGCCGCAACAGCGATCGACAGCCTTAGAGGTCGGGCCCCAACGCCGGGCTGGTTCGCAAAGAAGCTCTACCATAGCCCCTGAGCTATCTCTCACCGTGGAGCGATGACCGCGTCGACCTCGATCTCGACCTGCCACGCCGGATCGACGAAGCGGCTAACTTCAACGATGGTCTCGGCCGCCAAGGTGTCGCCAAGAAACTCCTTGCGGGCGGCTAGCACCTTCTCGTAGTGGTCGATATTCACCAGCATCGTGCGTGTACGCACGACATCTGTTGGTCGGGCCCCGGCTGCAGCGAGAGCCTGGCCCACGATCTCATAGCAACGACGAGCCTGCCCCTCGACGTCGCTTGCGCTTACATTTGAACCGTCGGCATTGATCGCTGCGGTGCCACCCACAGCGATGCTGTTCCCAACCCGCACCGCCCTCGCTAGACCCATACGCTTCTCGTTTGGCCCACCGAGAAGAATGTCCTGGCGGTCGGGAGAGCTGCTCGTAGTGTTCATGTCACCAAGGTAGCGAGTCACCTTCTCGCTCGGTGCCAGCGCAATTCCCAGCGGCTGACAAGAAGCCATGCGAGGATGTCGCTCGTGGTCCACGAGATCAGCACAGAACGCCTTTTGTTACGCCCCATGGTTTCCTCGGATGTCGATCTCCTCATCGAACTCGACAGCGATGGCGAAGTCATGCGCTACATAACCGGAAAGCCGAGCAACCCCGACGATGTCCGTGGCGAGCTCGTTGCCTCTCTCGGGACGCGATGGCTGGTGTTCGACGACTCGGGCTCATTCCTTGGGTGGGTCGGGGCGGTCCCGTCCGCCGACGGCGATGAATACGACATCGGCTGGCGGTTTCGCCGGACGTCTTGGGGTAATGGCTTCGCCACCGAGGCCGCCCGGGCGCTGGTCGACGCGCTGTTCTCTGCTGGCGCAACCCGGGTGTTCGCTCAAACGATGGCGGTCAACCAGCGATCGAGGTCGGTGATGGAGCGAGTCGGTCTGCGGTATGCCCGGACTTTCCACCTCGATTTCGAAGACCCGCTCCCGGGGACCGAGCTTGGTGAAGTTGAGTACGAACTCACCCGTCAAACGTGGGGCACCGCCGAGTCGACGTAGGGTTGCGGATCCGGCGATGTCAAGCTACCTTGTCTTCATGTCAAGGACACATGACATACCCAAGCATGAGACCTGGAGTGATTAGATGGAACCCCAACCCGATAACACGAACTCCGAAACCTGCGATGCGGTGCCGCCAGCAGACCGTCGAAATGGCTACCGGATCGTAGTGACCAGCCTGCTCTGGGCGACGGTCTTCGTCGCCTCAACCTGGACCCTCACCGCAGAGTCTGGCCCGACAGGCTTCGCCGCCTGGGCCATCGCTGGCGTCTGTGCAGCACTGCTCCTCGTTGCACTCGCAGCGTTCCGCCGGTTCCTGCTCGATGCAGATGAACTCACCCAGCGGATCCAACTCGAAGGCGTGGCCTTCGGCTTCGCCGCCGGGGTTCTCTTCAGCCTTAGTTACGGTCTGTTCAATGAGGCTGGCGCCCCGGACATGAGCATGACCCACGCCGGCACGGTGCTGGTCTTCGGCTACGTCGCCGGAATTCTCAGAGCGACCCACCAGTACACATGAAGAACCGCCTGCGACTACTTCGAGCCGAGCACGAACTGACCCAGGCCGCCCTCGCAACCGAGTTAGGCGTTTCGCGTCAGACGATCAACGCCATCGAAGTCGGCAAATACGATCCAAGCCTTCCGTTGGCGTTCAAGATCGCTGGAACCTTCGACCAGAAGATCGAAGACATCTTTGAACCCGAGCCTGACGACTAGCTATCGGCGGCCTAGGCGGCGACAGCAGTTGCGCTTGGAGTCAATCGGGTAGGTGAGGCGGCTGAACGGCGGAGGTACGACTCGGCGATAAGTAGACCTAGCGGCGCCGAGAACCAGATCGAGATCAGCAGCGAGGCACTCTCGTAGTTGCGTAGCAGCGGACCGGTTACAACGAGCATCACCCGGAAAAGCCAGAAGGCGCCCCACATCGAACCGAGGCAACGAATCATCCACACACGGTGAGATGCGACGTCACCGCTACGGGCGGTCAACACACCCTTGATTGCGGTGCCATAGACAAAGGCGGACATCGACCAGAAGCCAACCATCGAGAGAATACCTCCGTACTCGCTAACCGACCCATGTTCGGTCGAGAGCCAGACGGCGAAGAAAGTGCCGAGGCTGATGGCCGCGAAACCGACCTTGCCGAGGAGACGATGACGGGCCCGATTAGCACCAGTTCCCGGCCGGGCCAGCTGGTAGTGCATCAGCAGGAAGGCAACCGAGTTGAAGAAGATGTGCACGTAAAGCATGTTGCGTCGCGACTGGGGCCCGTTGACGAAGCGGTCATAGAACGCCACTCCCCAAGACGAATGGTTGGTGTAGCGATCGCCCCACACCGAGCAGGCATTATCGACACAGGTTGCCAACGCCGGCGCCCCTTCGTCGGACGCCAAGCCCAGATTGTCAAAGGCGTCGTAGATACCGACAAACGCCGGGATCGAAACAGCGACACCAGAGATGAGGTAGCGCACGTTCATCACGACCATGATCGCCAGGCCCATCCAAAGGAACGGCTTGTACGACTTCTGTCGGAATCCGATCACCAGCAATGCAGCCCACACCGCCAATGCGCCGTAGACCAAGATGAGATCAATCGGCATAGATCAGGCTCCTTCAGCTTGGAGAGTTGGTGCGATGTCCAGCTAGCCAACCCTACTGGCAGGCATCGCTGGGCTCCCAAACTGCGCACCAGCGAACGGCCGAGCGGCCCGGCTCCAGCTCACGCTCAGACTCAGGCTCAAGCTCGGCTAGCGCGGTGGGTGTTCGTCGAGGAAGCGAATGATCGCCGCGACTAGCTGCTCAGTCGGCTCGGTGGCGTCGAGCCGAAGGCCGGCGACACGATCGAACAGGTGCGCCCGTCGGTCGGCGATAGCGGCGACATCCTGGGGAGCGATCGGCCGACGGTGATCACCGGTCGCAGCCCGATTCACGATCTCGTCAACGCTCGCATCGAGCACTACCACGGTCGAGCGGCGGGCCATAGCGGCCACACAGTTCGGGTCCTCGACCACCCATCCGGCA
Source organism: Acidimicrobiales bacterium (assembly GCA_050633745.1). GTDB lineage: Bacteria > Actinomycetota > Acidimicrobiia > Acidimicrobiales > SZUA-35 > JAHELU01. The sequence continues at coordinate 30,446 of JBOEHD010000017.1, forward strand.
GCCGAAATCACCATCGGCTCAGACGCGGCAAGGGCACCGAGCAGGACCGCCGATTCCATCAGGTGTAGCTCATCCACGCCTCGCTCGGCGGCCAGTTGCGCCCCGGTGATACCGAAGAGCGCCTCGATGTCGCGGTCGGAATCGCGGTGCGGCCGACCGAGTTTGGCCGCCACTACATCCGCCGTGGTGCTCTTGCCGACCCCCATGAGTCCGGTGAGCACGACGTGCAGGCCCATCAGACCACCGCCGTCATGCCACCGTCGACGTAGATCGTCTGACCGTTCACGAAGCTTGAAGCATCCGATGCCAGGAACACCACCGCCCCGCCGAGTTCCTCGACGTTGCCCCATCTGCCGGCAGGAGTTCGTGTTGCGACCCACGAGGAGAACTCCTCATCCTCAACCAGCGCCGCAGTCAGATCGGTAGCGAAGTACCCGGGGGCCAGCGTGTTTACCTGAATGCCCAGCGGACCAAGGTCGGCACAAAGGCCACGGGTCAACAAGACAATCCCTCCCTTCGATGCGGTGTAGGGCACGATCGTAGGGCGGCCCAGTTGCGACTGGACCGATCCCACATTGATGATCTTCCCCCGACCACGGCTGGCCATGGCAACACCGGCGGCCTGGGCCACGATGCAAGGGGCAATCAGGTTGAGCTCGAGCAGCTCTCGAATGCCGTCGATCGGGAACTCCAGAAACGGAGCTCGCATCTGCATGCCAGCGTTGTTGACCACGATCTCTAGCGGCCCCAGGTTGTCCTCGATATCGGCAACCATCGCCTTGACGCCATGCTCGTCGGTCACATCACATACTCGGGTGTGAACCGTGTGACCTTCCTCTCGCAATACAGCGGCAGCGACGGTTAGTTCCTGGCCGTTGCGACCGTTCAGCACGATGCCGGCGCCGGCCTCTGCGAGAGCGCGGGCGAGAGCGAAGCCGATGCCTCGGCTCGACCCGGTCACCAGTGCCAGCTTTTCGTTGAGTTGGAAGAGTTCCGGGGATGTCGCCATATGTGCAGGTCCTATTCCTCGCGTTCGTCGTCGAGGACTTCCTAGCCCGAATCGGCTGACTAGCCACATCGTTTGAGGCATTTCTGGTTGAGCCATCTAGGTTTACCCGATGGCTCTTGACGCACTCCCAGCTGTATTCATCGGCACCCTTTCCGCTCGCACGAATGACGTAGACAGGCCCATGGTCGCTGGCCCTCTTGGCACCAAGGTGGTCGCTACGGTTACCGGTGGCTCCTTCGTCGGCCCGAAGATCAACGCCAGCGCGGCCGAAGGCGTAGCGGCCGGCGACTGGCTGACGATTCTGCCCGACGGTGGCTTTTCGCTCGACGTACGTTTCTCGCTGCGGACCGACGACGGCGCCGACATTTTCGTCACCTACGTCGGCTATGGCAAGCGCAACGAAGACGGCACGGCCAGCATCCGCACATCGCCCCGCTTCGAAACGGGCGATGAGCGCTACGCATGGCTCAACTCGCTCTTCTGTGTGGCTATTGGCAAGACCACACCCGAAGGTGTCGAGTACGAGATCTACTCCGTCTAGTCACAGCTCGGTTCCAAACCCATAGGGTTCCACGGTGGCCGATGACTCTCAAAGCAGACACGATTCACTGACGGCGCTAGTACCGGTCGCCGGTCAACACGGAGGCGATGGCCCAGCCATCGCCGCTGCACTCGGTCTTGACCCGGCAACGATCCTGGATCTGTCGCAGAGCATGAACCCGTCGGCTCCAAGCGTTCAGGCGCTAGTAGCCCGCCATCTCGACGCTCTGGGCGTTTACCCGTCTGCGATCGAAGCCACTCGCCTTATGGCAGAGGCGTTAGGGGTCGATCCAGATCGTTTGCTGCTGACCAACGGCGGAAGCGAGGCCATCTCGCTTGTCGCCGCAGAGGTCGGCGGCCAAGTGCATTCTGAGCCCGAGTTTGCGCTCCACCCGCGGAATGGAACGGGCCCCGTATGGCGCAGTGATCCCCACAACCCGACAGGGCGGTTGGCCGACGCGGGAGCGCAGGCCGATGTTTGGGACGAAGCGTTCTACCCCCTAGCCACCGGCCGCTGGTCGGCTCAGCGCCCCGGGATCTTACTCGGATCGCTAACCAAAGTCTTCGACTGTCCAGGGCTCCGAATCGGCTACGTGATCGCCGACGATGTCGAGCGGCTATCGCGCCGCCAGCCCCACTGGTCGGTCAACTCGTTGGCCTTGGCGATACTTCCTGAGCTGCTCGAATCATGTGATCTGCCAGCTTGGCAAACCAGCATCGCCGCGAAACGGGCGGCGATGGTCGACCTCTTCGAACAGCGAGGTTTCGCCGTCGAACAGGCCGATGCCCCATGGATTCTTGTAAAAGCTCCGGGCCTGCGCGAACAACTGGCGCCATACGGGGTAATCGTTCGTGACTGCGCCAGTTTCGGGCTGGATGGCGTTGTGCGACTAGGGGTAACACATGACGAGGGCATCGAGCGCCTCGCCGCCGTTCTCGACCAGGTGATAGCGTTTCGCTCCGGCTCGTCCTAGGATGCGTCGCACGTCGAGGAGATGAAGTCCGGTGAGATTCCGGCACTGTCCCGCAACGGTAGTCCTGTCATCTGGCACTAGCTGGTAGAGCAGGGAGTCCGGTCAAGCTTCTTGTCGCAACGAACCATGTAACCCTCGAGGACTAGGGGTTGGTTCGAACGGCATCCCCTGCCGCTCGAGCATCTGATCCTCGATCGACAGGAGGATCTGAATGATGCCCATACAACGACTACTGGCGCTGCTTTGCGCCCTTGCCCTCTTTGCCGCTGCCTGCGGCGATGATGGCGAATCGGTTGCCTCGGAATCGGATAGCTCGGAATCGTCCACAGACGACCAGCAGACCGATGAGGGCGCAGCAGACGACGAGATGTCAGACGAAGCCGAGGCTCAAGTTGCGGCGCCGTCTGCTGAGGCTTCGAGCTACTTCCCTGTCACCATCGAATCCGATGGTGGCACGTGGACCCTGGAGTCCGCCCCTGGGCGGATCGTGTCGCTCTCGCCTACTGCCACCGAGATTCTCTTCGCCATCGGCGCCGGAGACCAGATCGTTGCGGTGGACAGCTACTCCTACTTCCCAGAGCAGGCACCGGTCACCGATTTGTCCGGCTTTGACCCCAATGTCGAGGCCCTGATCGCATTCGAGCCAGACTTCGTAGTGATCTCCAACGACGCCAACGACCTCGTAGCCAGTCTCACCGAGCTGGACATCCCGGTGCTGGTCAGCTCAGCACCGGCGGATATCGAGGGCGGTTACGAAACCATGGCCGAGCTGGGGGTTGCCACCGGCCACGTCGATCAAACCGCCACGGTGATCGCCGGCCTTCGAGACGAGATCGCCGCTGCCTTCGCTGGTGCCCCGGACACCGATGTGCGGGTCTATCACGAGCTTGGTGACAGCTTGTTCTCGGCCAGCTCGTTCGGTTTCGTGGGCTCGGTCTACGCCGAGATGGGCGCCTCAAACATCGCAGACGAGGCCGACGCCGATAAGACCGGCTTCCCTCAGCTCACCGAGGAGTACATCATCGCCGCTGATCCGGAGCTGATCGTAATCACCGACCAGGTTGGCTACACCGCCGACGACCTGGCCGCCCGGCCAGGCTGGTCTGAAGTCGCCGCAGTCAAGAGCGGCAACATCGTGACCGTCAACGCCGACATCGCCTCCCGCTGGGGACCAAGGCTTCCCCAGTTCATCCAGGCTGTGGCCGATGCTGCTGCGGCCATGCCAGTCGGTTCATAACGATGGCAGTCGTCGCCGAGCCCGGCGACTCGCTCCCTGACCTTGAAAGTCGCCTTGACGGCGACAGGCTTGCTTACAGGCAGCATCCGGTCGACGAGAGCGGGTCGCTGACCCGCGGGGCGTACCGGCTCTCGCCAGTGGCCATCACCTGGGCATTGGCGGCCCTTGCCGCTGTCGGACTGCTTAGCGCGACCAGCGGCGCGGCTGGCCTCCCGGTGACAGGCGTTGCCAGTTCGCTGATCGACTCGCTTCCGTTGCTCAGTGTCGATTCGTCGTTGACCAGCAGCCAAGAGGCGGTGCTGTTTCAGATTCGGCTGCCGCGCCTCGTGCTGGGCGTGCTGGTCGGCAGCGCCCTCGGTATGGCTGGAGCTTCGTATCAGGGCATATTCCGAAACCCCTTGGCCGACCCGTACTTTCTTGGCGTCTCGGCCGGCGCCGGTTTCGGGGCGGTATTGGCCCTCGGATTCGGCCTCGACATCGGCTGGGGGCCATTCGATCCGGTTCCAGCCGCCGCCTTTGTCGGCGCGCTCCTCGCGGTGACCGCATCTGCGACCATCGCCAGGGGGCCGGGGTCATCTCCCGGGACGTTGCTTCTCGGCGGGGTTGCGATGGCGGCGATGTTTTCAGCGGCCCAAACCTATGCCCTGCAACGGTTGGACGAAACGAGAGCCAGAGAGGTTCTAAACTGGCTGTTCGGCCAGCTCAGCACGAGCGGATGGAGCGGTACTTTGCTGCTCGGCCCCTACGTCGTTGTTTGCGGCGCCGTTCTGTTCGCACATCGCCGCCATCTCGATGTGCTTCGGGTTGGCGACGATGAAGCTCGGGCCCTCGGCCTCAATCCGGCCCGGTCGCGGCTCATCGTCATCGTTGCCGCTTCGCTTATGACAGCTGCAGCTGTTTCTGTCAGCGGTTTGATCGCCTTCGTTGGCCTGGTCGTTCCCCACATCGTGCGTCTTATGGTCAGCCACAGCTACCGCGTCATTGTGCCGGTCTCCGCAATCGCCGGCGGAGCATTCCTTGCATTCGTCGACATCGGCGCTCGCACCCTCGTTGCGCCTTCAGAACTCCCCGTCGGAGTGATCACCGCGTTCGTCGGCGGCCCGTTCTTTGCCTACCTGCTGTGGCGCGGAAACGGCGCGCAGGCATGAGCAATCAGCTGCTCTCCTGCTGCGATGTTCGGGTTCAGTACCGAACCGAGCTGGCCCTTTCAGGAGTCGACCTCACGATTGATGCTGGCGAATGGCTTGGACTCATTGGACCGAACGGCGCAGGCAAGTCGACGCTCCTCCATGCCATCGCTGGGCTCATCGACCACACCGGATCGGTCACGTTATCGGATGGCCGCACTCCGACAGCAACCGACGTGGCGCTCGTCCCCCAATCGCCGCTGCTCCCCCTTGGCATGACCGTGGCCGAATATGTACTCCTGGGCCGTACAGCGCATCTCGGCTGGTTGGCCCGGGAGTCGCGAAGCGACCACCGGATCGCCACCGACGCACTACGGCGCCTCGACCTCGAGCGGTTTGCTGATCGAGCGGTCGCCAGTCTGTCCGGCGGCGAAGCGCAGCGGGTGGTCATCGCCCGGGCGTTGGCCCAGCAAACCCCGATCCTGCTGCTCGACGAGCCGACCAGCGCCCTCGACGTTGGCCACCAGGCGAGCGTGCTGGAGCTGGTCGACGACCTGCGGCGATATGACAATCTCACCGTGATCGCCGCCATGCACGACCTCACCACCGCCGCTCGATTTGCCGACCGCGTCGCGCTACTCCACAACGGGGCGCTGGTGGCAGACGGCTCGCCCTCCGAGGTCCTCGAAGTCGACTTGTTATCGGAGGTCTACGACACTCCGCTTTCGGTCCGAACCATCGACGACGAACTGGTGGTTCTCGCATCACCCCGTAGCAAACACAGATCTCCACCAACCTGAAAGGTTCCCCACCATGTCCCAGTCATCCGAGCCCCAGTCACCTGAATCCCAGTCATCTGAACCCCAGTCACCGGAAGCCCAGTCGCCTGAAACAGGGGCAGGCGAGTCACACAAGGCTCCTCGCACCGAGCGCCCTTACGAACGCGACGAGCTACAACGGGCGGCCTCGTTAGTTCTCGTCAACACCGGCCACGGGAAGGGTAAGTCGACCGCAGCGTTCGGCACCCTAATGCGGGCCGTAGCCCGAGGGTGGGACGTTGCCGTCGTGCAGTTCTTGAAGAGCGGCAAGTGGCATACCGGCGAGGAGGAAGTGAGCCGAGGGCTCGGGGTCGACTGGTTCTCAGCAGGCGACGGTTTCAGCTGGGAGTCGAACGACCTTGAGGAAAGCCAGGCCAAGGGCGTAGCAGCTTGGGAGTTCTCAAAAGGTCTGATCGCCGCGGGCGAACACCGGCTCGTGATCCTCGACGAGATCAGCTACGCNNACCCTCGAGGACTTGGGGTTGGTTCGACCGACACAGGCTGTCGATCGAGCACCCGTCCCTCGACCGACGAGAGAAGCACCGATGGCCACCAGCCAGGACGAACCCCGGACCGAAGCCCCCTATGAACGCGATGAGCTCCGGAGTGCTCCTTCGCTCATCCTGGTCCATACCGGTCATGGCAAGGGCAAGTCCACGGCCGCCTTTGGCACCCTGCTCCGGGCGGTCGCTCGCGATTGGGACACCGCCGTCGTGCAGTTCCTCAAGAGCGGCCAGTGGAACACCGGAGAAGAGAAGGTCTGTCGTGAACTCGGCGTCGATTGGTTTGCCGCTGGCGACGGGTTCACGTGGGAATCCGAAGATCTCGATGAGACGCAGGCCAAGGCCACCGCGGCCTGGGGCTTCGCCAAGGACCTCATCGCCGCCGGCGACCATCGTCTCATCGTGCTCGACGAGATCAGCTACGCCATGACCTGGGGATGGATCGACCCGGACGACGTCGCGAAGTCGATCGTCAATCGACCCGACCAGGTCAACCTGATACTGACCGGCCGGGACATGGCCGAGCCGGTGATCGAAGTCGCCGATACCGTCACCGAGATGGTGAAGGTGAAGCACGCCTTTGACCGCAAGATCAGGGCCAAGAAAGGCATCGACTTTTGAGCCTGGACTCCGGCGCGCTCATGATCTGCGGAGCAACCAGCGGAGCGGGAAAATCGACCGTCACCGCAGCGTTGTGCCGATCGTGGGCTCGTCGGGGACTTCGGGTAGCGCCGTTCAAGGCGCAGAACATGTCCAACCATGCGGCGGTAACCACCGACGGCGGTGAGGTCGGGCGAGCTCAGGCAATGCAGGCCCTGGCGGCCGGTGTTCCGCTCGATCGGCGCATGAACCCAATCCTGCTAAAGCCAAACTCGGCCACCGGAAGCCATCTTGTGGTCCTCGGCGATGAGGTGTCCACCACCGACGCCCATAGCTACGGGAACACCAGCCAGCTGCTACGGCCGATCGTCTTGGGCGCTCTGACGTCGTTACGAAGCGAATATGACTGGGTGGTCGCCGAAGGGGCTGGCGGAGCAGCCGAGATCAACCTTCTCGAAAGAGATCTGGTGAACTTGCCGCTGGCTCGGGCCGCTGGTGTGCCTGCGCTGCTGGTGGTCGACATCGACCCCGGCGGCGCATTCGCCTCGGCCTACGGAACGATCGACATCCTCCCGCCTGAGCTGCGGGAGCCCATCGTCGGGGTCGTGTTCAACAAGTTCCGGGGAGATGCCAGCCTGCTCGACACCGGAATCGCTGAACTCGAGCGGCGAACGGGGGTTCCGGTTCTTGGGGTGCTCCCGCACCTCGCCGACCATCTGGCCCTCGGCGTCGAGGATTCACTAGACATCGACGTTGGCGTCCGCCGCAGCCGCCGATCGAAGAATCCAGTTCGGGTAGCGGCGATCCGTCTCCCCCACCTGGCCAACCCATCTGATCTTGATCCGTTCGCCATCGAACCCGACGTCGAGTTCCAGTGGGCAAGTCGTCCTGGTGAGCTGTCAAACGTTGACCTGGTCGTAATCCCCGGAAGTCGAGCCACCGTCGCTGACCTGGCGTGGCTTCAGGCCGAAGGCTTCGCCGAGCAGCTCAACAAACCAGAACGGGACGTCGTCGGGATCTGCGCCGGCTTTCAGATGCTCGGTAAGCGGATTCACGACGACATCGAGTCCGGCCTCGGGACGGTGGATGGTCTCGGCCTGCTCGATGTCGAAACCACCTTCGAGCATCCCAAGATCGTTACCCGATCGACGGCAACGGTGGAAGCAGTTACAGGCGGCCAGCACAGCGTTGGGGGTTACCAGATCAGATTCGGCCGACCAACAGGTGGCGGCAGGAACTGGCTGGTGGTCGACGGCGAACGGGAGGGAGCGGTCGACGACGATCGGCGGGTATACGGGACCAGCCTTCACAGCGTGTTTGATGCCGACGGGTTTCGAAGCGAGTTCCTGGCCAGCGTGGCGGCGAAGAGGCAACGCCAGTACGAACCGGCTTCGACCGGCTTCAGTGATGAACTCGGCCACTATCACGATCGGCTGGCGGACTGGATCGAGGCGCACCTCGACTCCGACCGATTGCTGAGCCTCGCGGCATCGGCTCAAAGCCCGGGGCCGGGTTGGTGAACACCGGAAACGAACCCGCAGCGGCGGCAGCATTACACGCCCCGGACGAGTCACACGTGGGTCTCCTGGTCTGGCGGTGGCCAAGTCCGCTGGCCGTGTTGTCTTCCGCCCCGGTCGGTGGCGGCTTTCGACTAGCTGCATGGGTTCTGAACATCGGTGTGCCATTGAGCTACAGGCGAACCGATCTGGATGAGCATTGCGACGAAATCGCCAGCTCTCTGGGCCTAGACGGCCAAGGGGTCGCTCTTTTCACCGCGGCCAACGTGGCTGAAGGGCAACGACGTTCCGTCGGTGACGTGACCGTTGACGCCACTGTCGGCATCTCAAAGCCGACCTGGGCAGCTGATCCCGACGGTCACTGGACCCCCTGGCAGCCCGGTACGGTCAACCTGGTCATACAGCTGGCCAGTCCGCTTGAAGCTGGGGCCGCGGCGAACGCGGTCATAACCGCGACCGAGGCAAAAACCCAGGCGTTTCTCGATGCCGGCGTACCGGGCACAGGCACAGCGAGCGATGCGGTAGTGATCGCCTGGCCCGCGAACCCGAGCGAACCGGAGCAACGATTCGCTGGGCCTCGCTCTGCGATAGGAAGCCAGATCGCCCAAGCGGTACACGCCTCGGTTGCAGCTGGGATTTCCGCCTGGATGCAAACGAACATCGAGCAGCGAACCGCCGATGAGGCCGCCGGCCGATGAAGCGTTTACGCAATCGCTGCGTAGCGGTAGCAGCCGGACTACTACTAGACCGGGTTCTTGGCGAGCCCCCAACTGCTCTGCATCCGGTGGCCTGGTTCGGCACCGTCATGGGCCGAGTTGAGCATGGCCTGTGGGCCGATCGCCGGCGACCCGGGTTTACCTACGCCGCCACCGGTCTGGCCATTGGCGTAATGGCGGGAGCAGTCGTGCATTCCACCTCGGCTGCGGTGGCGATCGCTGCGGCAGGCAGGGCGTTGCGATCGACTGCGCACGATGTTGGCCGAGTCACGGAATCGGGTGACCTCGATCTGGCCCGCACGGAGCTACGAGCTCTCGTTGGCCGTGATCCTTCTTCCCTCGACCCCTCCGGTATCTCTGCCGCTGTCATCGAGTCAGTGGCTGAGAACAGCGTCGATGCAGTAATCGCTCCGGTGTTTTGGGCTCTGGCTGCGGGGGCGCCGGGTGCCCTGGCATACCGCGCGGTCAACACAATGGATGCCATGGTTGGTCATCGCAACGATCGTTACCGGCACTTCGGCACCGCTGCCGCCCGCCTCGATGACATGGCCAACTGGATCCCGGCTCGGCTCTTCGCCGGGCTGGTAGCCATCGTTAAACCCGGAGATATCTCGGTCATCCTGCGGACAGTGCGCCGCGACGCTCCAAGCCACCCGTCGCCCAATGCTGGCGTTGCTGAGTCGGCCATGGCGGCCGTTCTTGGTCGCCAGCTCGGGGGACCTCTTCGCTATGGCGATCGCGTCGAACGGCGGCCAGCTCTCGGTAACGGACCGCGCCCGAACCCGGCCGATATCGCCACTGCGGTTCAGATCGCTAACCGCGTCGAACTGCTCACGGTCGGTCTGCTGGTGGGCACGGCCGCCGCCTTTCGACGAAACCTTTAGCGGGAGGCCCGTCGGGCGGATCGCTCTAGCCTTCTGAGGATGCGCACACGAGTAGCCCAGACCGTTACGCGAGCCCTCCGGTCGACACTCGGTTTCGGCATGGAGAAGCTGGCGACCAACGATCGTGTGATGGGCCTCTTCTACGACCTTGAGAACCAGACCAACTTCGCAGGGCTGTCCGAACACGAAGAGATGTTGAGCGACACTGTGCGGGTGAACGCCTATCACCGAGGCATTCACCGGAATGTGAACGAGGGCGATGTCGTGCTGGACCTCGGCACCGGCACCGGTTTGCTAGCGTTCATGGCCGCCAAAGCTGGAGCCTCGAAGGTGTACGCGGTTGAGCACTCCGACTTCATCGATGTGGCCCGGGCGATCGCCGAACACAACAGCATCACCAATATCGAGTTTGTGCAGGCCAACAGCCGCGAGTTCACCCCTCCTGAAAAGATCGATGTTGTATTGCACGAGCAGATGGGTGACGAGCTGTTCAACGAAAATATGTTGGAGAACCTGCTCGATCTGCGAAACCGCGTGCTCAGTCCTGGCGGCCACATTCTGCCCGCACACTTTCAGCTGTTTGTAGAGCCGGTCTCGTTCTGCGAGGAGATGCAGGTCCGTCGATTCTGGAACATCGATCTTCCAGACGACATCGACCTCAGCTCTATGAAAGGCTCCCCGACTGCCGCCCGCTTCGACACGGGCCGCACCGAGCAACTGTGGATCCGTCCCGGATCGGTCATAGCAACGATGGGCACACCGAAACCCATCCTTGAGTTCGACCTCAATACCCTCGAATCGATTGCCGCCCTGCCGGTTGATCACGTCGTCGAGCGAACGGCCACCACCGACCAGATCATCGACGGGCTAGGGGTCTGGTTCCGGGCCTCCTTTGACGACGAGACCAGCATGAGCACCTCTCCTCTGGCGCCGGTGACCAGCTGGGGCAATCGTCTGTTCCGCGTCGATGAAGCGGTTGCCGCCGGGGAGACACGTCGTTGGCACGTCAACCTCGGCGATCTTGTTCGCCCCTCGACCTGGAGCGTCGAAGCGCTATAGCAGCCGAGGCTCAGCCGACGGTGGCGTGGCGAACCCGGTGCCCGAACGTCAGGAGCTCGGGCCTGATCATCTGCCGCCAACGAAGATGGTCTGTGGGTTGTCTGTAATGTAGACGATGGCGTCGCAGATCGCGCCCTCTGGCCTCAATCGTCGGGTCTCGGCGGTCTCGAACATGAACGACTCCCTCGGTTCCTCAAAGCCGTCGGTGGCCCCGGTTCGCAGATCCACCGTGAGCTGCTCACGCCACGCCGTGATCTCGATCGGATTCGAGTCGTACTGGCCGGCCGGAATGGTGACGGTGATCGAGGAGCCGTTTACGCGCTGGCCATCGACACTGGCGGAATAGTCCCAGCTCTGGTCGATCGGCCCGACCATCGGACGGTCACCATCGGCGGGATCGGATGAGTTCGGTACTCGGTTGCTGACCCTCCCGGTCTCGATCCATCGGCCGAACCCGTCGCGGGCGCCCACCGAGTAGGACCCACCCCACATGATGTCCTGGGTCGCCCCATCGACACCAGCAGGGGCTTGACCGGCCGAGATGGACCGCAGGAACACGGTCACTTGCCGATCAACCGACGCCGTAGTGTTGGCGTTAACCCAGTAGACCCCCGAGCTGCCCTCTGTGAGCCCCGATCCGAGCCCGGTGAACGTGTGGGTGCAGGCAGGAATTGTTCGCTGCTGGGTCGTTGCCGGGCCGGCGGAGGGAGTCGGAAGCAGCGGGGTTGCGGTGGTTGTCGTCGACTGAAGAACGATCGCCGCTTCAGTGGCCGGCACCGTGGGCGTTGCAGTCGTTACGGTCGACTCACCAGGCAACGGGAGTTCGGAAATCGCCGCGGTGCTAGTAGTTGCGGTGGCGGGCCCGACGGTCGAATCCTGTGTGATCGACAAGTCGGCCGACCCCCCGGCGGAATCCGCTGAGACCATCGTGGAATCGGTCTCAGCCGTTTCTTGGACCGGGAAGAACGGGGTCCCCGATAAGACCCTGGTCTGCTCGTCAACGACGGGCTGGCCGTCGAGCTCGGCAGGAGGCTCCGGGTCGGTTGAGATCGGTTGCACGTCTGTTAGATGCAACTGACGGACTGCGAAGATCACCGCCAAGCCGACAACGGCGACCGCGACACCGAGCGCGATCAAACGGAGCTGGCGTATTCCTCGATGTTGAAGGGCCTTGACAGTGCCGACCGGCTTGCCGGTTCGCTCCGAGGTTTCCTCGATGCTCAGCTCCTCGAGGAACCGCAGTTCGATAACCCGGCGCTGAGCCGGAGAGAGGCGGCCGAGGAGCTGCTCGATGTGTTCGGTGTCATCGACAAGTGATTCGAAACTAGGCAGCCTCGACGGCAGCTGCTCGGGGAGCTCGACGTGGTTGGGCTTTGTCTTGTTCTGCCGGGCCTGGTCGATCAGCTGGTTCCTTATTGACCGGCATAGGTAGGACCGCATCGCCTGCAAGGTGGGGAACGTGACGAGATCACCTCGCCCCTGCAACCGAAGAAAGGCTTCGTTGACCATAGCTTCGGGGTCATCGGCTCTGATGGCAGAGGCGAAACGAAGCAACTGGGGCAGCAGGTGTCGGATGAGCGCATCGACGGCCTCGGGACCCTGCTCCCGGGCTTGCGCCAAAACGCAGTAGCCGTCACGTTCGAGCGAGTCGTCGCTCACACCCCTCGCCAACGGGGCGATCGCTGTCCTTCCTTCCGGCATCGGTCTTGTTATAACCCTGCATGGTCGGTGATGGAACCCCGTAAGAAGATCTGCTCACACCTGCCGGTCAGCGACTCGTCGCTATCGAGTTCACCGGCCCACCTAGGGAGATATGCCCACTTTGCAACGCTGCGGCTTTCCCAACGTTGGTAGCTATGTACGTCGAGGGCAAACCGATCGGGATCGACCGATTCCGGATCTCAGGCCCGGCGGCGGTAGATGGTTCTCAATTCTCCGAACGGGCTCACAGGCTTTTGCTGTGCCTACGGGGAACGTTCTTCGAAGGAGTTCGTGTGTTGTTTGCTGGTTCCAATCGGCGGTCTGAGAAAAGTGGCAGGCGAGCGTCTTTGTTTCCGATGATGTTTGTTCTGGCGCTGTTCGCGTCGGTGCTGACCGTGGGGTTAGGCAATGGGCAGAGGCCCGCCGCAGCAGTTGTAAACGGCACGCCGGTTCCGGACGGGCAGCGGTCCTACACGGTTGCCTTGATGGGTACCGGACATACCACGCCGTTCTGTACCGGTTCGATCATCGCTGACTCCTGGGTCATCTCCGCCCGTCACTGCTTTGACAACTTCGTTGGTGGTAACAACTTCGAAGTCATCGCCGGTTCGAGCGACTATCGGAACGGTACGCGTTACCGAGTCGCAGAGTGGAGCAGACACGACGACATTCTCCGCGATATCGCAGTGATAAAGATCGTTGGCGCCTTCCCTTCAAACTTGGAGAGGGTAGGCCTCGGCACTCATGACGTGATGGCTCGAAGCGGCGCCACCGGACAGTTGGCTAGCTTCGCCGGCTGGGGCCAGCAAGGGCCGGACCGCCGCCAGTTGCCACAGATGCATCAGGCCAGGCCGCTTCGTCTCGATACCGACCTCGCGTCCTGTTTCGACGGCCATCCATTGGTCAACGAAAACATCGCTGGCGTGAGTGCGTTGGTGTGTGCGTTTCCAACGCAACAGAGTAATGTCTGCTTCGGTGATAGCGGCGGCCCGCTGACGGTCGAGCACCAGGGCCGGGCCCATGTGATCGGCATCAGTGCGGGGGTTCATACCGACTGCATGACCTGGAGCGCTTTCACCACCGTGGCGCACTATTCGGATTGGATACGGAACAACACCAGAGGTGAAGTGTTCGTTCCTCCCAACCCGCCTCCGCCTCCTCC
>JBOEHD010000018.1:0-48162 GCA_050633745.1 Acidimicrobiales bacterium
ATCGAAGCCGGCCTCAAGATCTCGGGCACTAACGCCGAGGTCATGCACGGCCAGTTGGAGTTCCAGATCGGCCCGGCCGACACCGTGACCGTTGGCGATCACCTGTGGATCGCTCGCTACCTGCTGTACCGCATCGGCGAGGAGCACAACGTCGAGATTTCGATCGAGGCCAAGCCGATGAAGGGCGACTGGAACGGCGCAGGCATGCACACCAACTTCTCAACTAAGGCCATGCGAGAGGGCTACGACGCCGTCATTACCGCCGCTGAGTCGCTTGGCAAGCCGGGCAAGCCCGAACTGCACCTGGCCGGCTACGGCGACGGCATCGAAGACCGCCTCACCGGAGCGCACGAGACGCAGCGCTTCGACCAGTACAGCTACGGCGTTTCCGACCGTGGCGCCTCGGTCCGTATCCCATGGCAGGTCGCCCAGGACAAGAAGGGCTACATCGAAGATCGTCGCCCCAACGCCAACGCCGACCCATACGTCGTCGCAACCCTCATGACCAACACCGTCTGTGAGGCACTGGCCTAGGCCTAGACACCAGCGAAACACGGGGCATATTTACCCGACCGGACAACTCGGTCGGAAGTATGTACTCTCGCTTTTTTGATAGGAGGGAGCAGGTCCGGCGGGGATTCTGCTCTCTCCTTTCAAGTTTTGGCCAAGGCCATACGAGGGGGCTCGCGATCACCGATTCAATGGCGCTCGGCCCGTTCGATGATCGGTTCGGGCGGGCGAATCTCGGAGTCGCTATTAAAGGCGGCATGAAGTTCCTTGATGGGCTGGCCTCGGTCTGCGAGACCTGCAAACACATCGAGCTGGGCATCGATTTGTGGATGAGGTTGGTCCAGCGGGTCGACCTTAAGCGGCTGGCACCAGTCCCAGTCTCCGATTTCGAGCTTGTTGAGGGCGCCGAGGTCGTTGACAAGGCTGCCTCGCAACTCGTCCCAGCCCCAGAGTTCCCCGTTCCCATGGTCAGCAGCGTCGGCGCCTCCCGCACGGCACAGCTGCCATGCCCGCACGCCGTCACGGAAGTCGTCGTGTGACAGTTCGTCGAGGCCGATCTGTGGATCGTTGAGACGCCACTGGTTCTCATCCCAGTATTCAACGACCCAATGGTCGATCCATTTGCCGTCATCGAGATAGTTCGCGAAGCCGCATCGGGTTCGTGACGGTACGCCGGCGGCGCGGAGAAAGGCACAGTGCAGCACGGCGAAGTGATAGCAGTAGCCGATAAGGCGCTCTTCTTCTGATCTGCGTTGATCGAGCGGCGATGGGTCCAAGGACAAAATGCGGTGCAGGGTTGGGGCCGCACCGAAGGTTCTCATGCCGTCGCGTTCAGGTGATGTCTCGATGCCGTTCATCGCCGCGGTCCAGTTGTGGATCAACAGGCCCCGGACGACCTCTCCTGCAGCGGCCGGGTCTGACGGGAGCCCAGCGACGAGCTCGGCGTGGTGGGTGATGTCGGTCGTCCGCCCGTATCTCGCGAAGTATTCGAGCTGGCCATCTGCGGTGGTATTCATGCTGCCTCCAGGGTTTCGTTGTCTGTTCCCAGCTTCTTCAGCCTGCGGCTCTAGATCTCGCTCGGTCTCAGGGGGAAGTACCCGGGGACTTGGTGATGTGGGGTGTCGAGGTAGATCTTGGCCTCGGGCATGCCGCCGAACCGGCCGTGCGACCATCTGACCTCAACGTGGCCCTCAACCGGGCAGGTCTGGCCGGAATCGCCCACCCTGATCTCGGCTCGCCAGCGAACCAACGGCTGGCCAACGGCGTCTCCCCAGGCATCGAACGCCTTGAGTTCAAACCGCTCTCGAAAGTCCCACGGGGTGGCCACTCGGTAGTGCAGCGGGTGGCCGTCCGATGACCGACCGAGCACAAAATATGGTGACGGGGCGAACCGCAGCAGACGCCACAGCATCTCTTCCGGCTGGCGATCGAGCTGCTGCTTCCATCGCTTCGCCGACTGGTTCGACACGTCGACGGCCAACCAGCGATAGGCCTCGGTTGCTTCATCGCTTGGCCAGCTCCGTCCCCTGAGGTGGGGTTTGATCACCTTGCGGTCGGCCGGGCACAGGTCGACGGCTCGCTCCGGGAGCTCGCGGCCATCGGTTTCGCCTGCGGTTTCTCCGCTGAGGATGGCACGGCGGCAGACGGACCACAGATCCTGAAATGCGTCCGGTGAGACGGTCTCATACCAGTCGCTGGCCCTGGTGCTGCGACGATCGGCCAGGACCCGATCGAAAAGGTGAGCCGGGCTGGCGTTCATGAGGATGTCCGAGCCGTACTTACAGCTGATCAGGTACACGTGATCGATTCGCAGGTCGGCCGGAATCTGTTCGTAGGCCGGTGGCCGGTGAGGGCCCTTCCATTCGAGCCACCACGGCGCCCGACCTCGAAGTCCCTCCTCGGAGTACGCGAACCGCTGCCCATTTGCCCACGCCGTTTCGAACTCGTCGTCGTAGCGGCCTGATTCCCGAGCTTCGATAAGCCGATCGAAGTGCTCCTCGGTGACGTTGCTGACCAGTCGCGGCCGAACGCCGAGCGCGTGGTCGAGTTCGCGATAGCCGAGCATGGCAAGCCCGGTGACGATCTCGGTCACCTCGGTGCGAACATCGGCCATATACCTAGCTCCTTCGTCGCCGCATACCTAGCTCCTTCGTCGCCGNNATCTAGCTCACGTCGGTGTATATCTCTGATTCAGCGCGGTTACGGGTTGCCGCGGTAGTGGTTGGTGATCGGCATGCGCCGGTCACGGCCGAAGGCACGCTTGGTGATTCTGGTGCCCAGCGGGCTTTGGCGCCGTTTGAATTCGGCGATGTCGACCAGGCGAGCGATCCTGCGCACCACTTCGGGGTCGCCTCCGGCCTCGATCAGTTCGGCCGCGGTGACATTGCGCTCGACCAACTCAACCAGCATCGGATCGAGCACCTCATAGGGCGGCAAGCTCTGATCGTCTCGCTGATCGGGTCGAAGCTCGGCTGACGGAGCCTTCGTGATGATCGACTGGGGGATGATCTCCCTCCCCGCCCGGCGGTTGTAGTCCTCAGACAGGGCGTAGACCTGGAGTTTCCAGGCGTCCTTGATAACCGCGAAAGCTCCTGCGGTGTCGCCGTACAGCGTTGAATAGCCGACCGCTAGTTCGCTCTTGTTGCCGGTGGTCAGCACAAGCCAGCCGAACTTGTTCGACAGCGCCATCAGCAAGATGCCTCGAATACGGCTCTGTAGGTTCTCACCGGTCAGACCGGGGGGATCATCACCAAACGAGGGCTGCAGCATGTCGAGGAACGACGCGTGCCCCGGTTCGATGGCGATCACTCGGGAGTTGATGCCAAGGTTCTGACACAGCTTCTCCGAATCGGTCAGCGAATGATCCGACGAGTAACGCGACGGCATCATCACCGCGTGTACGTTCTCCGGGCCGAGGGCCTCGGCGGCGATCACCGCGGTGATGGCCGAGTCGATCCCGCCAGAAAGCCCGAAACAGACCTCGCTGAAGCCGTTGTTCCGTACGTAGTCCCGGGTGCCGAGTACCAGGGCCGACCAGATCTCTTCCAGCTTTTCGAGCTGGGGTTCCAGCACCGGAGCGAGGCCGGTTTTCGATTCCGACGGCCGAGTCGTTACTTCGGTGAGCGGCAGGGTGACCGGCTTCGGATCGTTGACCGCAAAGTCGGCGACGTGAACCTGTTCGACGAACTGCCCGGCTCGGGCCACCAGTTCACCCTCGGCGTTGAGCACCACCGAGCCGCCATCGAAGACCAGTTCGTCTTGGCCACCGACGAGGTTCACGTAGGCCAGTGGGGTGTGGGTTTCGGCGATGCGTTTCGCCATCACCTCTTCGCGGGCCGCCACCTTTGTCTGGTGGTATGGCGAGGCGTTGATGTTGATCAGCATCTGAGCGCCACCGTCGGCCAGCTGTTTGACCGGCCCATCGTCGATCCACATATCTTCACAGATCGAAACGCCGACGTTCACCCCGGCGATCGACCACAGCGGATACTCGGTGCCCGGCGTGTAGTAGCGCTTCTCGTCGAACACGTCGTAGTTCGGCAGGGCGTGTTTGCGGTAGGTGCCTTTGATTTCGCCGTTGGCGCAGATCGCCGCCGCGTTGTAGATGACCGGCGGATAGGGGGCGCCGGGGGCGAACGGGCCGCCGTCGACGAGAGCACCGTCTGCACCTACATCACCGTCGACGTCGAGATAGCCGACGATGACCGCACACTCACCGGTCGCGGCCGCCACGCGTTTGACTGCCTCGAGGTTTTCCTCGATGAAACGACGCTTATAGACAAGGTCTTCCGGCGGGTAACCGGGGATGGTCAGCTCAGGAAAGACGGCGACGTCGCAGTTTGCCGCCTCAGCCTCTCTGACGGCGCCAAGGATCAGCTCAACGTTGGTGTCGAGCGCCCCGACGATGATGTCAACCTGGCAAAGAGCAATACGTAACGAAGCCACCGTCATAGGGTAGGCGGGGATTCGGTGGGGATACCCCACTGAAGATGTGCAAACGGCTACTATCTACTTCGCGAGGCGGCAGGACTCATCATGTCTTTTTTCCGTTCTCAAAAACATCTATGGCGGCTCGGTCGTCGGTCAGTGGTCGCACTTCTTGTGGTGATGACGCTCGGCCTGTCGGCAGTCCCTTCGGACGCTGACCTCTCTGAAGAGCTCAAGAAGCTCAAAGAGGAGCGCGAAGAGCTCCAGCAGACCCAGAAACAGAAGGCTGCGGCGATCGACGCCACGACAGCTGAGGCCAACGATCTCGCGGCGGCCCTCGGTGTGCTCAACAGCCAGGTCAACGAGCAAGAGGAGACGCTGAGCAACGCCGAAGCCGAATTGCGGGCCGCCGAGCAGCGCTACGCCCAAGCCACTCAGCAGGTGGTGAACAAGGTGGCCGAGATCGACGGGCTGAAGCTGCAGGTTTCGCTTCGGGCCATTTCGTCGTTCGTCGACCAGAACGTCGGTTCAACGCCGGTGCTGGAAAACACCGACCCGAACCAGGCGGTGCGCATGCAGTCGCTGGTTCGCTCGATCACCCGCCAAGAGGTGGACGTCACCGAACAGTTGAAGGTCGCTCGGGAGGATCTTGCCATCGAGCAGGGCCTGTCAGATCAGGCCGCGGCGGAGGCGGCAAACTACAGGGCCACGATCGAAGCGGAGCTGCTGGCCCTTCAAGCGGCCCGTGACCAACAGGAGGCTTTGGCCGTCGAAGCCGAAGCTCGCCTCGATGCCCAGCTGGCCGAAGCGGCGATCATGGCCGAACGAGACAAAGAGATCTCGAAGCAGATCACCACCAAGAACGCCGAGCTGCAGAAGCAGCTCGAGTTGGCCCGTCGAAAGAACAACCCGGCGCCGTCTTCACAGAGCAACCCGAAGTTCCCAACCGCCGACCAGATCAAGAAGGTCGGCGTGTTCTGGGTTCACGAGGACATCGCAGACAACCTGGAACGTATGTTGGCCCACGCCAAGTCCGACGGCATCACCCTCGGCGGCTGGGGCTATCGCGATCACGCCGCTCAGATCCGACTCCGCAAAGCTCACTGCGGTACCAGCAACTGGGCCATCTACCACAAGTCGTCTTCGACCTGTCGTCCGCCGACGGCCCGCCCCGGTGCCTCGCAGCACGAGCTTGGCAAAGCCATCGACTTCACCAACAACGGCAAGACCATCGGCACTCGATCGAGTTCGGCATACAAGTGGCTCAATAACCATGCTGCCGACTACGGGTTCTACAATCTGCCAAGTGAACCCTGGCACTGGTCGGTCAACGGAAGATAGCTCTACTGGCGAGGGCTCGCCGCTGGTCGAACTGACCGCTACAGCGGCCAGTCGGCAGCTTACAGCGGGTGAGGTTTCGGCTTCGGAACTGCTGGCCGCGTGCTTAGAGCAGATCGAACAGGTGGACCCGTCGCTCAACGCCATCGTTACCTTGGCCGCCGAACGGGCGACCGAGGAGGCCGCGGCCGCCGACCGAGCGCACGCCGAGGGGCGCAGCCTCGGACCGCTCCATGGCTTGCCTGTCGCTATCAAAGACCTGCAGCCGACCGAGGGAGTGCGCACCACCTTCGGCAGCGCCCAGTTCGCCGACAACGTTCCCGAGAGCGACGCAGGCATCGTGGCCAAGATCCGCAACGCGGGTGGCATCGTTATCGGCAAGACCAACATCCCCGAGCGGAGTATCGGAGCCAATACCGTCAACCGGCTGTTTGGTGCCACCGGCAACCCGTTCGATCCGGCGAAGACCTGCGGTGGCTCGTCCGGGGGTTCGGCGGTTGCCCTTGCGGCCAACATGGTACCCCTGGCCACCGGCTCAGATCACGGTGGCAGCCTGCGAATTCCGGCCTGCTACTGCGGCGTGGTCGGCTTCCGAGCCACGCCCGGTGTTGTGCCGTTCGAAGATCGAGCGACCCCGCAGACCTACTACAGCGTGCAGGGGCCGATGGGCCGAACGGTCGACGATGTGGCGCTGCTGCTGTCGGTGATCTCGCAGCGCCCCGAGCGAGCTCCCCGAGACCCGATGGCTTTCCCGCTGGATGCTGCAGCCTTCGCCGTGCTCGACGAGATCGACCCGGCCGACCTCCGGGTTGGCTTCAGCGAGGACCTCGGCGGGGTGCTGGTTTCGGAACCGGTCCGCCGTTCGTTCCGGGACCGTATCGAGCGGCTTTCATCGGTGGTTGGCCGCTGCGAGCCGGTTTCGGTCGACCTCGCTGACGCCGCCGATGTTGATTGGCGGCTGCGCTCCGATGTTTTCGTTACCCAGTACCACGACGAGGTCGCTGGATGGGATCCCGGTTTTAATCCCAACATCCGGGCCAGCTACGACGGCGCGTTGCAGACACCGATGGAAGATATCGCCAAGGCCCGTGGTCGGCAGATGGAGCTGATCCAGCGATTCCAGGCACTGACCGACGACTACGACGTAATCATCTGCCCCGGCGTGAGCGTCAGCCCGTTTCCCTGGAAGCAGTTGTATCCGACGGTGATCGATGGCGCCCCGGTCGATAACTACATGGCGTGGCTCACGTTGACTGCGGCGATAACGGTGATTGGACACCCGGTGGTGGCGCTGCCGGCCGGGCTCGACGAGTTCGCCATGCCGTTTGGGCTGCAACTGATCGGGCGCACCTACGACGACCGCCGCCTGCTATCGGCCGCTCGTACCATCGAATCGATCCTGGCCGACGATCCATCCACCGCCCGTCCCGAGCCCGACTTCGATCGTCTTCTGGCATCTGACATCGACTTCCAAGACGTGACGGGCACTCTTTCCTGAGCTATCTCCCGAGACGTTAGGAGACGCGGCCGTCAATCGGCGAGCCATCGGCGTATGAGTGGATTCACCCATCACGTTTAACGCCCTGGGCCCAATCGCCTAAGTTCGTCACAAAGAATTTTCGATGGGGTTACGGCGGGCAAGGCCACCCCGAAGCTGGAGGGAAGTTTCATGCGGCTTTTACGCATTCTTGTTGTCTTTGTTGTTGCGGCGGCGGCGCTTGTCGTCACCGCCATACCCGGGGCGGCCACCGTGACGGTTCGGGAACGGCCGAACAATATCGTCGACATCAACGGCGACAATACCGACGAGTTCATAACGATCTGTGGTGGTGACTCGGGCCACGTCGTGCTCAATAGCGAACTTGAGATCGTCGCCGTGATTCCGGCGACCACCAGGACTCTTCGCATCAACATGCGCGGCGGCGACGACACGGTGCAAATCGGTTCGACGGAAACGTGCGGCTCGAATCGGCTCAGTTTCGCGCTGGACGTGAGAGTGATCTTGGGCTCCGGCGACGACGTGTTCTCGGCGGCAAATTTGACCGTCGGTCGGAACCTGATCGTGCTTGGCCAGGGTGGAGCCGACGAACTGGTCCTCAGCGATGTTGCGGCGGGACGGTTGAACGCCAACACCTCCTCAGGGTCGAGCGAGGTAACCATTAGGGATTCGGACCTCGGTCGAACCTCGCTACGCGGTGGATCGTCGGTCGACGTTGTCTCGATCGAGAGGTCCTTCCTTGGACGCAACCCCGTGATTTTCACCAACTCCGGTGATGACAGTGTCACCGCCATCGGTTCCGCGGCGCTCGGCCGGGTAACCATCAACGCCGGTGGCGGCGATGATCTCGTCGACTGGAGCGAGGTGTCGACATGCGAAGATGATGTCTGCCCCGACGAGACCCCGCGTCAATCGGACTACAAGCTCAACGTGATCATGGGCGGCGGCACCGACACAACGAGAACCGCGGTCGACCTGGTACCCGGCGATCGACTCAGCGGTGGCGCGGGTAATGCCGACCGACTGCTGTTCTTCGCCCCCGGTGGGGCGACGATCAACGCCTACGAGTTCTTCGGCCCGGCCCTGGAAAACCAGGCCCCGATAGCCAACACCGACCTAGCCGACGCCGAGCCAGGGCAGACCGTGATCATCGATGTGCTGTTCAACGACTTCGATCCGGACGGTGATGACATTGCGGTTGTTGCCATCAACGGTCAGTCGGTGTCATCACCCGGCGACTCGGTCGGTACCAACAACGGCACCGCGACGTTGCGCAGTGACGGCGGGCTCGATTTCCGGCCCGACTCCGAGTATTCCGGCGTTGAAACCTTCTTCTATACGATCAGCGACGTCAACGGTGCGACGGCCACCGCCGCTGTCATGGTCACCGTTACCGCCCCCAATATTCCGCCGATCGCCAACAACGACTTCGAGGGTGCGTTGGCTGGCACCAGTTTCAACCTCGACGTGTTCTTTAACGATGAAGACCCGGACACCATCCCTCCTCAACTCATGATCACCGAGATCGACGGGGCGTCGGTCTCGGTTGGCGATGAGCGTGCGATTGACGGCGATTCCACCGTCGAGCTTCTCGGCGGCGGCGAGCTCCTCATCACCGTCGGCGCAGAGACCGCTGGTCTGATCAGCTTCACCTATGCCATCGTCGACAACGACGGCGGTACCGACGACGCCACGGTGTTCATCGAAGTCGACCAACCGAACGTACCGCCGACGGCGGGCGATGACGTTGCCGAGACCGACTTTGAGACAGTGGTCGATATCGACGTTGCCATTAACGACGAAGATCCGGACTCGGCGAACGCGCCGACGATTATCGAGGTCAACGGTCAGGCCGCAACCCCCGGTGATAACACCGTTGTGTCCACGACGAACGGTTCGGCAACGGTGCTTTCCACTGGGGAGATTCGTTACACGCCAAACGGCGAGTTCTCCGGCGAGGACATGTTTACCTACACCATTCAAGATGATGATGGCGACACGGCAACCGCCACGGTGACGGTGACGGTCGGCGAGCCGCCGAACGGTCTGCCGATGGCCAATGACGACGAGTATGACGTCGGCGTCGGTACCACGATGGACCTAGACGTGCTCTTTAATGACAGCGACCCTGATTTGGACGACCTGACCATCATCGAAATCAACGGCACGCCAATCGCCCCCAACGGCTCGATTTCGACCAGCGTTGGTTCCGTAATGCTGAACGGTGATGCGACGTTGCTGATCTACACCGCGGACCTAGAGGGTGACAGAGACCTGTTCAACTACACCATCTCCGATGGCAATGGGGGCACTGCGACCGCAGCGGTCACCGTCTTCCTGCAGTTCATCGAGCCCTAGGCGACGGCTAAACCCGGGCCCCGAGATTAGTTGTCCGGGGCCCGGGGCAGCCTCGGTCATCTCAGGGGTCGGGGGTTCGCCCCAGCTGGATTTAGGAGGCCTTCCAGGGCTTCATAACGATGCCCCAGGGATCGGGCAGCTCGGGGAGCGGCACGTCGATCAGGGCTGGTTCGCGAGCTTCGATGGCTGTGGCCAGGGTGCTCTGGAACTCGTCGGGGCTCTCGGCTCGATAGCCCTTCATGTCGAACGACTGGGCGAGGGCCACCATGTCGGGGTTCTTCAGCGTGGTGCCGAGGAAGTCGCCGTCGAACTGCTGCTTATGCATCCGCTGCACGTTGCCGAAGGCATCATCGCGGAACACCACGGCGACCAGCGGAATGTCGTAGTTCATCACCGTCGACATCTCTGCCATGCCGTACCCGAACCCACCGTCGCCGTTAACCGACACAACCGGCCGATCGGGATTGCCGACCGCGGCGCCGATGGCCGTCGGGTAGCCGTAGCCGAGCGTGCCCTGATAGCCCGGGTCGATGTAGCTGTAGGGGTGACGAACGTCGTAGTTGAACCGGGCCATGTAGCCGACCTGAGTCAACTCGTTCACCAGCACTGCGTCGTCTGGCATGGCGGCACGGAGGGCTTTGGCATAGGTGGCCTGGGGGAGCGGTGCCAGGTCATCTTCAATCCGCTGCCGGACATCGTCGGGGTCATCGAGCCAGGGGGCCCGCTCGCCGTCGAGCAGATCGATCAGGGCCGAAACACCGGTCTTGGCATCGCCGGTCACCGTGACGTCGAACGATCGGGGAGCAGTGAACGCGCCAGGGCTGTTGTTGAGCGAGATGGTGGTCGTACCTTCGGGCACCTTGACCTGGTTGCCGCGAGTGTCCATAGCCCGGGAGCCAACGAACAGCACCGTGTCGGATCGGCCGACCAGCTCTTTCCAGGCCAGCGGCAGAAACGCCAGCGGATGACGGTCGTCGTAGCTGCCTTTGCCGTTGGTGGTCGAGACCAGTGGCGCACCGAGCTGCTCGGCTAGCTGCGTAAGCTCGTCCCAGGTTCCTGCGGCCCGAGCGCCACCTCCGGCGAAGATCACCGGTCGTTCGGCGGCCATCAGCCGTTCGGCGGCGGCTGCCAGATCGGCAGGGTCACCAGCCGACGGGGTTCCCGCCGGCTCGGCTCCGATAGCCGCTCCCTCGGAGATACTGGCCAGGATGTCCGGCGGCAGCTCAACAGCAACCGGTCCCGGTCCGTTGTGTAGTTGCACGAAGGCGCCGTGTAGGGCGCCGGCGATCTGACCGGGGTCGGTGACCAGGGTCGATGAGCGACACAGGGTTTCGAGGATCGCCGACTGTTCGGGAATCTCATGGAGCAGCCCGTAGTTCTGGCCGATGCCCATGCTTGGGATCTGCCCGCTGAGTAGTAGCACTTTCGACGAGCAGGCCAGCGCAGTCACCAGGCCGCTACCGGCGTTCAACACGCCGGGCCCCGGTACGACGAGGGCCACGCCGATCTTGCCGGTGCTGCGGTGGTAGCCGTCGGCTGCGTAGGTGGTGGTCTGCTCATGGCGAGCGTTGATGAACTGGATCTGGTCGGCGTATTTGGACAGGCCGTTACTTGCGTAGTCGAGTTGGATGCCGGGGATACCGAAGATGTGGGTCACGCCCTCGGCGGCCAACTGACGAGCCATGGCTTGTCCGCCGGTGAGCGAAGAGTTCTGCAAGTCGGTCATGCTTTAGTCGCCTATCCCTTGGTTGGTCACCTTGCCGACACTAGTAGGTCACGGTTTGAAGGCCCAGATGCAACACCCTTGCTCACCGTGTGAAGGGGCCTGTTGGCTGGCATTTGGCAACGGCGGTTGGCATTTGACCGTTTGGTCTTGTACTTGGTGCCGATCTCCCATAGTTTCTCTCAGGTCGAGGGCTACAACCATCCACATGTAGGGGGATGCAATATGAAACATGAGCACGCGCAATTTCATCTGGCGCAGATGAGCCGACGAGATGCATTGAAGTTCGGAGCTGGCGCTGCCGCAGCGGCAACCGCTGCTTCGGTCGCTGTCGATATGGCATCGGCCAGCCCGGCGCTCGGTGCGGCAGGCGACTTCACCGATGAGATGTTCGACGTCGAAGCCGTTATCGCCGGAGCCTGGGTGCCAAGCGCCTACGGCATTGAAGATCAGCGAGGAACGCTGAACGAGATCACCCCGGAACGAACCTCGTGGGCCGTAAACCGGCTCCAAGGTGGACCGGTCACCGCTCATCAACTTGGTGAGGAAATGTTCAATGGGTTCCCGGCGTTTCCTTCGAGTCCGCCCCGTCTGCACGACATGTTCCTGTTGGCATTCGGCTACGAGGCGAGCCAGGAGTTCGTTGACGGCGGGGGCATCCAGTCGGGTACCGAGCCGCTCGGTCCCAACCTGGTAACCGGTCACGAGGAGCGGTTCGCCGAGAACTTCACCTTGCAGATTGGCTCCCAGGTCGACGGCCTCGGTCACGTCGGCATCGGCCAGATGTACTACAACGGGCACCTCGCCGATGACCTGATTTCACCGACGGGCCTTACCGCTCTTGGTAACGAGACCATGGGCCCGATCGCTACCCGTGGCATCGTGCTCGACATCGTCGGCCTGAAGGTCGCAGCTGGTGCAACCGATTCGTTCTTCATTGCACCCAATGGCAAGCCGGTGTTGAACGACGACTACCGGATCTCCATCGATGACATCGAAAACGCCATCTTCCGGCAGCGCATCACCCCGGGGATCCGAGCCGGTGACATTCCGATCTTCCACACCGGGTGGACCCACCTGGTGAAGGACGATCCGAATCGTTACCTCACCCAGGAGCCGGGCATCTATCTTGCCGAGGCTCGCTACCTGGCCAACCGCAATGTGGCCATGATCGCCTCCGACACCTGGGGATTGGAAGTTCTCAATCCTGCGGTTACCGGCGGCAATGCCTTCCCGTGCCACCAGGAACTGTTCGCCAAGTTCGGCATCCGAATCGGCGAGTCGTTTGTCACCGACACCGTGGTCGAGGCCAACTGCTCCGAGGGGCTATTGATTATCACCCCGGAGAACGTGCCTGGTGCCACCTGCGGCTCAAGCGCTCCGACGCTGCTTTGCAAGCCGGGACGCCCACCCCGCTCCTAACCGAGCGAGCGTAACTAGCAGTTAGAGATAGACAGACCTAACCCAGTCGGGTCGTCACCAGCGAGGCCAGATCATCGGCCACCACCGCTGGTGTCGGCTCGACCGGTAGGTTTTCGGCCTTGGTCACGCCGCTGAGTACCAGCCCGAAGTCGTAGCCAAGGGCGGTGGCGAACTCGCCATCGGAGTCTGGTCGGTCGCCAACCATCAGGCCGCTCTTGCCTAGCCGTTCTCGAACGAGGTCTGCGGCGGCCGCGTTTGGTTTGCCTGCAAACACCGGTTCGGTTTCGGCGGCAGCAGCGATGGCGGCAACGATCGCCCCGCCGCCGGGCTTGAGGCCTTCGTCGGTCGGGTAGGTCGGATCGTGGTTTGTGCCGATCAGCCTGGCCCCGCCCCGAACTGCGGTCATCGCTCGGTCCAGCTCGTCGTAGTTGAACTGCGGATCGATGCCCACGATCACCGCGTCGGCGGGGTGATGTTCCACCACGGTGCCGCCGCGCTTCTCGATCGCTTCGTCAATCCCCGGACCGCCGATGACCAGAACCCGTTCGCCTGCGTTGATCAGCTGACCTGCAGCCATGGCCGAGGTGACGACCGAACCGACGGCATCGATGCCGTGCCCGGCCAGCTTGGCCTCCTGCTCGGCTTCGGTCAGCTTGGACATGTTGGTTACGAACAGCACCTCGGCGCCGTGGGCCTGAAGCCGCTTGACGGCATCGGCCGCGCCGGGGATCGGTTCATTCCCCAACCAAATAACGCCGTCCAAATCAAGTACCCATGGTTCGATCACGGCGCAAGCCTAGTGCCATGACCCCAAGTCTGTTGGGTAGTCCTACTGCAGCGCCAGGGAGCCGATCGGCCACCCGGCATGCGCAACGATGGGCAAAGGCTCCGCCCGCGATGACCACAATGGACATGAGTCGTACCTTGAGTCCCGTGGGCCCTTTGTTGGGCAAGGAGTGGCCGGTCTTAAACCGGCCTGTCGACCATAGGTCGATGGGGACAAGGAGCGAGCATGGTGGGAACTACTCGGAGTCATCGGCGACCGCGAAACGCGATGCGAACGCTAGTAGCTGCGGCGGTCTTGTTGTTCGGAGGTCCGCTGGTCTGGGTCAGTCCTTCGGCCGCCCTAACCCAGGTGTCGGCCATTCCGCTTGGGTCGCAGTGGTCCTTCTCCGATGACGGTTCGGATCAGGGCACGGCATGGCGTGAGATCGGCTTCGCAGCCGCCGGTTGGGGCAGCGGCGCCGGGGAGTTGGGCTACGGCGACGGCGACGAGGGCACGGTGGTCTCCTACGGTCCCGACCGTTGGCAAAAGCACGCCACGACCTACTTCCGCCACCAGCTCCACGTCGTGGATGTCGCTGCGGTCAGCGCCATCTCCGTTTCGCTGAAGTACGACGATGGTGCGGTGGTCTACGTCAATGGCACCGAGGTTTATCGAGTCGGCATGCCAACAACGTTCAATTATGCCACCTACACCGGCACCACCCGGGAAGGCACTCGTACCTTCTCCGTCGATCCCGCACTGCTGGTCGAGGGGGCCAATGCGGTGGCGGTTGAGGTTCACCAGTCGACCCGTACCTCAAGCGATATCTCGTTTGACCTTTCGATGATCATGACCAGAACCGGTACTCCTCCGGTCAACCCACCCCCAGTCGAACCTCCTCCAGTCAACCCTCCTCCGGCCAACCCACCGCCGGTGATTCCAGAACTGACCGACAACATTCCCTTCGGTTCGGTGTGGGCGTTCCTCGACGATGGCACCGATCAGGGTTCGGCCTGGCGCAGTGCAGGCTTCACTCCCGCAGGCTGGGGTAGTGGGGCAGGCGAGTTGGGCTACGGCGACGGCGATGAGGCCACCGTGGTGTCCTACGGTCCCGACCGTTGGCAGAAATACGCCACCACATACTTCCGCCGTGAGGTCAACGTGGCCGACCCAGCCGACGTAAACGAAGTGGTGATGTCACTGAAGTACGACGATGGCGCGGTGGTCTACGTGAACGGCACCGAGGTCCGTCGGGTCTCGATGCCTGCAACCTTCGACTACTCGACCTACACCGGCAAGGCTCGCGAGGGCACCGTTTCGTTCGTCGTCGATCCTGCGCTGCTGGTCGATGGGGCAAATGTGATTGCGGTAGAGGTGCACCAGGCCGGTCGGACCTCAAGCGACATCTCGTTCGATCTGGCGATGACAGTCAACCGTGATGTTGTTGCTCCACCTCCGCCGCCGGTTAACCCTCCGGCTCCGCCGAGCAGCACCGAACATCCGGCGATCAATATTTCCTCCATCGGCGTGGTGCCCATCACCGGCCAGCACGGCGTGATCGGGCACAACCCCGGCGACTCGACCAACCAGGAGGTCAAGGTCTGGGACATGCACCAGGTCGGGACCCACATGTACGTCGGCGGCGAGTTCCAGCAGGTGGTGCTCGGTGACGGCGGCGCAGTGGTGAACCAGGCCTTCCTGGCCCGGTTCGATGTGGCGACCGGGGCATTCGACCCCAGCTTCACCCCAGCGCTCGATGGCACGGTATTGGCCCTTGAACAGAGTCCCGGCGGCCACCTGCTCGTGGCAGGCGAGTTCACGACGATTGACGGCATCGCCGACACCGCAGGCTTAGCGGCGATAAACCCGGCAACCGGGACCGTCGACACGGCGTTCCGCTCCTCGTTGCGGCGACCCTGGAGCAGCGGTCGAGCGATCGTGCGAGACATCAAGGTGCACGGCACCGACGTCTATGCTGTCGGCCAGTTCAGCCATACCTACGATCGGGCCACCGCCCAGCGGGTCCGGGTCTATAAAGCGGTCAGGCTCGACGCCAACACCGGCGTGCTTGATGCAACCTGGCTGCCGCAGGTCTCCGGCTCTTCTGTGTGGGGCGTGGCGGTTGACCCCGACCGAGGGCGAGTGTTCCTCTCCGGTGCTTTCAGCTCGGTCAATGCCCAGTCTGGCACCAACAAGATGGCTGTCGTCGATTGGACTAGCGGAGCGGTGGTTCCCAACGCTTTGACCCAGGGTGGCGGCTGGCAGACCTACGACGTTGAGTACGTCGGCGACCGGGTGTTCACCGCCAACAATCGAGAGAACCGGGTCACGGTGTATGACGCAAACACCTACAACATTGTGCGGGGAATGGACCGCTCCGACGGCGACTTCCAGTTCGTGGAACGCATCGGCAACCTGGTGCTCGCCGGCTGTCACTGCTGGCAAGATCCCGACTATCCGTTCGTGCGAGCACTCGATGCTACGACTGGTGCGCCGATCGACAAGGTGTTCAACGTGAGCGGAAACATCGAAGGCATCTTCACCGCAGCCAGCGATACCACTGGCTGTCTGTGGATTGGTGGGGATGTCCGCAACGGAGGCTTCGGTGTTGGTACTGTTTGGGCCCGGGGCTTCGCCCGGTTCTGTCCCTGATTAGAGGGATGAAAGGGACTAGAGGGGTAGCTAGTTTTGGAAGCACAGATCGTACTGGTGCGCCACGGTGAGACGGCTTGGAGTCTTGCTGGCCGTCACACCGGCCGCACCGACATCCCGCTGACGCCGAATGGCGAGATACAGGCCATGAGCATCGCCGAGACGTTGAGCGAGTGGAACTTCGTTGCTCGCTTTGCTTCTCCGCTAGAACGAGCCATCCAGACCGCTCGACTTTCGGGCGTCGACGAGGAACTGATGTTGCTCGATGACCTTATGGAGTGGGACTACGGGATCTTCGAGGGCCGAACAAACGAGGACATTTTGGCCGAGCGGCCAGGTTGGTCGAAGTGGTTCGATGAGATTCACGGAGGGGAGTCGGTGCGACAGGTTGGCGATCGAGCCGACCGGGTCATCGATACCCTGGCCATCGCTAGCCAACAGGGTTCGGTCATCGCCTTCGCTCACGGCCACCTTCTGGCGGTTCTGATTGCTCGCTGGCTCGGTATGCCCGCTGTTGATGGACGGCGCTTTGTCTTGGAGACCGGCACGGTGACCGTGTTGGGGGCCAAACGTGGCGATCGGGTACTGAGGATCTTCAACCAAGCCTGCGGCCACGTAACCATCGGGGTCTAGCCGTACGATCGGTCAGACTGCTGATCGCCCTACTGGTAGGCAGCTATAGCGTCGCTGGCGGCGCCGACATAGCCGCCGCCGAACTTGATGGCGTGAACTAGTAGCGGGGCCAGCTGGTGTAGCCGAACCCGTTCCTGCCAGCCGTCAGCCAGGGGAGACACCTCCTGGTAGCTGGCGTGACAGTTTTCGGAGAAGCCACCGAATAGCCGCATCATGGCTAGGTCAAACTCCCGATGGCCGCCATGGCAGGCCGGGTCGATCAGCCAGCTTCGACCGGCTCGGTCGATGATCCTGTTGCCGGCCCATAGGTCGCCGTGAAGCCGGGCCGGCGGTTCGGGAGGTCCGCCGATTTCGGCCAAAGAGTCGGCGATGCGAGCCAGTCCCCGGATTGCCTGTTCTGAGAGCACGGCACCGTCCGCGGCCAGACGTGACAGAGGAAGCAGTCGCTGGCTGGCGTAGAACTCGGTCCAGGTGTTGCACGGCTCGTTTGGCAGTCCCCGGCTTCCGGTGGTTCTGCGATCCTGGCGACCGAAGCACGGCGCCGAGGTCTGATGGAGCTTGGCCAGTGCCGCCCCGAACGCCGCCTCATCCGTTTCGGCGGCCGGCGACTCGTCGATCCACTCGAGGACCAGTATCGGCGGGTCGTCGCCGTGGCCGATCACTCGGGGAACCAGCATGGCTGCCGGTTCAAGTCCGCAGGCGCTGCGCAACCATTCCAGACCCCAAGCCTCAGTGGTGAAGAAACCAACTGGAGGGTCGGGGTGGGTCTTGGCGAACACGCTCATGCCGTCGGTCAGTTCCACTCGAAACGATTGGGCTACGTCTCCACCGCTCAGGGGCGTCATTTGGCGAACCGTCGATCCAGTGATCGATTCGATGGCGCCGGTGCTGATCATCGAAATGCCTCGGTTCGGAGTATGACTCGGCCAAAGTATGACCCGGCCAGGGTTATGAGGTCGAACCCCAGATGAGTTCTGGGTCTGACTGGTCGGAGGCTCTGGCCGCTCCGGTGCCCCGGTCGATGTGGAGGTTGATGCCGTTGATGTAGCTGGCGCTCTCGTAGTCGGCCAAAAACATCATTGCTGGCACCATCTCGTCTGGCTCGGCGATCCGGCCGGCGACCGCGGCGGCGTGATCGATGACCTGCTCTCCCATGCCCCTGCGGAAGTCGTTGATGATCCCGGTGTCGGTGATGCCAGGACAAACGCTGTTCATACGGATCCCCCGCGACAGCAGCTGCACCGAACGCCACATGGTGTAGTACTGCACCGCCTCTTTCGACAGGACGTAGCCGTCACCAAAAACATCAGGGTTGGCTTCGAGCCACTTCAATCCGTCGGCGAACGTCGAGGCAGACATCAGTTCGTTGTGTACGGCCACCCGGGATTGCCAGTCGCGGCCGGCGGTTGAGGCCACGTGTACGACCGAGCCTCCGTCCTCTAAACGGGGCAACAGCGACTCGGTGAGATGGCGCAGGCCCAGCCAGTTGACGGCCATGACCTGTTGGCCGGAGAAGCGACCGCCGTTTGGCACCCCCGCACAGTTGATCAGTACGTCGATGCGATCCGGCAGAGCGACCACCGTTTCGTCGATCGAAGCCTGATCGGCGAGGTCGCAGCGGTGGTGGGTCGGCTGAGGCCCCACTCCGGTAGCAGCTGCGGGGTCGTCGGCGGGGCCGTTGATGTCGATGGTGTGGACGTTCGCTTTTGCGTCGACGAACCGGCGTAGGGCGGCAGCGCCCATGCCAGACGAGGTGCCGGTGATAGCGACGGTCTTGCCTGCGAAGTTCAAGAGCGTCTTCGGTGCAGTGCCTGCTCTGTTCGTGGGCGCAAAGTCTGCGCTTGTCTTCGGTTCGGTCCCCATGACGACCACGTTACCGGGGGTGTGCCGTGGCTGGCCCAGTCATCGATTCATCGATAGGGTCAATCGATGGCTGATCCGAAAAAACCTCGTACTCCGTTTGCCCCATGGGATCGACGCGAGGTACCCGGCCAGTTCTCCGTTGAGGAGACGGCGATCCGAGTTGGAAACTACAAGTGGATCGAGATGCGGATCTTTGAGTTGATGGGCGGCTGGGTGGCCACGGTGCCTGAGCTCGATATCAAGCTCCGCCTCGGCACCCACTGCTACCACCACGCATTTCATTCCGAGCTGTGGCATAAGCGTCTGCCCGAGTTGCGGGAGATGAATCCGGAGCGGCTCACGATGCCGCCCAACCCTGAGATGGAAGCGTTTGTCACCGCGCTTGGCGAGCCGGAAGCGGCCGATCTAACCATCGAGAAGCTGGTCGGTCTCTACCGAGTGCTATTGCCTCACCTCATCGCCGCCTATACCTACCATCTGAACAACACGAGCCAGATCACCGACGCACCGACCATCCGGTCTATCAACTTCTGCCTGCAGGATGACCTGGAGGAATGGCGCGAGGGGGAAATGATCATCCAGTCCCTCATCGAAACGCCAGAAGAGGTCGACCGGGCCGCGGCCCATCAGGCCAAGCTCTCAAAATTGATGCTCGCCGCAGGTGGAATCACCGGCCCGGGATCGATCGGATCGTTTGAGGTAGGGGCCGACGATGCCATGGCTGGCTAGCCCCCGACTCCCAATCCACACGATCTGATGACAGAATTCCGTAGGCCGAGAATTCCAGGCGTAGCACGTAGAGTTGCGACTAGCTAGGAACGGGGAAGCAGTTGTGATCGTTGTCCGTCCAGAAACCTATACCAAGGTCAACTATGACTCCGAGGTCATCAGGACCTTGGCCCAGCGCGCCCTTGAGGGGGTAGCCGCCCTGCCTGACGATCTCGACGTCATCGTCGATGTCGAGGAGAACCAGGCCACCAATCGGGTCCGGGTAGCGTCGCTTGACCCGATCGTGCTCGAGGTCGATGGCGGGGCTCTTGAGAATTACAAGATGCCCCGGACCGTCGGCGACCAGGAAACGAGCATCACTTTCACCAGGCTGTTCCTCGAGTTGGCCGATCGCCAGTCGAGCAGCTTCGGCGCCCCGCCGCTCGACGAAGAACTTTCGCACGCTCGCCGGATGGCCTGGAACGTCAACCTATTCGGCCGGACCACCCGCCATGGGTTGGCTATTCACCAGCCCCGCTACCGGTACGACTTCCGCAACCGCCACGGGTTTAGCGATCTAGCCGATCGCACATTTGACAAACTCTGGGCAGGCGACGATCTGACTTGGGAACAAATCGCCGCCCTATCGGATGGGGCGCTCGACCCGATCGTCACCAGCTGATCGAGCGCGCTCTCTCCCCCAGGCGAGCGAGCGACTTCAGGCAAGATCGTGCATCGAGATGCCTTCGAACAGATCGATGTCTGGTTCGGCGTCGAGTAGCGGCATGCTCTGGGTGGCCATGGCCACCATCTCGGGGCTATCGAAGTGGGCCCGCTGAGCTTCAGCAGACTCCCACTTCTCGACCACCATCAGCCGACCGGGGTCGGTGATCGAAGCCACGTAGTCGATATTTCGGCACCCCGGTTGACCGCGACTCAATACGACGTATCGGGCCAGGACCTCCATCAGCTGCTCCGGTTGCTCGGTGTGAAACCCGAGGACCACCATCACCGGCTCAAGCTCTTCTAGTTCTTCAGCCACTTTGATTGGCAACCTTTCGTCGGCCTGCCTGAGTGCATCCCACCGGGCCCGCTCAAGCAAATCGTAAACCGTGCCGAGAAGTGTTCTATAACTCATGCTACGAATTCCGCGGTTTTTCGTACCGCAATGTCCCAGATCACCAATACAATTGGAAAACGCAAAAAGGGTTGGTTGTTGTTAGCCTCTGAAACATCTAGTGAACATCTAGTGGGAGTAACAGCAGTCGACACGGGGGATATTCTCCCCTCGGACGAGAGGTAGGATTCCTTGGCTAAGGAGCGCGTCGAGCGGGACGAAGAAGATCTCGTCAGGCTGTACCTCACCGACATTGGGCAGTACCCCCTCCTCACAAAAGAGGACGAGGTTCGACTGGCCCAAGCGATCGAGGCCGGTAAAGCCTCGACTGAAGAACTCGAATCCGAGGCAGACCTCACCGTTGCCCGTAAACGAGAACTGCGCCGCACGATCCGTAAGGGTCGCGAAGCCGAGCGCACATTCGTGCAGTCCAACCTGCGCCTGGTTGTATCGATTGCCAAGAAGTATCAGGCGTCCGGTCTCCCACTGCTCGACCTGATCCAAGAGGGCAACCTCGGCCTNNGGATTCGCCAGGCCATCACCCGGGGCATCGCTAACACCGGTCGTACCATCAGGCTCCCGGTACACGCTGGCGACACCTTGGCCCGTCTGCAGAAAGCCCGAGCCCGTCTCGAGCTGAAGTACGGACGTCCCGCCACGCTTACCGAGCTGGCTACCGAAGTTGAAATGCCGGAAGACAAGGTCACCGAGGCGCTGCGTTTCGCCGCCGAGCCCCTTTCGCTTTCCGAGCCGCTCCGTGAAGATGGCGACGCCGAACTGGGCGACGTTGTCGAAGATCGCTCCGCAGATTCACCGTTCGAGGTTGCGGCCACTGCGCTGCTTCCCGACGAGATCTCCCGGCTACTTGCGCCGCTCGATGAGCGCGAGCGTGAGATTCTGAAGCTTCGCTTTGGTCTCGACCGTGGCGAGCCCCGCACGCTGGAAGAGGTTGGCGAGTACTTCAACCTCACCCGTGAGCGCATTCGTCAGATCGAAGCCCGGGCGATGTCAAAGTTGCGCCATCCGTCATCGGATACCGGCGCACGCGACCTGCTCGCCGTCTAGTCCTAGAACTAGCCAGCGGCGGCTTAGCCGATGTCTACCGCGAGTGTGTAAGTGGCATTGCCGCGCGTTGACCCGACACAGATCTCGTAGGTCCCTGACTCTGGCAGCGGCAATCTGAAGTCCGAGACTTCGTCGATCAGAATCTCGCCTGACGGCGACCACAGATCGAACACGGCGTTGGATTCCAGCGACGTCAACAACAGATCGATCTGCTGGCCTTCGTTGGCCCCAATCCGGTAGAGGTCTCGTTCGCCGCGAACGACCGCGTTCTCAACCTCGGCGGCGTAGCGGTCGGGCAGGAAGCGGATCTCACCGCGGTCGTTGACCTGATCGCCACACCACGGTTTATCGATCTTGGTTGGGGTCCGGTCATCGATGACCGAAGTTGAGAGCTGGTAGTCGGCGCCGCTGCTGCCAGAGGTGACACAGATCCAGTAGCTCCCGGCCTGAGTGGGCGCAACGGTCGAATCGATGAACGCTCCGGGCTGAGTTGTGCCATCGGGCCGGTAGAGCGTGGCTACAGCATCCGGATTGGCCGACTGGAGCGTGATTGTCATGATCTGGTCGGCGTTGACCTCTATCTCGTAGATGTCGACCTGGCCGGGAATGGTGGCACTGTCGACTTCGCTCGAGACCGCCCCGGGTCGGAACTTGATCTCGAAGACGTTCCGCTGGGAGGCCTGGCAGAAGCCACTCTCAAACACCGGGTCGAGTGTTGACGAAGGTGTCGCGCTGTCAGTGGTTTGCGTATCGAAGGTGGCGGTGACGCTGGCGTCGTCTTCGTCGGTGGCGTCGCCGATTGCCGTTTCGGCTGAGCCTTCGGACCCGCTAGCGCTTCCGCCGGTATCGGTCGTGGCCTCAACCGGCTCGCCCCCGATGATGGTGTTGTCTTCAGCGGACCCCGAACACCCGGCGGCAAGCAGCACACCGCAAAGCAGCATGGCCGAGAGGCGCTGTGGAATTCGAAGTCGGGTTGGGTTGAGCATTAGTTGACCTGTTCTGGTGGAACGGGTTCAACCGTAGTCTCCTGGTTGGTCTTGTGACCTATCGCCCCCGACCGACCGCTAGGAATCTCAGCCGACCAGATCGTTCGACTGGGTACTCGAGCCGTCTGCAGCGTGGCCCCAAAACTGAGGGCCGTCGATGTTGGCTTTCTGGTCGACGTCCCACAGCACCGCCTGGGTACGCCAGGCGATGAAGGCGATGGCGACGACGTGGCCGATGAGGGCCAGCGGAACGGCCCAGCTGAACAGCTCGGTGCCGGTGAAGAACAGCACGGTGTTGATGGCGATGTAGCCGATGCGGACCTCGGTCGGCCCGATGCCGAGAAAGGCGATCTGAAACTGGTTCGTGGCGGCGAAGCTTAGGAACGAAAGACCCATCATCACCGTGGTGGCTAGCAGCAGGAAGTTGAACCACAGGTCCATGCCGGCCGGGGCGATCAGCGAGTAGGCGATAACGATGGCGCCAGCGAAGATCAGATCGAGGAAGTGATCCATGAAGAAGCCCCACTTGATCAAACCCTGCTTGCGGTATTTGCCGAGGGAACCGTCGAACGAGTCGGTGAACCACTGACCGAAGACGACGAGCGACATGGCAAACAACCAGCGAGGGTTGTCCTGGGCTAGCCAGCCGAAACCGACGATGGCCATCGACCAGAAGAGGGTGACCATGGTGAGGTGATGGCCCATGATCCAGCTGGGGAATCGGCTGACGTTGGCGTCGATGAACGGGCGCTCCCAGCGATGGAGGATCGATTGGCCGTGCTTCTTGTCGCCGTTGAATTGGCCTGTTTCGGTGGTTTGCGCCATATCAACCAAGGTACGACCCGGGTGGCGGGGCGGGAATAGGGGTTATCCCTCAACCCGTCTAGTCTCGCTGGGGTGTTGATTTGGTACGCCGCGTTCGGCTCTAACCTGCTCCGGGAGCGGTTTTTGACTTACCTAAGGGGCGGAGAGGTTCCAGTGTCGGGCCGTTTGCAGCATGGGGCCCGTGATTCGTCCGACCCGGTTGACGACAGGCCGTATCGGCTCGATCGAGCGTTGGGTTTCGGGCTGGAATCTCGCGGTTGGGAAGGCAAGGGGGTGTGTTTTGTCGACCCCCATGAGGTACTGCCGGGAGACACGCTTGGGCGGGCGTGGTTGATCACCGGTGAGCAGCTGGCCGACGTGTGGGCTCAGGAAAACGGCGAGTCGGTTGGTCCGGAACTCGATGTGACGGCCTTAGCTTCGGCAGGCTCGCTCGATTTTGGCCGGGGTTGGTACCGGCGTATGGAGTACCTCGGAGAACTAGACGGTCATCCGGTGGCCACGGTGACTTGCGAAACGATGCCGCCATTGAACGCCTCAGGCCTGGCCTACCTGGACGTTGTGGGGCGTGGGATCATGGAAACCTGGGGCCTCAGCGCGGCGGAGGTTGCGGAGTATCTGGCGTCACGCCAGGGCAACGTCGGACACGTCGATCAACCGCAGTTGCAGCAACTGCTGGAACGGTCGTAGCGGGAAAAGCAGAAACCCCCGGACCTGAGGCCCGGGGGTTTGTGTGTCATGAAAGCTCATGACCTGTTGCACGCTCGGAGGGACTTGAACCCCCAACCGTCTGGTTCGAAGCCAGAAACTCTATCCAATTGAGCTACGAGCGTAAGTTGAGATCCGAGGACCTCGGGTGTTACCAACTTTAGCCGCGACGGGCATCGAACTGCGAGGTTTTCGAGGCCTCATCGGTGTTCGCCGCTGCTGTGTTATTTGTATCGGCGGGTGGTGCGAAACCTTAAGCAAGGATTTCGCTCGAATCTTCGGTGACGGCAGTCACGTATCAGTTGACGGTTGAGTTGGCTCTTTGGGGTACGGGCGGGGGTCCATGAAGGTCCAGAACCCAAACGTTGAAACCGGAGCAGACAATGCCACTGAAGGTCGACAAGATCGAAGATCGGCGGCTCACCGGCCGCCAAGCGAAGTTCCTCTCGGAAGAGTCCGGGATGGCAGCCAAGAAGCTGGCCAGGATGAAAGTGTCGGAAGTGATCGACGAACTGCGGTTCGTGATCGACCCGCAGTTACTGACCCACCGCAAGGTGTGCGGCACCGTAGTTCGGGTCAATCCCGAGACCGGCCAGAAAGAGCCGGTGCCCCACGCAACGGTGCACGTCGAAGACACCGACTGTCGAATGTTCGGCTTCTTCCCCCAGCAGAATCCCTGGTGGTGGTGGGGCTGGATGATTTCCTGCAAACGCGAAACCCTAGCCACGGTCAGCACCGACGAGTGTGGACGATTCTGCGTGCTGATCCCTCGCTGGGACATCGACTATGTGCTGCGCCTGCGGCGCCGTTGGGTCTGTCCACCGGTCCGGCCGCAGCTGAACGATCTATTGGCCAGAATCCCTGAACCACGGATTCCTATTCCTGAGCCCCCGGTGTTCACCCGACCACCGTTGATCGGCCCGGCTCCGATCAACGGGCCACGGCCCCTGGCCGCTCCCGCCAACGTCGATCTGGGGCACGGTGACGTGTTTGAGAAAGAGATGATGCTTGGCTCGGTGTTGGGTTCGAGAGCCCCAATGATCGAATCGCAGACCGAGGTCATGCTGGGCGAAGCCGGTGCTGATCCGTTCCAACGGCCGGTGTTCGAAGCACCGATGGCTGCCCCGCTCGACGGCGCCGCTCGCAAGCGTGCCGTTCAGTCGCTTGGTAAGGATGCGGCGAAGGCGCTTGAGGCGGCACCGCTTGGGCCGTTCTTGCGTTGCCACAGCGTGTTCTCGCTCGAATGGTCGCCGATCATCGATATCCCAGACATCTCGTTCCGGGTAACCCAGGACATCGACGGCGACGGCGATGAGGAGACCATCTATAACGAAGGTCTGTTCCAGGTCCGCTGGAATGACAACGACAATAGTGACGTTGAGCTGATCGCATCGACCAGCGCCAAGTCGACTCCGGTCTGCGGGCTGGAAGAGGTGGCCTGCCAGGACACCCCGGCGATTCTGGTGGCGGGGCGGATGCCGCTGCTTGAGGCGGGCGCCAGCCCAGCCTTCCACGATCACGAAACCGGCTTCGCCGTTCGCCCCAACCGGCCTCGCACCGGTGGCACTGTCACCGGAGCTCCGATCGATCCGGCTCGGGCCCCGTACGCTCGAGATCTGCAGCTTGTCGGCTGTGTGCATGTCGACGATGCCGAGTACTACCGGGTCACCTACTCACATGGGGATGCAACCGACGTGCCGTTCACCGAATCGTGGACCTCAGCGGCCGACCCCGGTGTTTCGCCGACCGGTTACGTCGACATAGCGCCGGATATCGACGGCTGGTACGCCATCGCCGATATCGAGCAGCAGCTGGAAGATCATTGGCTGCTGAACTGGCGGACAACGCGCTACGCCAACGGTCGTTACGACGTGAAGTTGGAGCTTGCCGATGGCGACAAGAATCCGATCGGGTCCGAGAGCGAGGTCGTGCCGTTTATGGTCGACAATGTTCGACCGTCGCTGCACTTCGCTTCGGTTTCCTGGAAGCAGGGCACAGACGGCGGCGAACTCATTGGGCTGTCATGCCCGACGATTGGGCGCCCCGACCCGGGCCAGCCGGTTGAGCTGACCGTGACCTGGACCACTACCGCCGACCATCTTCGCAGCGCAACGCTGACGGCATTCGGTTGTGGGGCCGGTGGAACGATCGTCAAAACTGGCGGCGACTCCGAGGTCTGGCACACCGAAGCGTTCGAGACCGGCGGCACCTGGACCGCGACCTACGAGATTCCCGGTGGAGCGCTCCCCGGCGCCTATGGGATGACCATCGGCGGAGTCGGACGAGGCTTCAGCCCCGCAGGGGCAAGCGGGCCAGGCGTCAACTGGTTCATCAACCCCGCGGTCAACTGGACCAACTCACAGTTCCGGTTCGCCCTAATTTCATAGCCGGCTTTGATCTGCTGCTGGCCTTGGGGCTGGCAGCGGGTAGACCGTTTGGCGGCGCTTCAGTTGCCCTTCGGATAGAGGCGCAGGCATCGGGCAGGCCCCGGTGACTGCGCCTCTACTAGTCTCTCAATCCGAGGGGAGTCCGTGTTGCGCAACGTTGTGACCAAGCAGAATCGCGCCATAGGCAGCCTTTGGATCGTCGGGGGCGGCGTGGTGCTGCTGATCGGTGGTGGAGCTGCTCTTGCCTACTCGGTGTCGAGCCTGCTGCTGGCGATCGTCGGCGTGTTCGTGGCCTACATCGGTATGAGGGGAGTGAACCGAGGTCGACGTCACTTTGTGCGTATTGGTATGGAGTCGCTTGCCGACGATCAGCGGCCGCCGGTGCTGTACCTGCGGCCGTTCGGGTACGACGGCACCGACTTCCACGTCTCGCCTGGCACCCTCGGTCGGAGCGCTATCGAACGTGGCTTCTGGCGTCAGATGGGGGTGATGATGCGCTTGATTCGAACCAGCGAGCAGCTGCTGTCCCGGGCGTTCCGAGATGTTGGTCCGCTGGTGGCGATTGGCGATCCGGGGAGTGAGTTACCACGCCTGGGAGCGGTGCGGGTCTACGCCCGGGAGGGTTTGGAGTGGCAGAACGTCGTCGCTGACTTGGCCAAACGTTCCCGCTACGTGATCCTCGAAATTGGTCTGTCGGATGGGGTGCAGTGGGAAGTCTCGTTCATCGCCCACACCGTGCCTCCGCAGAAGCTCATCCTGTCGTTGCCCAGCGATGCGAAGACCGCCAGACGATTCATGAGGCCAGGCAAACGTGAACGTCGGCGCCTCGAATACTACGCAGCGTTCCGGGCGGCGACGGTGCGGGAGTTCCCGAACCCGCTGCCGGAGAAGATTGGCCAGGCAAGGTACATCTACTTCGAAGCAGACTGGACGCCGCGGCCGACGTACTACCAGCGAGAGATAATGGTGCCCTTCGGTCGCCGCATACGCCACCCCGAAGACCCCAAGCTTGAAGCCTTGATCTGGCTAAACTCCGTGCAGTTCTAGCTCTGCTGGGGGTGTGGGATCCGGCTCGCTGGTACCTGCCCGATCCGAGTCGGCAGCGATTTTGGCGGAGGTGGACGGGAATCGAACCCGCCTACGATGGATCGCACCGTACGCCCGCTTTGAAGGCGGGGGAGCCCACCAGNNACCTCCACCAGGGAATATACACCCTCGGACCCTGTCTGAGAGAGCCCCTGGTAGCCGAACTGGTAGCCAGACGCAGTTTCGACGATGCGTTGAACTGAACTCACCTCTCGGCCTGTTGGCTCGTGTGCTCTTCGAGACCGGCGATCCAGGACGAGCTTTGCTCGATGCGGTTTGCAAGCACTTCATGTCGTGGCAGCAGCTCATAGTAGTGATAGTGGATCGTTCGGCTCCACAACTTCCACAACTGATGCCCAGTGCCGACGCTGAACTCGGGCTGCAGCACCCCGAGAACAAGGAATCGGCTCCGCCACTGCATGCGAGAACGGTCGTTTGGTCCCAGTGCGAGACGTACTGCGCTCTCTATCGCCTGACGGGCTAGATAAGCGCTGCCTCGTCGGTAGACGATGGATTCGGGCTGTAGCTCTAGCACAGCCTTGGCAGAGGCGATCAGTTTGGTTGGGTGCTGGCTCACGAGACCACGCTTGGGAATAGCTGAGAGATCGCGTGCTTGGTTTGCTTCGGGAGCTTGCCGGGTCGGCAATTCTCAGGTGCCTCGTGGCCGGAGCTATTCAACAGGCCAATCAGATCTCGGATGCTCTTTGAATAGTCGGTCTGGATTCGACTGGCGGTGTCTCGATCCGTCGGCTGATTGCCGTAGACCGCTAGCTCGATTTTGTCCCACAAGCTCTCGTCCACTTTTTCTAGCTCAGCTTCGACTTGCTCTATTGCAAGGCCGCTAGCCATCGCAGTACGTCTGAAGTGGCGAGCTGCGGCACCTTCGAGAGCCGTTCTGCAGCACCCGGCAACGGCAATCAGCCGAGTCTCATCGTCAATATTCGAGTCAGAGGCGAGGCTGCGAGCATCTTCCAGACGGTGTACTACCTCGTTTTCCTCGGCGGCGACGTTCACCTGCGAGCCGACACCCCGCTCAAGCCGCAAGATGGTGGTGGGCAGTCTAAGCGTCTCTAGTGCTGCTTCGAGCCTC
The DNA here is from genome assembly GCA_050633745.1 of Acidimicrobiales bacterium. GTDB lineage: Bacteria > Actinomycetota > Acidimicrobiia > Acidimicrobiales > SZUA-35 > JAHELU01. Next base: position 28,660 of record JBOEHD010000018.1, read on the forward strand.
CGGTCGTGAGTGCAAACGACTACTTGCCGTTCTTTTGCGATCTCATGCAGGACCTGGGCAAGTCCGTCGATCTTGATGCCGTCAAGGGCATGTATTGGGTCATCAATAAACAGGAATCCGAACGGGCTATCAGTATGTGTTGCGCGTGGAATAAAGATGGAGAGCGCCAATGCGTGCATCTGCCCGACACTTAGTATGGAGCGAGCCTTGGCCGACTGGCCTTCCGTCTGACAGTTGAGATCGAGCTTTCTCTTTGACTTCGATCCCAGTAGTTGCATTGCTTCGAACTCAATGGAGTCGCCTGGTGAGAGTTGCTTCCAGATTTCAGCAGCTTCCAAGCTCAATCCACCCATCCGATATTCTCGCTGGCGGTCGATCTCGGCCGATACCCAGTCTCTTGCGCATTCCAGATCGCGTTTAGATTCCTTGAACTCGCAAGAACGTTTCTCTGCTTCAATCCATGTTCGACATGCCTCGATCGCTGGTTTAAACCGACTTTGATCCAAGACCTGAATTGACTCAGCGTCTTGGCGGACTGTCTCAAAGTGTTTGATGGAATCTCTTACCAGTTGATCGATCCGGGGAATGTCGTGGGATTCCCTGACTTCTTCCACGGCCTTGTCCGCTACTGCGACGAGCTCCGAGATACTGCGAACTCCCCTCGGTTGAGCGAGGTTCTGAAGTGGCGTTAGGAAACTGAGAAGTTGCTGTCGCCTATCGAAGATCTGTTTGCGTAGCCCAATTCTGTTGGTCGTCGCTGCACGGTGTGCTGTGAGCTCGGTGGCGGCGTGTTCTCGCCAGTCAGCTCCAAGAACGGCCCGGTCGCACACCGGACAGCTGATTTGGCTAGTGCCGCTTTCATCGAACAAGATGATTGCTTGTTCCAGTAGGTTCGTCCATGTTTCGTGCCGCTCAGATTCGTGATCGTCTAGAAGCCGTGCAACGAGGTCGCCTAGTTCGCGTACTATTGCTGAGACTTGGTCGATTTGAGCTGGAGGTAGTCGCAGAATCGCTGCGACGTTCGCATCGGTTGGGTTGCTTCCGAGATCNNCCTTCAGACTCTGGATCGCAGTAGTCGCCATCTTTTGGGCGCTTGAGGCCGAGTCGACCAACTTCTTGCCCTCGTAGAGCTTTGACGCGATCGCTGCCCGAACATCATCGATATCGCCTAGGCCTACGATCCGAACGAACGCATCAAAGAGATAGGAGGCCTTGCCGCTTAGGACGACTTCAAGCTCAGCGTAGGGCAGGATGGGCGGGTAGGATTTGAGTTCCTCTCGGAGACCCTCTACTGCCCTCTCCCGGATCGTTAGTCCGCCGAGCTCGGCGGTTTGAGTGCCCTGCAAAAACCCTTCGCCTCTATCCCAACTATGTCTCAGCTCGATAGGTAGCGGATTGTCCGACTGGTGAAGTGTGAGATCGACCGAGACTTGACCTCCGTGGTGGACGTTCTCCCAGTTTTCCTTGGCGTCAGGCTCGGAGCTCGCCCACTTGATGGTTGTTCCGGTCAAGACTCGTTCGGCCGCTTCGGCAATACTTGACTTGCCGGTACCATTTCCGCCAACGATTAAGGTTAGGCCGTTACCTGGCTCAAGATTGATACGGCTTCGCGGGCCAATTCCCCTGAACCCCTCGACGGCGATCGATGAGATATACAGCGGTCCGTCAAAAACGCCTTGTTCATCGTTGCCTGCCGGGCCGACGTCTGGCAGATGTCTTTGGACTATCTCCTTGGCGTTTGACTGTAAGGCTGAACTTTCGAGTTCGCGTCGAAGCTCTTCTATCGGGATCTTTAACATGGAAACGAGACAGCCGCACTGTTCACAGGCTCGACTCGGCGGCACGAGGGAGCCTTGCAGAATCGCGCCTATTTGGGTGCATGCCAATGGTATTGGCGAACAGCTGGCTACTTCTCTGGAGGGTCGGGAGTGGGTGGCGTCTTTTCTGTCGGGCTAGGTCGGTTGAGAAGACACCCATTGCCGGTAGTCATCATCAGTTTGATGGTGGGCAGTCGCTATGATGTGGACCGTCTCGTACGGATGAACTTCGTTTGTCAGGCGGCAGATCTCATCGAATTTCTCGGCCGTCGTATGAAGAATGGCGTACGCTTCTGAACCCTCTTCGACCTTGCCTTGCCACCGGTAGATGCTCTTGATGGCGGGGATAATGTTTGCGCTGGCGGCTAGGCGTTGCTCGATGAGATTGCGACAGTGCTCGGCTAGCCAGTCGGCATCCGGGGCTGTGATCGTGACATCGACGATCTGCGGTTCGTCTCTCACGTTGCTGCCTTCTCGACGAGGGCCTGAAGTATCGATTCGGCTTGTTCGGCGGTGCGGGCGAGTGAAGAGTTGCCGGTGATGACGTTGCCGTCGTAGCTCATGCCGACCCATCGGCCTGTCGCGTGGTTGCCGCTTGAATCAATGGCGAAATACATGGTGCCTTTCGAGCGCACGCTGCCGTCTGCGCCTCGGTACCAGCCCATGAGTACTTCGTTGTCCCAGACTCTGAGTTCGCCAGCCCAGTTGTAGCCGCCCTCTTCGACGGCGACGGTTCGATCTGCGGTCACCTGGAGATGCTGGCCGTGTTGGTGGGCCGTGACTTCTTGGATGGCTAGGCGACGGACGCCGTCTTTGAAGGTTTCCCAACCGGCGAACCATTGGCCGTCGAGGTCCTGGCCGCTGCTGATTTGCCCCGCCAGCTCGGCTAGCGAGATCGAAAGGGCGTCGGCCAACTGCACGGCCACTGACAGCACTGGCTGCTGCTCGCCGCTTTCGTAGCGGGCGATTTGTCGAACGTTGACGCCGGCCATGTCGGCCAGCCCGTTCTGGGAGATCCCGAGTTCGGCTCTCCGTGCCTTCAATACCTCTGACATGTCCACTTGGTCATTCTGGGTGTCTCGATAGTCTTTGGCAATGATGACTAATACTGCAACTGACTTGACGTTTAAGGCTTGATGGCTATGATGTCAGTATAGATGACTAAAAAGTCAGTAACGGACACCTTCGGATATGGAGGCGTTCGGGCAACTGCAAGGCAGGGAGCAGCGGATGAGCAGCACACAAACACTCGAAACGGCGACCACAGCAGATCAACTTGAGCTGGTCGACCTGGTGGACGCCCTCGTTCAGGCAATCGATCTGGACCGGACCGAAGAGGTCGACCGCATCCGAGAAGCGCTCGAACCATTCGGCGCTGTCGACATGTTCAACGACGAACTCCGACTGAATGGTTCGCCATCGTCGGAGTGCGGGCCGTGCGAATGCGGAGTCTGGCTATGAGCGGGCTAGTGGCGATTTGTCGGTCGCTTCGGCGTGCGTGGTGGTTTGCCCTGTGGGGTATGCGGCCTGGTGGTCGGATGTTCTTGGCTCGGACTGGTTGGGGCGGTCGAGCGGTGATGCTTCGCAACGGTTGGCATTGGCTGTTCGGCAATGTGTTTTCGGTTGGGTTCAAGGTCGTGTTGTGGCTGGCCTTCTCGTTCAGTCCGTTTCCGTGGGATATCGGTCTCGACGTTGCGCTGATCGTGACAGTCGTTTACGGGCTGGCATTCATGGTGGCGTTTCAGTTGGCTACGAATGGTGGTGCGCCGTCTCGGGTGATTATGCGGTTCCGGGTGGCTCGTGCGGTGTTTGGTTGGCGGTTGGCGTGGCGGTTCCGGGCTCGGTGGCCGATGGAGTGGGCGATTCCGGCTAACAAGACCAAGGCGGTCCAGGCCGAAGTCGGTTCAACGTCGGAAGCGACCGTGACGATTCGTCCGGTGTTTGATGCGCCGAAGTTGTCGTGGTGGCCTCGGTTGGAGTGGCCGATGATTTCGTGGTGGGTTTCGCCGCCGCCGGGTCGCACGTTTGAGCAGTTCGAAGAGTTGCTGGATGTGTTGGCGTCGAACATCGCCAACGTTGTGTCCATCAATCTCGACTATGAGCGTTCATCGTCTTCGATTGGCCGGCTGTCGGTGTTGTTCGATGACCCTCTGGCCGAACCGGTTCTACCTGAGTTCCATGTTTCCGACGTCGGCGGTTCCCATGCGGACGTTGATCTCGATTTGGCCGATGTGGTTGATCTGCGGCCGCTTCGCCTGGTCGAGGACTTGGAAAGCGAGGTCGGCTGATGGCTGGTCTGGTGGTGGGACGTCGCATCGATGGCCGGGCCTTTGCGCTGCCGCCGGTGGGGTCGCTGGTGCATGTTTTGATTGGCGGTAAGACCGGTGGCGGCAAGTCGGTGTTGATGTCGTCGGTGGCTGCGGCTTTGGCGGCTGACCCGAACGTTGCCATGGTCGGCATCGATCTCAAGTTGATGGAGCTTGCGCTTTGGCGTCCACGGTTGACGGCGTTGGCGAATACCGCTGATGACGCTTCGTTGTTGTTGGCCAACGTGGTGGCTGAGATCGACCGTCGCAATCGGCTGTTGATGTCGCTTGGACTGCGGTCGTGGGAGCCGGAGCTCGGTCACCGGATTGTGGTGTTCATTGACGAGCTGGCCCGCCTGGCTGGTGTGGCTGTGGAGCGTCTGTTGGAGCAGGCCCGGTCGACTGGTGATGAGGATGGTTCGTCTCGGGCGGATCGTGGGATGTTCCGGGCGGCTAAGGATGCGCTGGCGGTTCGGTTGGCGATGATTGAACACATCGCTGCTGTTGGTCGTGCGGCTGGGGTGACGTTGGTGTGTGCGACGCAGTATCCGACTGCTGATGTGATCGATCCGCAGATCCGTTCGCAGCTTGGTATGCGGTTCATGCTTCGGGTCGTTTCTCGTGAGCAGGTTCGGGTGATCTTGGGTGAGGGTAACCAGCAGCACATTTCGCCTGACTCGATCCCCGAATCGGAACCGGGCGGGTTCTGGTGTGTGGGCGCTCCTGGCGACTCGCGTCCGGTGCGTGGTCGTTCACTGCTACTTACAGACGCCACGTTGCGTCAACGGTTCCGAGACACCGCCCACCTGCGGGCTCCGCAGACCGAAGTGTTCCAGCAGCATCGGAGGGCGGCATGACTTCGCCAGCCGAATGGATCGGCCCCGATGAGGCCCGCCGTTTAATCCGCCGGATTGTGGCGATGGCCGAACCCGATCGCCAGGCCCTCATCGACGCCTGCGCCGCCAAGTGCCCACCGGGCAAGAACAAACGACAGGACCAATCGAGTTCCTTGGGGCTGGCAGCATGACCGACGAAGCTCTGCATTCGATTCGCCGTCGAGTCCACCTTGCGCTCGCCGCTGCACTCCTGGCCTCGGTCGCCGCCAACGTGCTCGCCGCTGAACCAACGGTTACCGCTCGTGCGGTTGCTGCTTGGCCTCCCGTTGCTTTGATGCTGGTGGTTGATGTGTTGGGTCGTGCGCCGACTGCGAGAGGTTGGACTGGTCGGGTGGCTGTGGCTGCTGCCGGCCTTGTCGCCCTGGTCGCTGGTCTCGCTTCGTTCTCTCATGTTCGGGCGGTCGCCCTCGAGGTGGGGGAGTCCGAGCTCGTGGCCTGGGTGTTGCCGTTGTCGGTTGATGGGTTGGCGGTGGTGTGCTCGGTCGCTCTGGTCGAGATCAACCGCCGACTCAACGCCACCAGCATCGACGATGCCGCCGCCGATGCGTGGACCGCTATCGCTGAGCACCTGGAGCCGACCGTCGTCACACCGGTCGAACGCACTCCGAAAGATCGCAGCACCGAACCGGCTGGGCCATCGACGAATGGTCATCGCCCGTTGGTGTTGTTCAACAGCTCGCCCCCGGACAGCCCGGGGTCGTAAACCAAACCACAAACACAAAGGAAGTAGTACCCGTGAAATCAGTACCTATTGACCCAAACGAGTTCGACCGGAACGTGATGGCCATCATCGGCATCGAACCGGTGTTGGACTTTGACACCGAACAACAGAAGACCGACAAGGACGGTGCCCCGAAGTGGCGGCTCCAAGTGCTCTACAAAGCGCCGAGGCAACGTAAGCCCGACGTGGAGGAGATCGGGTTCGCTACCGCCGATCTGCCGGAGCCTGGCCCGATGGACCGGCCGGTGTTCGTCGGTCTGACGGCCCGTCATTGGGAGAACACCAACGACTACGGCACCAGCTCGGGCATGTCGCTCTCGGCTGAGGCCGTGACGTTCCGTTCGCCTCCGTCGCAGCAGCGGGAAGCCGCAGCCGCCTAATCGCAGCCGTTAGTAAGTCGGCCCTGGCCGAGCAGCCAACTTTGCACGGTTACTGCTCGGTCCGGGGCCTCAACCACCAAGGAGCGTAATCCTCATGGCTGACATCCAGCCTAGTTCGTCAATCCCTAGCGTCCGTCCAACCGAGATCTTGGACCCGTACCCCGAACGATCGACCCGCCTCGGGGGTGTCCGCCAAACCGCCCCGCTCACTGCGGTACCCGATCTGGTCGAGCGCCAGGTCCAGCCAGCCGAGGCCCACACCCCCTTCGCCGCGTCATTGCCGTCCGCAGTGCTGCCAGCTCGAAGGCTGCGACTCCCGTTTGCCGCTGTTGTCCTCTCCGTTCTTGGCCAATCGGTTCTTGGCGCGTCGATCGCCTCCGGCACCGTGGGCCCGCTGTTCGGAGCGACGGCGTCGGTCGGGCTGCTGATGTGCTGCCTGATGCTGATAGTCGCTGAGACGATCTCGATAGCGAGGGCCGAACGATGACCGGCCTGGCGATGACCGAGACGGTTGAACCGGCGCCCGAAGACGACGGACACAGCGAGACCAGCAAGCAACTCGAAGCGCCGGCGGATGTGCGGAGCAGCGAGGCTGCCGGACTGATCGGTTACGGGAGCCGCAGCGAGGACCGCAGCGGAGCGGAGGCCCGCAGCGCAGGCGACCCAGTTGCTAGGGCTTGTTCTTATGCCATATCTGCGAACACCAGAGACAACGGGGGTGAGTGTTGATTTCAGCGATCGAGACGTTCAACGTCGGCAGAGTTGCGAAGGTTCTACCGGAGCCGGTGAGAGCATGGCCGGAACATTCCGAGGCGCTTGGCTTCGCAGGTCGGGATGCCGTCGACTTTGCAGCGTCATGGTTCCAACATCGTAAGCAGGCCCAGCGCCGCCGGATCGAGCTGCAGCGTTCCCCGGTCGGTGGTGCCGAGTGGGTTCGCAGCGTCACAGTTGCGGACGGTGCCGACGGTCCGGTGTGGATCGACAAAGGCACCGGCGAAATAGTTCCCAAGCCTGAGGTTCGGCGTGCGGATCTCGACACCGGCTACTGGGTCGACACCTTCGGAGCCGACAGCCGCCACCGGACCGAGATGGCTCCGCTCGATCACCGGATCGTGATCACCCCAGGGACGGTTGGTCTGCGGGTGACTGATCCTCGGGATTCGTCGGACCCGTATTTCGCTGACATTGAGATCGACGAGGAAGGAAACGTCGTGCCAAGCAAACCGGTAGTTCGAGAACCGATCACCGAGTTCTCTCGCAAGTCCCGCACCCGGCTGATTCGCCGTTGTCTGTCGATCCCGTGGGGTGAGTACGTGGAGCCCGACGAACGTATCCACGTTGTCACGCTGACCGCCCCGGCCGATTACCTGGCGGTGTTCAAGGATCACAAGGATGGCTACAAAGCCCTGCGGTCATTCCAAGATCGCCTGCGGTATGCCACTGGCCGGAAAGCCCGTGGGTTCTGGAAGCTGGAGTTTCAACGTCGTGGCGCTCCGCACTGGCATCTGATCTTGATCACGCCGAGATACATCGACGGTCAGCGTCTAACGCAGTGGCTTTCGCAAGCCTGGTACGAGGCGGTCGGTTCCGGCGTCGAATCACATCTGCGAGCAGGCACGAACGTAGACATCGAACAGTCGCTGCAAGCCTCCGACGCTCTGCGCCTAGCCCTCTACTTCGCCGGTTACTCCACCCGTAAGGACAAGGAGTATCAGCACCAGGTGCCCGAAGAAGGCTGGGTCGATGAGAACGGTTCGACCGGCCGTTTCTGGGGCTACTTCGGCGTGAAGCCCGCTGAGGTCGAAGTCCGCATCACGCCCGACGATCTGATCCAGACGAAACGTCTGCTCCGTGCCCGTGAACGATCACAGCGTGGCTCGGTCGACTTCAACGAGCTACCCGAGGCCAAGCAAGAGGCCTGGCTCCGCAAAGGCCGCCGCCCCGACTCGGCCGGTCGAGTATCAGTCCCGCTCACCAGAGCCCGCACGGTGTACCGCACCGTCTACAAGCTCGACCGCACCGGCGACCGGCCAGAACACGGCCCCGACCCGATCGAGATTCGCACCGTCCGTCGCCGACGTCGAACGAGATCGCTCACCGGCACGGCCACCGGCTGCACCGCCTTCGTCAACAACGGCCCCGGCCTGGCCGTCGCCATCGCAAAGACCCTGACTGAACCAACCCCGTGGCCAAAAGGCCAACGGAGACCATTGCCATGAGAAAGGAATCAACAATGTCGCAAGACAAACTCACCTACAGCATCAACGAGGTAGCGGCCGTCCTAGGCGTCGGCCGAACCACGGTCTACGAACTGATCCGAGAACACCAGCTCCTCAGCATCAAGATCGGCCAACGCCGCCTGGTGGCCCGCACCGACTTGGAAGCCTTCGTCACCGACCTTCGAGCAAGGCCGGCGGCATGAGTCGCCGAGCAGCAGGGGAGGGGAGCGTCCACCGATCACCCGACGGCTCAGGCTGGGTCGCCATGCTCGAAATGCCCCGTGGCGGAGACGGGAAACGCCGCCGCCGCAAACGCCGAGCCAACACCAGGGCCGAAGCACAACGGCTCTTGCGTAAGATGCGAGAAGAACTGCAAACCACCGGCGAGGTAACCAGCCCAAACCGAACCGTCGCTCAAGCCGTCGAGTCGTATCTCGGTCTCCGCAGGGGCGAAGGTCAATCAGCCGGGGCCCGTGACGACGACAAGTGGCTCACCGCCCTTGTGCTCGATGGCCTCGGCTCACGCCGTCTTTCTGAGCTGACGGTCGCCCAGGCCGACGAGTTCCTGGCGCTCTGCGCCGATGGTCTCCGCGGACGCCGCCCCGTCGGCCCGGATCGTATGGCCAGAGTCCGCCGATGCCTGATCGCTGTTCTCCGCAACGAGATGCGGACCGGTGCCCTAGCTCGTAACGTGGCCGAACTCTCTGTGCTCCCCTTGGCCCGCCAGCCTGACAAGACTAAGAAAGAACGCCGGGCGCTGACAGCCGAGGAGCTCCGCGAGTTGCTCGAAATAGCGACCGGCTCCCGCCTAATCCTTATCGACCTTTGCGCCCGTAACGGTCTCCGCCCGGCCGAAGCCCGAGCCCTCCGATGGGAAGACATCAACCTCGATAGCCGCGAGTTAAGCGTGAGAGCTCAACAGAATCGAGAGAACGAGCGCACCAGCACAAAGCGAGCCAGCAACTCCACTAGGACAATCCACCTTGACAAACAGTCGATCGACCGCCTTGGAGACTGGCGAAAGGGACAGGACGAACTACGCAAGGCCGCCGGCCAGGCCTGGGCAGAATTTGGGATCGTCGCCTCTACCAGCCAAGGAACCCCGGTCGACCGCCACAGCTTCGCTCGCTCCATGCGCCTCTTATCCGAACGCCTCGGCTTCCACCCAGCGATTACCCCTTACGAGCTCCGCCACACAGCCATCAGCCTCCAAGCCGACAATGGTGCCAATGCGTGGGAGATCGCCGACTGGGCGGGCACATCCCAGATGATGGTTGATCGGGTATACCGGCACCGCTTGCGCAGAATCGCCGGACTCCTACCGTTTGAGTTGTAGTGGGGTGGCGAGTTTCGTCTGCGCTGAACATGGCCGGAACTGGCTCAAGGGTCAGTTGTCTTTATCAAACGTCGCACGGTCAGATCAGTGAAACTGATTGCCGTTGCCGATAGCTTGCGACAACAAAACTGTCATTGTCTATCTCTAAAAGGGTCGAGCTAGATTGTCAACAAGGCATAGTAACGCGCTTCATGTCCGGGAAACTTCAATCATTAGCGAATTTTGTCAGGTCGCAGCTTCATATTGTAAGGTGGTTTTAGTAGCGGAATACCTAGCAGGACTGCGGGGCTGCTACTCGATTTGACGGGTGGCAAAGAATTCCAGGATGGTGAGCCATGGGGCGATATGTGGGGCTTTTACTCGCACTCTTTATTGTTGCGAGCTTGACCTCGCCAGCGGCTGCTAAGACGGTACCCGATGCCAAAATGGTAGCTGGCCAAGATCTTGTTCATAGTGGCGATGGCGTCGAGATTGAGGTGTCGGGCCGTGCCGTCGGGTTGGACGTAGAGTTCTATATCGACAGCCACGAGATCGACGTCGGGAGTACCTTGGTCGTCGCCGATGGCTCGTCAGTTCGAGCGGCGAGCCCCTCGATCGTGTCGATTGTTGCCCTTGACGCTGCTGGCCGTCCCGTAAGGTCGTTCCCGCACCAAGTAGCAGTGGCCGAAGCGACTGAGGAGCTCCCCGGCCGTGTCAGTGATTTTACGCCCGGAATCCAGATTTCGATGGGAGTGGACGGCAGCTCCGCGAACCCCGAGGAGCGGCTTGTCATCCACACCCGGGCGACCTCAGATCAACCGTGGACACCGCTGCCGTCTATGCATGAACCGAGTGCAGGTACGGTGACGGCCCATACCGAATCTGTAGGTGAGTTTGTCGTCGTGCTTGCCGAACTGGGGACTTCGAGGCTCGAGGATCCGGTGTCGGCAGTCAGCCCACAACTCGCCGCTCCCGAGGCCACGGCGACTCAAGCCAATCGCCCTGTGGTTGTGCTCGATCCCGATGATGATCTTGGATTCGCCGAATGGCCATCGGGTCGTCTGTCCGAACTTGAGCAGAATCTGCGGCTGGTCGACCAGGTTCGGGCTGACCTCGTCGGGGGCTGCGACGCCCGGGTCGTGATAACTCGAGGAGCGGAGCGGTTCGTAGCTAAGTCGATACGGGCCGCAGTCGCAGCAGCCGCTGAACCGGATCTGACAGTCACCCTCGCCTTCAACACCTTGACCGGTGAACCATGGGGAAGCGAGGATGACGGTGGAGTGCTGGCCTGGGCATCCTCTGCGAACGACGCCGAGATGGCTGGCCGCTTCCTCAAGACAATCCCTCGGTTCACCGGTCGCCCGTCCACCGATGACGTCCGAGAGCCCAGCGCTGGACTCCCATATCCGGAACTCGATGCCGTTCCTGGGCCCTATGCCCATATCGAGTTGCTCTATCTCGACCACAATTTCGACTTCCCGGTCATAGACCGGCAGTTTTCACTCGTAGCCGATGCCACCGTCGCCGCCATCGCCGAACAGCTGCGGTCCGAAGGTCACCAGTGCGACGGTGTCGGGAGTCCGGAACCCCCGTCCGAGCTGGAGCTCACCCAGCTTCGCGATCTCGGCTACCAGAATCACCAGGTCTACGGGGCCGATCCCATTTCGTTCTCCACCGGCAACTTCATCATTGACGAGTCTCTATTCTCTCTGTCGGGCGTGGGCGACCAGGTGATCGACTTCACCTTGACCTACAACGGCCTTGACGAGCGCGATGGGAGTTTCGGCGTTGGCTGGTCGTTCGTCTACAACTCGGCGCTCCAAGTCCTGGATGACGACTCCGTGCTGGTTCGTCTGGCCGACGGCCGAACCTTCAGATTCATGCCAGACGGTCTCGGCGGCTGGGATGACCCCGCCGGCTCCAACGCCTCACTCTCGCGGATCGATCTTGACGACCTGGAGCTGGAGTTCAACGATTCATCCGTCTTCCGTTTCGACCTTGACAACTTGACCGGCCATGGACTGCTGAAGTCGACTGTCGACCGACAAGGCAACACTATGACTTTCGACTGGGACCGACGTGTTTCTGGTACCCGCCGCTATCCGCTTGCCTCTGTCGAAGACCAGGCCGGACAACGAGTTGAACTCACAACCGCCGACGGGCGGGTTCAGACCGTCACTCACCCGGATGGCCGCCAGTGGATGCTTGATTATGATGGAGCGAGACTTGTCGCCATTACCGATCCCCGTGGCGTTGTCCGTAGATTCGAATACTCGCTTGGTGGCCTGATGAGCCGGATTGTTGACGGCACCGGGGCACCCGCCGTTTCGAACATCTACGACGACGAGGGACGGGTCACCAAACAGGTCGATGCAGAGGGCAATATACGCTATGTCGCCTACGAGAAGGACCGGACCGTCTACACCGATGCCAATGGCAACGAGACAATGTACTTACTCAATGACCTAGGCCAGGTCACGGAAAAGATCGACGCTTTCGGTGAATCGTCATCGACAACCTACGATGACGATTACAACCCCGTCACTCGAACCGATCCGAACGGCAATATATGGCGGACTACATACGATGATGACGGCCGACCGATTGCGAGTGAGAACCCCGAAGGAGAGGTCACTGCTTACGAGTACAACGAGTTCGGAGATCTCGTTCAGCTTGAACAGCCTGATGGCCTAGGCGGTCTGCGCACCACTCGGTATTGGATCAATGAACAAGGTCGAACGGTGAAGACAACCTACGATGATGGCAGCGTCGATTTGGCCACGTACGACGATCATGGGGACAGAACTTCTGCTACCGACGCTAATGGCAATACCACTACCTTTCAGCACGACGATCGGGGCAACCTCATCTCAGTCACTGATGCGGAGGGGGGAACCGCTAGCAACACTTACGATCTTGCCAACCGAGTCGTGGCCTCATCCGATGCCAACGGTGGAGTGACCCTCTACCGATACGATGCCATTGGGAATGTGGTTCAGAGGACTGACCCAGATGACTCGACCTGGGTCTGGGACTACGACGCAAACAATGTTCTCGTTTCCGAAACCGACCCGTTGAGTCGAGTCACCCGATTTACCTACGACGCGAACTCGCATCTGATACGTACCGACTACCCCGATGGGACCTATGAAGAGTTCGAACTCGATGGTGAGTACCGGGTTGCCACGAGTACCGACAAACGTGGGAACTCCGTCCACACGGTGTACGACCGATTGCTTCGACCGGTGGAAATGTCCGATGAGCTCGGTGGCAAATGGCGCACTTCTTATGACGCCGCTGGCAATCCCCAGGAATTGATCGATCCCGAGGGCAACACGACCACCCTGGTTTACGACAGTTTGAACCGAGTGGTGGAACGAGTCGACCCCAACGGCCATCGCTGGACGACAACTTACAACGCGGCCGGAAACGTGACGACCATTCTGGATCCTGCCGGCCAGATGCAACGCTTTGAATACGACACCCGGGGTCGTCAAACTGCGATCGTGGACCAGGAAGGCCATCGTACGTTGACTTCCTACGATCCCGTGGGAAATGTCCTCACCCGGATCGACCGCCGGGGATACGTCACCGGCTACGAATATGACAAGTTGAACCGGGTTAAGAGCCAGACCAACCCTGACGGGGGCGTGCTGGCTTATGAATACGACGCTCGGGGAAACGTTGTTCGGGTCACCGACCCCCGTGGGGGAGTGGTGGAGACCGAGTACGACCGCTTAGATCGCCCGGTCCGTGTTGTCGATCAGAACGGGAGTGAATCGACGACAACCTACAATCTGGTAGGCGTGGCCGTGGTCAATGTTGACGCCGCTGGGCATCGCTGGGATTCGAAGTTCGACGTTATGAACCGATTGGTGGCTCGAACCTCTCCCCTTGGAGATGTTGAACGAACTGAATACGACGACAATGGCAATATTTCGGCCAAGATCGCCCCCGACGGGACCGTTACGAGGCTCGTTTATGATGCCCGAAACGGCTTAATCGAAGTGGTGCAGAACGCGGTGGATGGTGCACCGGCGACTGCCGAAGTCAACGTGCGAACCCAGTACGAGCGATCCATGGCCGGCCGCTTGGTCGCTTCGGTCGATGCGAATCGCAATCGAACAGAGTATCGATATGACCCCAATGGCAACCTGATCGAGGAGACCGACCCTCTAGGACGCACCAAGACGCACAGGTACGACGAAGTTGGCTACAAGATGTCCGTTATTGACGGCAACGGCAACGAGACGCGTTTTCAACTCGACCCTGACGGTCAACCAAATCGAGTGACGTACTCCGACGGAAGTGTTGTCTCCTTTACATACGATGCCGACAACTTTCAGCTAACGATGACCGATGATCTTGGTGTCACGAGCTGGGAGCGGGACTGGAGGGGTAACGCTGTAAGCGAGATGGACGCCAATGGCAACGCGGTCAGCCGTACCTACGACCTGAACGGAAACGTTGTTGCCTTGACGTACCCTGACGGCTTCGAAAGTACACGCGTCTATGACCCTGCCAATCGCCTGACTAGTCTGACCGACCATGCCGGGACTATTGGCTATCAGCGGGATGCCTTGGGACGGGCGGTGGTCACCGAGCATTCGAACCGAATGGTTACGCGGTCGGAGTACGACGAAGAGGGAAAATTGGTCGTAATCGATCACACCTCCCCCCACAGGTCAGGTCTAAACGCATCGAGGGGCACGCCGACGAAGGGGCGGCCGCCTAGGGAGTTGGCTAGCGCACTCCGCTTCGAGTATCGCTACGCAGCTGATGACATCGTGGCCGAAGTGGCTGTTTCCGGCGACCGAAACGAGACCACCCATTACGTTCACGACGGGCTGAACCGGCTGGTGGAATCGGTGTCCACCAGCCGAAGCTCCTGGTATACCTACGATGCCGTAGGCAATCGGCTCAGCTACACCACTTCAGACGATCCATCAACCAGCAGACGTAACGACGCTATGGCTGTGGAGTACCATTACGACGCTGCGAACCAGCTTGGTGAGGAAATCCGACAATCCAAGAACCGAGGATTGACCATTGGTCGCACGTACGACAAGAACGGAAACCAAATTCAGGAGGTGCGGCAGCGTCTCAACCGCAAGGGGAAACCTGTCGGCCGAAGCCGGCTGGAGGAGTTTCGGTACAACTTGAGTGACGACTTGATTGTCGATGGCGCCAACAAATGGATCCGCGATGGCCTAGGCAGAGCCATGGTTCACCGTACAAAGAAGGGTCAATCCCAGCAAGTCTACGACGGATTCTGGTTGGTTCAGCAAATCGGCGCAGTCGACGAAACCTACGTGCGGGACGACGATCAGGCTTTGCGTAGTCAGACAAGAAAGAAGACCGAGGTTTTGCTTTACGACCTCCTTGGCACGATCCACGCAGTGGCCAACAAGAACGGCAACGTCCGGAAGGTTGCCACCTATGATGACTTCGGGGCTCTGGTGGGCCAATCACCGCATCGGAGTGTTTTCGGGTTTGCAGGTGAACTCCAGGATCAGGACACCAACCGACTTCACTTTCTGGCCCGATCATACGACACCTACCGGGGGCGATTCCTCCAGCAGGACCGAATCGCCGGGGATCTCACGTCGCCGATGTCGAACCATCAGTACATGTACGCATTCGGCAGCCCACTGACATTCAGTGACTATCTGGGGCATATCGGTTGCTGCGGGATCGACATCGATATCCCCAATCCGATTGACGCTGCCAAATCGGTCGGCGGGAAGGTTATTAGCGGTGGAAAAGCCGTGGTCGACGCCGGCAGTACCGCCGTGGTCTGGACCGGTCAGCAGGTGTTCCACGCTGGCCAATACGTCGGCGAGAAGATTTACCAGGGCTATGACTTCGTGCGAGATCACGCTGAGGAGATTGTCCTCGGCACCCTGGTGGCTGTGACAACTGTTCTTTTTGCCAGCAAGGAAGCGTTCGAGACCTTGATTGTCACGCCGGTGAAGAATGCTGCCGACAAGATTGAAGACAAGATCGACGATCTCATCCCGGACCAGGTATGGCTAGACCCCCGCTGCCGTCCAAGTGCGAGCGACTGGTGCATACGTGCGCGTGAGAACCCGCCGCCGAGCGCATCGTCGGTGCTAGCTCCGTTCCAGGAACAGATTGATCCGCTGAACTGCAATGCTGCGGCCAGCGGCTGCCGCAGCTCGAGCAAGACTTCGCCCGATCGGTCCGGATTCGGGATTGGTCCCGTACAAGCCATTACTTGCCTGGCTGGTGACAGCTCCTGTGCGTGGGTGGCCTACTATGCTCGAGAGGCGATACAGGTCGCCGGTGAGGAGTTCCCAGGAACCGATGCCGAGCAGTTGGAACGACGGAATGCGTTCCAACATGCCTATTGGATGGGCCTATTAGAACGCCGATATGGGGCGGAAGAAGCTCGTCGAATTGGGCTTGCCCATGAGATCGATCAGTCGGAAGGGACCCTCGACACCCAGAAAGATCTCATTAACAATGATCTGGGAATCCAGGCTGGACAAGCTAGCGACTCCGATGGGGATCTGCGAGCGATACTGCGAGAAGCGACTACAGGTGGCTACTTGGCATGTTTGAACGGGACCAACAACATCGCGCCATGCCGGTAGGCCGACCAAGGACTCGATGGCTGGCCTTGGCTATCGCCGTGGCAGTCATAAGTGGATGCCGGTTGGGTCCGGAGGACAACAAGCTCGTTAGGGCCAGCTCTCGGTGTCATGCTGAGGAGGTCGACCGACTGCTATCAGCTGGTTGGGACCCGAACGAGCCGGATGAGACCGGTGTCTCGGCGATGCAGGCCGCAGCCGCCGGAGGTTTCGATGCAACGCCGGACGGTGCCTGCGTGGAGACCCTAGAAGTCCTGCTCGCTGCTGGCGGTGACCCCAGCAGAGTCTCAGATGGGCGGACCCTAGTTGTTGACGCCGTTTTCGCATCGGACCCCTCGGTCATCTCGTGGATTGTCGACCAAGGTGCCAACCCCTGCCTACCTCTGCCTGAGTTGGTTGCCGAACGATACGTTGTCGACACGTTGGTTGAGCTGGCTGAGGCTGAGGGGGCCCCGGGAGCTGCCGCAGCGATAGCGGAGGCGATGGCCGCTCACTGCTGATCGCTGCTGGTAGCCCAAGTGGTAGCCAGCGGGATCAGACTCATCCAACCGGCGACGGGCACAGGCGGACATGCGACCCACTCAAACAGCCAGTCACGACTATGCCCGGCCCTCCAAATCTGGCTTTGAAGGCGGGGGAGCCCACCAGGTACTCAGACACCTCCACCAGGGAATATAGCGTCCCCAGCCGGAGATGATCACAGTCGTGCTAACCCCTCCGCTAACCCTGGGGCCTCCGATTGCATCCAGCAAGTTACTCGATAGGCGCAGGTGAGGGTTGTCGTGCCGAAGACCGACCCGATTTCGGCGAGGTTGATGCGGACTAGCAGTAACGGAGACCTGTTGTCAGACACGTCGGCCAAATAGGATCGCACGGGGGGTACCAGGTAGTAACGGGTAATGACGCGCGTACCGTTCGTCGAACGTGTAGGCTACTCCCATGAGCGAAACTGCTGAGTCATCCCTACTCGCTGCAACAGCTACTGAGATCGTCGTTAACGCTCTACGAACGAGTCTCTCTAACGAGGGTCGGACGGAGCTGGTGTACGCGAACAAGTTCTATGAGCGGCACGCCGATCAACCCCTCAGAATTTCGGTTGCGGATCTTCTTGAGGCGCTCGATCGCGCGAGATCGTCAGCGGGGTCCTCAAAGCAAAAGGCTGAGGGGGGCAGCCAGGCCGACGTACCGCCGATCCATGGCTCCGCTCCAATGCTGCAACTGGTCCGCCAGGCTTTCGTTGAGAACCCTAATGCGATCTGGAGCTACGACGAGTTGCTAGCCCACTTTGATAAGTCTGGGATGCGTTCGACGGCCAAAAACCCTCGCGATGCGCTGAGAACGGCCGTTGCAAACCTCGTCAAGGCAGGGGTGGTCAAGAAGGTCGGTCCGGGCGTGTTCCGGTTGATGCCCGCCGATGTGACAAACCGAATGTTGTAGCCCAAAACCGACCGAGACGATGGTGTCGCTCAACAACAGCCATCGTCCCGGTCCTAACAGACCCGTAAAGGATCATCAAAATGAAAGATATCAGACTGTCGGACGCGTCGCGGCTGGATTCAGAGGTTGAGCGTCGTCCCAAACGACCAGTAGATCTACCGAGTGCTGCTCATCTTGCCTCCATCCTGACTGCACTTTTGACGCTAGCTCTGGTCGTTCTGACCGTTTGGATGATCGTCAAATTGAGCTAGCGCTGCGGACTCACTACGGGCAGGAGGTTCGATACCCGCCTGAGCCGATGGCGATAAACGTCAGAGATCATCGCCTCAGAGGTACCAGCCCAGTCGGCGATTTCCCAGCTCGCCTGGCCAACGTCCGCCTGCATCGAGATGGCGGTGTGGCGAAGCTCATAGGGGCTGACCGCTGGCTCTATCCCGAGCTTTTGACAGTAGAGCCGCAGCGATCGAGCGAGGCTGTGTCGGTCGACCGGCGAACCGACGGCGGTCGTCGCGACTAGGTCATGCTCAACCCAGGCGCCTCGGATGGTGGACCGAAGTTCGTTCTGTGTGTCTTTCCAAAGCTTCAGGCGGCCAATGGTTTGCTCGTCAATCTGGATGGTGCGGCCAGCTTTCTTAGTCTTCGGAGCCGTGCGCTCGCTCCGGCGGTTCAGTTGGCCGGAGATGGTCAGCTCACCGGCGTCTAGGTTGACGTCCTGCCAGCGAACGGCCCGGGCCTCGGCGGGACGGAGGCCGTTGCGGCCGCAAAGATCAATGATGATCAAGCGCCCGTCGGTGGCCAACTCCAAAAGGTCAATAAGTTCCTCAACAGTCAGCGCTCGCATCTCCTTCGCCGGCTTTGAGCTATTAGGCGTCATGGTCAGCTCAGCGAGATTGCGCGTGACTGTCCCAATCCGCATCTCGTTCTGCAGGACGTTGATGAGCGTCCGTCGGAGTCGGCGTACGTACCGCTTTCCCAGCGGTCGACCGAACTTGCCATCAGTGGCTTGGCGTAAGAATCGATCGCAGTCGTCCACAGACAACGACGAGAGCTTGCGCCCGCCCAAACCACTCTCGATCAGGTTCAGTGGGCCTTTGTCATGTTCGAGAGTGCCCCGACTAAGGCCCTCGGTCGATGCCCGAACCTGACGGTACTGGGCGATGGCTTTGCCAACCGTTCGCTGCGGGTCGGCTATCGCTCCGGTTAGGGCCAACTCATCCTGCATCTTGCGAAGTAGCGCCTGCGCCTCGGCCTTGGTCCGTGCGCGACGCCATCGGCGTTGGCGTTTGCCGTTACCAGTTCGAGGCAACTCGATCACTGCTGCCCATCGGCCGTTCGAGGTTTCTAT
This sequence comes from Acidimicrobiales bacterium, assembly GCA_050633745.1. Lineage (GTDB taxonomy): Bacteria > Actinomycetota > Acidimicrobiia > Acidimicrobiales > SZUA-35 > JAHELU01. The sequence continues at coordinate 47,710 of JBOEHD010000018.1, forward strand.
GACCGTGCCCTCTCCGCCGGATCGCCTAGCCATCGGACGGCGCCTCTAGTCGGGAGCGGAGGTAGGCCAGGAGGTCGTCGCCTGCGATCAGTCGGCGGCTGCCGTCTTTGAATGATCGGAGGTCGCCGGTTGCGATGCGCTCTCGGGCGGTGCTGTATCCGATTCGGAGTTCGTCAGCGGCTTCTCGGACGGTGTAGACGAGGCGAGGGGCGATAGTCGGAGCAGCGTCGGCCGGGGCGGTGTTGAGGTCGGTCATGATGTCACCTGGCTTTCTATGAAGGCTTCGAGTTGTTGGCGTGCGACGAGGCGGCGGGATCCGACTTTGAAGCTGCCGAGCTTGTTTGATCGGATCAGTTCGTAGACCGAGTCCCGTCTGATCGACAGGAGCACGGCGGCGTCTTCGATGCTGTAGGCCAATTTGTCTTCTTTGGGTTGTGGTTGGTTGCTCATAGG
>JBOEHD010000019.1:0-48359 GCA_050633745.1 Acidimicrobiales bacterium
GGAACGCCCCGGGCACTATTATGATGAGGCCGCCGGTGGCCGCGGTGCGGACGATCGTCCAGTCGAGTGTGCTCACTGTTTCACAGAGTAGCCAAGATCAGCCATCGACAGTTCGCACGGTGTGTTGGTACCCAGTAATGAGTGCCCAGTCAGTGAGTATCCGGTAGGTCAGTACCAGTAAGACAGTAGGCCAGTAGCCAGTGAAGGAGTTTGATATGCCCGAGCTTGGAGGCTCAAAGACCGAGGCCAACCTGCGGGCAGCCTTCGCGTTCGAGAGCGAGGCCAGTCGACGATTCCTGTACTTCGCCCAACAGGCCGATGTCGAGGGTCGACCTGATGCTGCAGCGCTGTTTCGGGCGGTGGCCGAGGGAGAAACCGGCCATGCACTCGGGCATCTCGACTTCCTGGCCGAGATCGCCGACCCCGCGACCGGCCTGCCGATCGGCAGCACAGACGAGAACCTTGCGTCGGCCGCAGCGGGGGAGCGGACCGAGGCCAGCGAGATCTATCCCGAGTTCGGTCGGGTGGCCCGGGCGGAAGGCTTCGATGAGATCGCCGACTGGCTGGAGAGTCTCAGTCAGGCCGAAGGGCAGTACGCAGACCGGTTCAGCGAGGCCGCCGGATCCGGCGATATTGCGGACTAGGGCGATCTCGGCTCTGGCTATAGTGTGGCCACTTCTCGACTAAGTGAAATGGCCGAACCGTGACAGCATCCGCCTCTGAATCCGACCTTCCAACTCCAGCAGTCGCCGAACACGGTGGTTGGCCTGCGATTCTGAGCAAGCTGATCGGTGGCGGTGATCTCTCTCGAGATGAATCAGAAGCGGCCATGACAACCATCCTGGCTGGCGAGGCGACCCATTCTCAGATCGCCGGTCTGCTGGTTGGACTGAAAGCAAAAGGCGAGGAAACGGTCGAGGAGCTGACCGGCTTCGCTACCGCCATGATGGAGGCCGCCGAACCGCTGGCCGTCGATGAGCGGGCCATCGATATCGTCGGCACCGGCGGATCGGCCCACCGTCTGCGCCATGCCCTGAACGTGTCGACGATGGCTTCCATCGTCGCCGCATCAGCGGGCGCTGTCGTCTGCAAACACGGCAACCGCCGGGCGTCATCGACATCGGGATCATCCGATTTCCTCGAAGCGTTGGGCATCCCGATAGACCTCGGTCCTGAACAACTCAGAGACTGCGTGGCCGAGGCCGGTATCGGTTTTGCGTTCGCTCGCCTCTACCACCCGGCGGTCCGGTTTGCCGGGCCGGTCCGGGTCGAGCTCGGCGTACCGACAGCGTTCAATCTGCTCGGCCCGATGAGTAACCCGGCGCGGGTCACCCGGCAGCTGGTCGGCGTTGCCTCACCCGAACGAGCGGCGGTGATGGCCGAAGTCCTGCTGGCTCTCGGGTTGCAGTCGGCGTGGGTGGTTTCTGGGGCCGGCGGCCTCGATGAGCTCTCAACGACCGGAGATTCGGTCATCTATAAAGTTGTCAACGGTGCGGTTGAACGCGAAGAGCTGGTGCTAGAACCCTTGGGGATCGCCCAGGTCACTCTCGACGACATCGCCGGTGGATCGGCCGAAGACAACTTGGCGATCTTCGAACAAATACTGGTCGGAGCAGGGGGGCCGCATAGCGACATAGTGGTCCTAAACGCTGGCGCCGCGCTTGTGGTCGCCGGTGTTGCAAACAGCCTCGCAGAAGGCACTACCAAGGCCCGTGCAGCCATCGAAGATGGGCGTAGCGAGGCGAAGTTGGCGCAACTGCGTGAGGTCAGTAACCGCCTCAAGTAGGCCGATTGTTGGCGCTCCGTGCATGGGCCGTTACGCCCAGTCACGCTGAGTGACTAAATTTCGACCTATGGGTCAAGATAGCCTGTACTAGCGTGGTCCAGACTCGCTACCGTTGTGTTACTTGCGGCAACATGACAAGGTTCGAAGTAGTGGTTACACGGCGTACTAGGGAGTCTCATAGCATCACGGTGGACGGGGTCCAAGGACCCGGTACTTCACACGTGATTTCGGAGACTGTCGAAGAGGTTCTGTGTGGCTGGTGCGGTCGGAGCGACGCCGTGAGCGAGCTAGGGCAAACAGGAGCCGTTTGATGAGTGTAAATTCGCTGCAAGCTGCTTGTGAGTTGGCATTTGCGGTCGCCCGTGAGGACACCGAGTCTGACTACGCGGTTCAGCCGCCAGCCAGCATGCGCAGCTTCCTTTATGTTTCGGATCTGCCACGACGGGCTATCACCGTCGCTCAGCAGGCCGTCGAAGACGATTCGGATTTCCGGGCCCGGGTCGCTTCCCGAGCTTCGGAGGAGAGCGTTGGCCGCGCCGGCTATCTCTGGCTCAACCGGCCCTCGGGTTGGGCCCAAGAATTCGAGATGCTCACCGCCGAACCGGAAGACCTCGCCGCCGAGGAAACCGACGTCGCTGAGCTTGCAGAGGCGCCAGATTCTGAAACTCAGACCGGAGCACCGGCGCCCGACCCGGAGCTAGAAGAGGTCTACAACGACCTGCTGTCGGCCCCGGTCGAACTGGTCAAGGCACAGCCACCGGAACCAGAAGAGCCGCCAGAGCCCGATTACCGCTTCGACCCAGGCGAAACCTTCAGTCCGGCAAGTCCCCCCATCGCTGATGCGCCGATGGCCAGCCCGGCCATGGCGACCATTAGCCCGATCAGCATCACCGACGATTCGCCGCCGCCTCCTCCTCCAACCATCGAACACAACTCCCTGGGAATAGCTGCCGTGACTGACCAAGCAAACTATGAAGCTCTTGATGACGAGAACTTCTCTTCCTTCGGCGACGAAGATGTGCAGGTCCAGTCAGACGAGCTCGACTTTGAGGCCGACGCGCTTGAGAGCGAACTCTCAAGCCTTCGCGGATTGGTCGATCGCCTTGCAGGAGAACGCGATTCGGTAGTCTCCGGGCCGAGTGTGGCCCCGGTCGAGTCGGCTGCTCCACCGATAAACCTTGGCAACCGGGCCCTCGAAACCGACATCTTGGCCCTTGAGAGCGATCTCGACTCGGCTCGCCACGAGCTGTCGATGGCCCAAGACGACCTCGCAACCGCTCGACGTGAACGAGAAGAAGCGCAGCGGCTGCATTCAGAGACTCTGAAGCGCCAGGTCGACCTGGAGAAGGAACTGGCCTCGGTCCGCGAAGAGCGGGTCCAGATCGAGAATCAGGCTTCCGAGGTTCAGGTCTCGGCCATCAGCCTCGAAGACAAGCTGACCAGAAGCCAGGCTCAGCTCGAAGAAGCAGAACGCGAACGTAGTGTGATCAAGTCACAGCTTGAGATCATGACGACCGAGCGAAATCAAATTCGCGAGGACCGCACCGCTATCAAAGCCGAGCGCGACGACCTGCATCAGCGGGTAGTCGATGTCGAAGAGAAGTCCGGTGGCGTCGATGTTGGCGAGCTGAGCTCGGCCAACAAGTCGCTGACAAACGAGCTGGAGTCGACCAGCCGCGAACTGGCCCGAATCGTTGCTCAGGCCGAGAGCTACGAAGAGCAGATCAAGGTCACCACCTCCAGCGCCGACAGCCTTAAGACCGAGAAAGTCGAACTCTCGTCTCGCCTGGCCGATACCGAGTTGGCGCTCGAAACAACCAGAACCCAACACGAAGCGCTTAAGTCCGACAGCGAACGGCTGGCGGCTGAAGTTGGAACGCTCAGAGCAGAACGAGATGGCCTGCAGGGCCAGCTGACCGAGCTGCAGTCCAGCTTGGCCGAGGTGTTGAGCGAGCAAGCCGAGACAAGGCAACGGAACGATAGCGACCGTCGCACGCTCAACGAGCTGCGAGTCGAACGTGATGTCCTGCTGGCCAGGATGAACGACCTCGAACAGGCCGACAGAGAATACGAAACCAGAATTTCCTCGCTGGTCCGTGAGCGCGACGACCTGCTCACCATTCGCGACGACCTCATCAATGAACGAAGCCAACTCCGGGGTGAAGGCGCAGCCTCGGCAGCCGAGAAGGATCAGCTGCTCGACAAGCTTCAGACGGTTGAGGCAAAGATCGGGCCGTTGGAGAACGAGCTCTTGGCCGAACGTCGTCAACGGGAAGAGCTGGCCAATCGCCTGCTCGAACTCGACGACATCGCCGAGCAGAACGCTGCCGAGCTCAGCCGCCTCACCGAAGACCGCGAGACCATGTCGGCTGCGCTCGAAGAGCTTCAGGCCGAGCAGATCGTCGCCGCCGAGGTTCGGGTCGAAAGAGACTCCCTCGTAAACCAGCTGGCCGAGAGCGAAACTCGCTTTGAAGACGAGTCCGCTAGGAACCGGGTCAAGCTCACGGAGATGTCAGAACAGCTGGCTGCGGGCGAAACGGCCCGGACGGCTCTCGAACAACAGATGGCCGAGGTCACCGGCGAGCTTGACACGATTCGCCTCGACTACGAGGAGAAGAGCAAAGAGCTCACCAGAGCCAAACTGGCAGAGGAAAACAGCTCCTCATCTGTTGACACCCTTTCAAGCGAGCTGGCCCAACTGCGTCATGAGAACGAGAGTCTCAGCGGCGAGGTTTCCAGACTGCAGGTAGCCGAGGAAGCAGCGATCGCTTCGCTGACCGAGATCACAAACGAGCTCGACAACGTCCGGCTCGAACACGACACAGTGATTCAAGATCTAGCGGCAGAGCGTGCAGCGGCGGAGCGAGCGGCGATCGAGCATGCGGAGACAGAGCGTAAAACCGCAGAGCGAGTCGAGGCAGAGCGTGCCGAGGCCGAGCGTGCCGCAGCAGAACGTCTCGAAGACGAGCGGGCGGCTTCGGCTGAACGTTTGGCTTCGGCAGAGCGTGCGGCTTCGGCCGAACTTGCGGCTTCAGCTGAGCGTTTGGCTTCGGCCGAGCGTGCGGCCTCGGCGGCCCTCCCGGCGCTCAATACTCCGGGGCTAGATACTTCATCTCTCGACAGCTCACCTCTCAGCACCGAGTCAGACGAAGATGATGATGCCAAGACCGACTCCTTCGCTATGGCCGCACCGTCTCAGCTGGACTCGGCTGATCCCGACTCGGCTGATCCCGACTCGGCTGATCCCGACTCGGCTGAGCCCGACTCGGTTAAGATCGACGAGCTCGAGGTCGACGTAGACCAGACCATGAACGTTGATCTGGCCGTGACGCCACTCGTCGACGCTCCGACCGATAGCGCACTAGAGCCTGACGGTGATGCGACCTCCTCTAGTTTCGATTGGCCACCGCCAAGCCGTGGCACACCGCTCGACGATTCACTTCCCGATCCGCTCGTCACCGACCTCGATGACGACGTCAGCGTCGGCAGCGGCACCCTCAGGGCCATCGATGGCCTTGGCGACTCGACCGTCGAGCAAGCCGACGACGCCGCAGGACTGATCGACACCGATGACGCAGACGAGGATGACCTCGACGAGGTCAGCGAGCTGATCGCTCAGACCGTCAGTAGTTTCAGCGAAGAGGAAGAAGGCCTCGGCACAATCCTGGCCGAGACGGCGACAAATGCCGACAGTCTCAACCCGGCGCTCGATCTGAGCGATGTGGTCGACGCTCCGGCCGACAGCACCCAGGTGCTGCCGAGAATCATTACCCCGGCGCCTAGCATCTTCGGCCAGGGCAACGATCAAGACGCCGACTCCGACTCGAACAACAACACATCGCTCACCAGCCCCTCGGTGCAGGCCGACGAAGCGGCCGCTGCCGACGAAAAGCGTCTCCCGGGCCGCAAGCGTCGCCAGATCGATGTTCCAAGCGACATCCTCGATGACGAGGTCGCAGTTGCGCAGTACGTGGTGTCCTCACCGGATGTCGTGCTGCTCGTCGACGGCGACTCCGTGGCGAAACTGGGCTGGCCGAGCCTGCCCGTTGCACAGCAGCGAGATGCCTTGGTTACCTACCTGGCCGACCTTTCGACCAGCAGCGGCGCCGCTCCCGACGTGGTGTTCGACGGTCGGATCGGTGACGATCAGTCTCTGCCGGCATCCCGAGCGGTACGAATCAGGCTCAGCACGCCGCCAACCGAACCGGCTGCGGCACTCGACGAACTCGTCGATGCCTATCCCGAACAGTGGCCGATCGCCCTCGTCACCGACGACGAGAGCCTGGCCTCCTCAGCGAACGAGCGGGGAGCGGCCGTGCTGAACAACGGCCAGCTGCTCGACCTGTTCATCGCCGAGTAGTTCTCTACGACGGTGGTTTGGAGCCTCCAGCGCCGGGCTTCGGCCACGAGCTGAGAGCGGGGGCCAACGCAGCCAGGGCAGTCCGAGAGCGTTGTTTGACCACGCCCTCCCACACCCCGGTGCAGTAGGCCAGATCGTCGACAGCTCCCAGAGCGACATCTCGGACCGCGTCGGCTGGAGCTTTTGGCCCATCGAGTAGACGCCGTGCAAAGGCTGCAGCGACCACCGTCGCCAGCCGTCGCCGTTGCGATGGCATGATCAACCACCCGAGCGCCACAATCGGACTCCAGGCTCGAACCGTGGCCGTCAGCACCGACAAGCCGCCGTACCAGTGACCGCGAGCGGTCAGTAGAAACGCCTCGGCGGTCAGATCGGGAAGGGGCTCGATCTTGGGTCGCAGCGCCAGCGCGGTGCCCGCAGCGGTGGCCAGGGCAACGACCGGCCGGCCAGCGATGGCCAGCAGGAACACCAGAGCGCTCCAGGGCGAGATCTTGACCGGGGCGACAGCCTCTCCGTGGCGAACCGCCAGCGGGGCCGCAGCCGAGCCGTATGAGCGCCGCTGTCGCGCCATGGAGGCCAGGGTCGGGCGTGCCGGGTGTTGCACGACTACCGATGGCAGGTAGACCACATCGCCAAGCGCTGCCAGTCGCCACACCAGGTCGACATCCTCGCCATAGCGCAGCGCCGGGTCGAAGCCGCCAGCTTCTTCCAGCCGGTCGGCTCGCACCACCAGACAGGCCGAAGGCACGTACGGCACGTGGCGTCCGGGGCCGACGAGCGATTGACCGGGCCCGAGATCGAGCGGTGAACGGTTTAGGTCGAAGCGGGCGACGAGATTATCGGCGGCGATCGAGGCGACCCGGGGAGCGGCGGCTACGACCGCCGGGTCATCGAACGCAGCGGCCAACTGCAGCAGGTCGCTGGCGGTTACCAGCACACCGGCATCGATAAATGCGACGAGATCGGATCCCGTGGGTTCAGATTTGATGAGTCGCAAACCGGCCTGGCGTGCCTGCCCCGGGCCGAGTGCCCGTTCGTGGCGGAGCACCGAGACTCCTGGGCCGTGGTCGGCGATCTGCGCCAGGGGCGCTGAGCCGTCATCGACGACCACCAAAGATGACAGAGCCAGGTCAGCCTCGGCTTCGGCTCCGGCATGCACCTCATGGCCCAGCAGTGCTTCCAGGGTGGCGTCGAGCCCGGCTTGATCGTCTTTCACCGGGATGATGACCGACAGCCGACCGGGGTCGACACTGTGGTGACTGGGTGTGGTGTGAGCCATCCCTGCCCGTAGGAGTCTGCGGGCCAGCGCCTGGTGTTTTGGGTTGTCCGAGATCGGTGCGCCGGCGAACCATCCACTTACCAGGGCACCACCTGCGTCACTCAGGCGGGTGATCGTCAGCGGTGCGCCGCCGATCAGAATCCGCCCCTGAGCGAGCGATCGAAGATCCGAGGCGGGCTCGATGGTGCAGTCGGTGGGCAGCGGCGGCACTAAAACCGCATCGCTCGTTACGTCGGTCGATTCACTCATTGGCTTCGGCTGAAGGTTACTGCACCAGGGTCCGCAGGGCGTCGAGGACCGAGAACGGTCCACCGACTTCAGCGACCCGAGCTCCGCACTTTGCCGCCAGCGCCCGGGCATGGTCTGGCTCATCTTCGGGAGCGAGAATAGTTAGTTCATCCAGCGCCTTGGCGATGGTCGTCGGGTCGCCGCCGGTAGTTACCTCAGCGTCCGATAGCAGGATGGTGAGCTTGCGGGCCGCCCTCGATTGGGTCAGCTGAATCTGGGCCGCCCGCAGGGCCAGTTGCACGTCGGTAGTGCCGTGGCCTCGCAGCGCCAGAACTTCGGCAACGATCGTCTCCGGCGCCTTGATCTCGTTGAGTTCTTTGATTGCCACGACCTTGTCGCCAAAGGCCAACACCGAGAATTCGGTCGGGGCCCGCCAGCTGCAGACCGCGGCGGCCAGGGCCGCGCTAGCCAAGCGCTCGCCGTTCATCGAACCGGATCGGTCGACCAGGAGGCAGATGGCGGTGAGTGGTCGCTGCCAACCGGTGGTCATCAGTTCATCGAGCGCCGGTGGGCGCCCTTCGGCTTTGGCCGCCACAAGCTGGTCGAGGCTGCCGTCGACGTCGATGTCGCCAGCGTCGACCGTGGCTTTGGTTCGCACCAACTTGCCAACACCCCGTGAGCGGGCTTTGCCGGTCCTGGTCAGATCGAGGACCAACCGTCCGGCGAGTTGACGGGCCAGTTTGGCTAGCCCAGCATCGGTGGCCTGGGCCATCTGAGCCAGTAACTCAAGGGCCTCATCGGGATCTTCGGCCAACAGGTCATCAAACTCCTGTGGATCAAGTTTTCCCAGCTCAGGGGATATGTCGGCGAACGAGTCGTTGCGGTCGAGGTCACGTCGGCTGACCGTTCGACGTCGTTCGTCGGCGAGAGCCTTCTCAGCCTCTTCGCCGGTGAGGATTCGCTCTTCTAGGTTCGGGTTGCCGCCGGGCGGCTCGGGACTTTTCCCGCCGAGTCCGGTGAACCATCGTGGTCGACGAGGTCGTCGTCCGGTTTGGGCCCCATGATCTCTGTCCAGAGTTCGGTGACCACATCCTCGGGGGTGCTGTTGGTCGAGTCGTGGAGCCGGATACGACCAGAAAGTGCAGCGAGAGCGCAGTCGAGACCAATCTCGAAGTCGGTTGGCTCGCCGTCTCGGAGCGCTGCCAGGTCTTTTGACAGCAGGAGAAGATCGACAACCCCTCGTACCGATGACCCGACCCGAACCTCGGAATGGTCACGTGAGGCTCTGATGACCTCGACAACCTTTGCGATGTAGTCGCTCGGAAACTCTGCCGCCCTGGCCGCAATGTCGACCTCTTCCTGGGCGGTCTGGTAACCCATGGAAACGCGGCAGACCCGGTCGTAGATCGCACCGGAAATGCGAGCGGTGCCGACCGCATCGAAGGGGTTCATGGCCGCTACGAATCGGAAATTCTCGGCAGCCTCCACCCGGCCCAGTCGAGGGATGGTGATCTCGCCTTCCGACATCACGGTGACCAGCAGGTTCAGCGTCTCCTCGGGAACCCGGTTGATCTCCTCAAGATACAGAATCTTGCCTTCTCGTAGCGCTCGAACCAGCGGGCCATCGATCCATACCGACTCGGAATAGCCGGCTTCCATAACCTGAGCCGGGTCGAAGTGGCCTGCCAGCCTGGCGGGGGTCAGCTCGGCGTTGCCTTCGACGAACTCCATCTCCTGTTGTCCGGCCTGGGAAATCGCCCGGAGGAGGGTGGATTTGCCGGTGCCCGGTGGGCCCTCCAACAGCAGATGCCTGCCCGCCATTAGTGAGGCAACAACGATTTCTGCCTCTCGAGAGCGGCCGACGACCTCACTTCGTAGCCTGGCCAGAGTTTTCGGGCCGTAGGCCTCTCTGCTGTGTTCGTTGTCAGTCAAGGCCCAAAGAGTAGCCATTCGAGTCGCCACTGTCGTATTCGGCCACATTCGATGCACGCACACCCAACGAGTTGTCGCCGAGAGAGCGTGGCCGGGTCTTGGCGGCCTAACGGCTTAGTAGCTGAGCTGTGGTGCGGTCGACCAGTTCGGCGAACAGTTTCTGGCCTTCCTCGGCGTCGGCGTCTGTCGGGTCGCCAAGCACTCCAGACGGCGAAACCGCAGCGACACCGTCGGCGATCAGCGTTGGCATGATGTCGCTTAACGGTCGGGTATCACCAGGGGCTATTCGGTCGAGCAGTACCTGGTCCGGTTCCAGATGCAGCATCAGCGCGGTTTCGGTCCGCCCGGCGTGAGCATCGATCGACCAGCCCTCCTGCCGATCCCAGGTGGGGAAGAAGCAGCGCACATCGTGGCCCTCGACGACCATTTGAGTCACCGCTGCGGTGACCGGCTCGACGTTGCCAGCGTGACCGGACAGCAGCGCGACCCGGTCGAAGGTGTTACCCGCCGATCGGATCAGTTCGATCAGCAGCAACTCCAGAGCCTGATGGCCGATCGACAGCGTCCCGGGGAACATCTGATGCTCTCCTGAGGAGCCGTAGGGGAGGGGTGGCGCTACCAGTGCCCTCACTCCGGACTGGTTCAATTGCATCGCTACCGCGTCAGCCCAGCGTTTGGCGATGATGGTGTCGGTGGCGAGCGCAAGGTGGGGCCCATGCTGTTCTGTTGCTCCCAGCGGCACCAGCAGCAGGGTGGCCGAAGCGGCACCGTCGCTCGTTAGCAGGCCGAGATCGCTCATCTCAGGTTTCGGTCGACGTTTCTCGGTAGCCCCAGGTCGTTAGCTGGTCGATCACCACGTCTGCCGCTTCGTCGGGAGTTAGCTCCAGCTGCTGCGAGGCCGGACGCTCATCTCCCACTCCGGTCAGTTCGCGAATCCGGTTGAATGTTGTTCCCTCCGGAGCGGGCAGCACCCGTGCTCGGGGGCGGAACGGGCCGGTGGTGGCGACCGATACCGATCGGTCGGGCTCAGGTAGCGCCATCTCTAGCACCGAGATATCGGCGTTGGAGACCGCAAGCGTGGCGCTCAGCGGTGCTCGCCTCAGCTCTAGGCCACCTTCGAAAGACAGCACCGTTTTGCCGGTGATGGCCAGCCGCTCTCGTCTTCCCTGGTCGAGCCGTCGCTCGGCTACAAGGTCGCCGTCTAGCTCTAGGCCAACACAGCCAAGGGCCTGGCCAAAAACCAGTTTGGCGGCGAGGAAAGCCGGTACGGAACCGGAGCCCCGGTCGAGGCTGTGGTCGCCGCAGAAGATCAGCGAGGCCGACTCGCAGACATGGGCAAGAGCGGCGGCCACCAGCGGGCTGGATGGTTGCCCGGATACCCGACTGGGCTGAATCCGGACGGCCTGAGCTGCGCCAACGGTTAGGGCCTGCACCAGGCCGGGATCGGCCTCGGGGCCACCAACGGTGACAACGCCAACGGTGAGATCTTGCTGGCTGGCGACCCGCAGGCCCCATTCGAGCGCTGCGTGGTCGGCCGGGCTGAGACCGCTGAAGCGATCATCGGTGGAGACCGTTCCGGTGAGCGGATCGATCTCCGGGCGAACCGGCGCCCATTTCAAACACACGATTAGGTCGGCGGTCATCAGACCTGTTCCGGATGTGTTCACGTTCAACTTCGCTTAAAGACTACGCCGTGGCCGCCGTCGGGGTAGGTCCAGCTGATGGCGCCATCTTTGTTGCAGACCATGTAGCAGGTGCCGCACTCAAAACACTGTTCGTAGTTGAACAGGATGCCGCCGTCGCTGGTTGGCACGAACAGGTTGGCCGGACAGCAGACGACGCACTCCTTGGTGGTGCACGAGCGACAGACCGCGGTCTCAACCTCGATGTGAGCTCGTGAACCGACCCTGAAGTCGACCGTTGACATTCGGTCTTCGAATGCGATGGGCGAGCTTGGGGGTCGATTCACGATCACGGTGTTCCTGTCTCCGATTCTGGCTCTTGCTCCGGTTTAGTTCCCGGTGAGCTTGCCGAGGATGTCGTCGACGATAGAGCCGTCGCCGTCAGCATCGAGAATCGAGGCCAAGCCGCCGAGGCCAGGCTTCTGGGCCTCAACCTGCTTGCGTTCCTGGCCGAGCACTGCGCCGAGGCCGCCTGCATCGAGACCCTGCTCCTGCTTCTGCTTGGAGAGGTAACCCATAACCAGCGGAGCCAAGATCGGCAGCAGCTTCATGATCATGCCGACATCGAGACCGCTCTGGCCTGCGAGGTTTTCGGCAACGCTTGGCTGGCGACCACCGAGTACGTGACCCAGGATCTTCGCCCCATCAGCAGCACCGCCGCCGCCGAGCAAGCCACCCAAGCTATCGAAGATCGATGGGCTGTGGTCGTTCAACGCGTTGGCCAGCGACTCAGCACCGCTCGGTTGCCTGGCATTGTTGGCCATACCAGCGATGATGGCGGGCAGTGCCGCGCCAACCGCTGACCCGACCGCTCCTTCGTCGGCTCCAAGTGACTTGGCGATCTGCGCCATGCCGGCTGGTCCAAGTTGCCCTAAAATTCCGTCGACTAGTCCGGACATACTGTTTCCTTTCGTGGAGTCCACAATTTGCTTCCCGGACGGGAAGAGAACTCCCTTGCCAACAACGGTAGAGGCCTATTGACTCAGCGCACCCATTTCGCTCACCGTTTGGATCTCAATGCCGCCCCGGGGACGCTGAGTGACGGTTACGCTCACCCACTGTGGTTTTGCGGTGTCCATGACTTCCTGCGCCACCGTCGCCGAGAGGGCTTCGGCGAAGATGGATCGGTCTCTGAAGGACCACAAGAACAGCTTGAGCGACTTTGATTCGATGCACAGCGGGCCAGGCACATAGTCGATCACGATCGATGAGAGATCTGGTTGGCCGGTTACCGGGCACACCGAGCTCAATTCATCGGAGGAGAATCGCACTCTGGAGCAGCCAGGCGGAGCAGGGAAACACTCGACATGGTCGACTGCGTGCCTGACTGTGCTTCCCAAAATCGATAGGTTGGCGACCGCTTCTTCGGACATGATCACCACGGTAGCGGGTCGTTCGATGAGCATCCTCGGTGGGTATGGATGCCAGGTGTTGCAGGCCCGGAGGTTTGGTATAAAGAGCTTGGGAGGCAGCCCCCTCCTATCACGGCGGATGCGGCAGGGGCAGCGAAGTTCCATGGCGAAGCAAGTGATGCCAATAGCACGATGTAAGGCGGCCCGTAGAGCCTGCACAGCCCTCGGGGCCCTCACATCGGTGACCCCGACCTTGGTGCCCCCGGTCTTGGTGACCTTGATGTTGGCGAGCTTTATGTTGCTAGCAACACCGTCCGCTGTCGCCGCTCAGGAAGAGGTCCCGACCGTCGATCTCGAGCTAAACGGCTCGATCGAGACCGGCCCTCCTTCGCGAGGGGTCTCCACCTTCGACGTACTCGAGTATCGGCTCACGATCACCAATCTTGGCTCGGTGCCACTACCGGCCGAGGCGCTGTCGTTGAAGGTGTTTGTCGACAACGACTCGACACGATCGAACGCCGAAATGGAAGTCTTCCGATTCAACGGCTCCGACTTCAGACCGCTTGGGATCTGCGGTGGGGCGCGGACCCGGGAAATCCTCTGCACCAACCGCCGCATCATCGAGCCGGAGAAGAGCATTTCGGTCGTGGTGCGGCACCGGCACCCCGAACCGTTGGCAGGCGAGCTTCGGTTCTTTGCCGAACTGGGGCCAAACAATGGTGGCTATGTCGAGCCTCGGGGCGGGTTGAGTAACAACGGCTTTTCCGGTCCTTCCTACGTGTTTGCCAATCCGCCCACAACTACGACAACTACCGCGCCGCCAACGACCACGACCGCCTCCACCACCTCGACTACAGAATCCACCACCTCAACCACCGACCCGACGACCACAACCACCGATCCGGACGCCAGCACCACGACTACCGACGCCAACGGGTCGTCGACCACCGAAACCACGGTCGATTCGAGTTCGACGACCGCGGCGAGTAGCACGTCATCGACCGAAGCGACCTCGACGACCGAAGCATCGACTACGACCGCCTCAACCACCACCACTTTGGTAATCACGACCTCGACCACGTCGACGACCGCGCCACCGTCGAGCTCGTCGACAGCATCGACCAGTGGCCTGCCGATCACCACGATCATTGCCTCGCCCTCGTTGATCGCCCCAAACGATGACTCGGTCGAGGCGCTGCGAGCCGATCTCGAGCTCAGCGATGCCGATTCGGCGCTCGCTCTCGGAGCGGGAAACGACAACAACGGCGGCGGCCCCCCATACCTGTGGATCGTCGCTGGTATCGCCGCCCTGGCGTTGTTGGGCGGGATCGGCCTTGCGGCTTACACGCTCTACCGACCGGACCCGCCGTTGGTCGATATTCGCCAGTGGGATCAGGTCTAGCCAACCGGCGCCGCAATATCTTCGATCGCATTGATTTGGGTCGGCGGAGTGGATCGCTGGCCTCGCTGACCGCCTAAGCTGGCGCAGTGAATCATGCCGTGGATGCCGATGTCATCGTGGTCGGAGCAGGCCCTGCAGGGTCAGCAGCGGCCATCGTTGCCGCCAGAGCAGGGCTTTCTGTCGTGCTGCTGGAACGGGGTCCGTTCCCCGGTTCAAAGAACATGTACGGCGGGGTGGTCTATGGCCGGATCCTCGACGACCTGGTCCCCGGTTGGTATGACGAAATGCCGGTTCAACGGTGGGTGACCCGCCGTTCCACGATGGTGATGACCCCCGAGCGGGCACTTACCGTCGACTACCGCACCCAGGCATGGGGCGAGGCGCCATACAACGGCGCAACCACATACCGCCCCGACTTCGATTCCTGGCTGGCCGACAAGGCGGTCGCCGCCGGAGCACGACTCATCACGTCGACCACCGCCACCGGGCTGATCACCGAAGCCGGCCAAATCGTTGGGGTGGAGACCGATCGCCCAGACGGAGCGCTGCGGGCACCTGTCGTCATCGCCTGCGACGGAGTGAACTCGTTTCTTGCCAAGCAGGCTGGGCTGTACCTACATCCCGAGTCATCACATTTTACGCTTGGCGCAAAGGAGACCTTGGCACTGCCGAAGGCGGTAATCGACGAACGGTTCGGGGTCCGTGGCCTCGAGGGCGTCGACATTGAGATAATCGGCGCCACCGAGGGCATACCGGGTGGCGGCTTCGTCTACACCAACCTCGATTCGGTTGCCGTCGGCGTCGTGGTAAGCGTCGATGAACTGGCCAAAGCCGGCATCCGACCGGAGGAGCTGATCGCCAGGTTGAAGCTGCACCCGGCGATAGCGCCGCTAGTCGAGGGGGCGGAGCTGAAGGAATACTCAGCCCACCTCATACCCGAGGGTGGTTACAAGACCATGCCCGAGCTGCTGACCGACGGGATGATGGTGGCAGGCGACGCCGCCTGTATGACCCTGGCCGCAGGCATCTGGCTCGAAGGGGTCAACTTCGCCATCGGGTCAGGAGCCGTTGCCGGAGAAGTGGCGGTCGGAGCTCACGCCCGTCAGGACTTCTCCGCCCAATCGCTCGGCCGATACCGCTCACTGCTGGAAAAGTCGTTCGTTCTCGCCGACCACAAACGGTTGCAGGACGCCCCGGAGCTGGTGCTCTCCGAGCGGATGCAGGGCGCCTATCCCGACCTGATCTGCGACGTGGTCGAGAAGCTATTTACCGTTGGCAATCCCACCCCGAAGCCAGGCCTGCGACACCTGCTGCGCACCACCGCCAAGGAGCGAGGCGTCAAGTTCCGACACCTCGCAAAGGACGGCCTACGAGGCCTGCGTATCTTCGGCTAGCCGGCTCCGCTAGCAGCACGGTTCGTCGCTGCTGTTCGGGACCGCGGTATGCCCCGGGTTATGGCTTGAGTCGGGTTAGCAGCGCCTGTAGGAACTCGGGCCCATCGCAGACGATGGCCAGGTTGGCCATCCCCATCATCGGGCAGTGGGGGTCACTGTTCACGCTGATGACATGGTTTGGCGAGCCCAGTCCGGCGGTGTGCTGCACTGCGCCAGAGATACCGATGGCGATGTAGAGCGACGGGTCGACGTTGACGCCGGTGGTGCCGATCTGGCGCTCGACCGGCAACCAACCCCAGTCGGTGACGACCCGGGTGCCCCCGGTCGAGGCACCGAGTCTGTCTGCCAGGTCACGCAGCTCGACGAAGGCCTCTGGAGACCCAAGCCCGGCCCCGCCACCGATGATTCGGTCCGCTTCGGCCAGATCCATTGTCGAAGGGTCGGCGGGTAGCTGTTCCAAAAGTTCCGGCCCGGTCGGAAGCCCAGCGGTCGGGGCTGCACCGACCTCTAAGACGGTGAATGAACCGGTTGCTGGCCGCTCGGTGTCGATTGCATCGGCGGTGGGTGTGTCGGGACGTTCGACGCCGCGCACCCCCGGCTGGAGGGATGCTACGACCGGAGCAGTCAGATGCAGGGTGTCGGCGACCCGGCTTCCAAACCGGGTGACCTCGGCGCTCCGGTCGGTCAGCTTGATCGCTGCGGGAACATAGTCACGCTGCAGAGCCACGGCCAAATGAGGCCCGAGATCTCGGCCATCGGGAGAAGCGGGCAACAGGAGATGGCCGGGCGCAGCCAGATCCGGATCGCCGCTCAGCGCCGCGGCTAATGTCGCCGCCCAAACCGAGGGCAGGAACCGCTGCATTTCGCAGCACCAGACCTTCGTGGCCAGTGGATCGATGGTCTGCGCCGCAATGGCGCAGCCGGAACCGATCAGGATGGCCGCGCCACCCGCCTCGGCCACCGTTTCCTCGGCCCCGAGCGGCAACTCCCCGTCGCGGACCGGAATGATCGCCAGCATCGTTCTGTTCTGCACTGCGCTCTGTGTATCGGTCGCTGTGCTCTGTGTATCGTTCGCTGCGCTCTGTGTATCGGTCGCTGGGCTCTGGGTATCGTTCGCTGCGCTCACTGGGCCACCTCCAGCGGGGCTGAGCTGGTGGTGCCGGTCGGGCTCAGGAGCAGCGTGGTCAACTCGTCGGCCACCCTGCGGCCTTCGATCACCGCTGAATGGGCCCTCCTTGGCGCCAAACAGTCGCCGATCCGCCGGACCGCAACCGCCGGCAGCTGTTCGCTGAGTTCGAAATACAGGTTGGCCAGCGGCTGTGGCGGACTGGCGAGAACGATCCAGTCCGGTCGTCTTGACTCCTGGCCACCGGTCGGATGATGGAGCAGGTTGAGCTCACCATCTTCGAATCCCATCGGCACAAGATCGGTGGTCTGTCGGATGCCCTTGGCGGTTGCACGAACCCACCAGGTTTCCATGTCGAGAGTCACCCCCAGGTCTTGGCCGACGACCATGGCCTTGGTGACCACCTCGACCTCACAGCCTCGATCGGCCAGCAGTTCGGCCACCGACGTTGCTTGATGGAAGCCGACGTCGTCGATTACCAAAACCGAACCGGCAGGCTCGGCCCGCCCGGCCAGAACGTCGAGAACATCCACGATTTGGGCCCCGCCCGCATCGAGTGGTGGCGCCCAATAGGGGCGAGCGGGTACCGCTCCGGTCGCCACGATCACCGCGGTCGGAACGTTGTCGCCTGCGACCAGCGTTCTGATCGAATCGATCGTCGCCTCTGTGTTGAGCTGCACGTCGACGCCGAAGCGGCGACAGTCGGCCGACAGGTTGCGAACCAGATCGCCAAACTCCGCTCGGTTCGGAACCGAGGCCGCCAGTCGAACCTGACCGCCGAGCTTGTCCGAGGCTTCGAGCAGGGTTACCGCAAGGCCGTTCGCCGCAGCCGAAGACGCAGCCTGCAGACCGGCCGATCCGCCGCCAATCACCAGTAGGCGAGGTTGGCGGGCCGGTTGGCTATCGCCGTCTCGACCAGCGCCAGCACCACTGCCTGCGTTGCGGGTAGCGGTGAGCCGAACGGCATCCGGTGGCGTGCCGATCACCGCTTCGCGACCGGTGTATGGATTTTCGATGCAGCCAAGCCAGCGATTCAGCCCCATACGTCCCACACATTCCTGGTTACAGGAGAGGCAGAGGCGGGTGTCCTCCGGGCGGCCGGCCTTGGCCTTCTTGACGAAGTCGGGATCGGCGATCTGGCCCCGGACGATGCCGATCAGGTCGGCATGTCCATCGGCCAACGCCCGCTCGGCCTGGATCGGGTCTTTGAACCGACCGACGCCGATCACCGGAAGGTCGACCGCCTTACGAATGGCCGAGGGAATGAACATGGCGTACTCGGGCGGGATGTGCATCGACGCCTCGATCATGAACAGCGACGCTGTGGCCACGCCGATGGAAGTGTTGATGTAGTCGACCCCGCCATTGATCTCGATCTGGCGGGCGATAGCCACCGCATCATCGATCGTGGTGCCGTTGTCGATCAGCTCATCGCCGCATAGCCGCACACCGAGCACCGGTCCGGGGCCCATGCGGTCTCGCACCGCGGCAACGATCTCGTGCAGGAGCCTGGCCCGATTGTCCAGCGAACCGCCGTAGTGGTCGGTGCGGAAGTTGGTCGCTCGCGATAGGAAACCCCGGACGATCGATGAGTGCGAGCACTGCAGCTCGACGCCGTCGAAACCACCCTCGATGCAGCGGGCGGCAACTGTGGCGTACGACTCGACGATTTCGTCGATCTCGTGCTGCTCGACGGCCTTTGGTACCTCACGAAACAGCGGGTCAGGGACCGGTGACGGCGCCCACACCGGCAGCCGGGTGTACATCGAGGAGGCCTGACCACCGTTGTGATTGATCTGGGCCAGGATCGGCACACCGTGGCGGTGCACGGCCTCTGTGATCTTGCGGTAGCCAGGCACCACATCGGCGTGGAAGGCGTGGATCATCTTTTCGTATGGCCAGTCGGTTGGATGCACCGAATGTTCCTCGGTGATGATCAAACCGGCTCCACCGGCCGCCCTGGCCTCGTAGTAGGCCACATGCTGATCCGAAGGCTTACCGTCCTGAGAGGCGTAGTTGGTTAGATGGGCGCTAAAGACGACCCGATTGTCGACCGTGACCGAGCCAAGCTGCAGCGGACTGAACAGGTAGGTGTACTGACCGCCGCTCATGTGACCGCTCCGTTCCTGGGAACTATCGACATTGCCGCAGCTCGCCCTTCTCTGATGGCTTCGCCCACCGTGCGAGGGGCTATCGCGTCGCCGACTCTGACCGCAGTGCGTCCCGACTCGTTCCACAGCTGATCGTCGGGATGGCGCGCTGCGGCATCGATCAGCAGGTCGACCGGCAGGCGCTGGGTTTCACCGGTAAAGGTGTGCACGAGGTCGAGACTTCGGTCTTCGATACCAACCAGGCGTTGCCGCCTCACAATCGTCACCCCGGCCTGTTGTAGGCGCACGTTCGATCCGGCCAGGTCGCCGGTGAGCGAGAGCATGGTTCCGGCGATGGCGTCCGGCGTGACCAGATTGACCTTGGGCCGCAATGTGGCGACCAGCTCGGCCACCGCAACACCGATCGGGCCGCCGATGGGATCCCAGATGGCGATTTCCTCGCCGCTTAGAGCATTCTCGATGGCCTCGGGATCTTTGCTGCCTGCGGCCCGCAGGATGTCGACCGCGCTGATCATCGGGACTGTGGAATCGGTGGGGTAGCCGACCGGGGCCGCGATGCTGCCGGTGGCAACGATGACCTCACCATCGAGTTCAGCTAGCCGTTCGGCGGTCACCGTTTCGCCGTAACGAATGTCGACGCCGTGGCGTTCGGCGTCGTCGGTCAGCCAGCCGATCAGGTCGCTAAGCCTGCTATGGGCGGGAGCTGTTGCCGCAGTGGCGGCCATACCGCCAGCGTCCTCGGAGCGCTCCAGCAGCCGCACGGTGAGGCCGCGACGAGCGGCGACCCTTGCCGCCTCCAGGCCCGCTGGACCTGCGCCGATGACCGTGACCGCTACCGCGTTGTCTGGCGGGGTGGCTGAGACCGGTGTCGGCGCTGCTGGCTCGGCCACGTCGGTCGTTTCGTGACCGCAGCGAGGATTGGCGATGCAGGAGATGATGGGATTGCGATTATCGCGTACGTTGCAGAGCTGGTTGCACAGCACACAGGGTCGCGGCGGCTCGGAGCGGCGAGCCTTGGCCACGAGGTCGGGATCGGCCAACTGTGCCCTGGTCATCTCGACCGCATCGCAGATGCCCTGATCGATGGCGTCGTCGGCCTGATCGAGCGAGACGATCGAACCCTGGGCGATGATCGGGATAGAGCGTTCGGCCTGCTCGTTGATCGCCGCTCGAATTGAGCGGGCCAACTCGAGGTTGAAACCGGGTTGATGATGAGCGGTTGGCCGGGTCTCGGTCACCGAGAAGATCGCACCGCGAACCACAACCAAGTAGTCGATGTGCTCAGCCAGGGCCACCGCCAATTCGACCGCCGACTCCGGTGTGATACCAGCCCACGGAGCCATCTCATCGCAACTGAGGCGTAGGCCGACGATGCCATTGTTTCCCACCCCTTGGCGGACCGCGGCCAGCACCTCACGAGCAAAAAGCATGCGGTCTTGGCCGTAGGCATCGCCCCGACGATTTGTCAGGCCGGAAAGAAATTGTCGTACGAGACTGAATTGGCCCGCGTTGATCTCAACGCCAGCCAGGCCGCTGCCTACCGCAAGCTCGGCGGCGCGCCCGAAACCGGCAACGACCTCGTCGATGTCGGCCTGCTCCATGATCTTCGGTACTTCGCGGGTATTGACATCAGGCTCATCCGATGGGGCCCAGATTTCCCGTTGACTGAACGCCGAGGTCGACTGCCCGCCGGCGTGAGACAGCCCGGCAACCGCCACTGTCCCAAACTCGCGGCAGGCGTCAGCGATGGCCGACCACCCCGGTCCGGCTTGTTCAGCGACCGGGCAACGCTCGTAAGGCCAATCAGCGTGGTGGACCGAAGCATCCTCGGTGACCAGCAAACCACAGCCCCCGGCTGCGCGATCGCGGTAGAAAGCGGTGTGTCGGTCCGAAAAGGCCCTGCCATCGGCCAGATTGGTGGCAATCGACCCGAAGGTAACCCTGCTTGGTAGCTCATGGCCGCCAATCGTTAGCGGCTGGGTGATTTTCATCGTTGCAAGACCTTCAAAACCTCAAACTTGTTCACATGCATCACCTGAGATGGCCGGTGAACTGTCGACACAGCAAGATGATGGTAGTCGCCAATTGCAGCTGGCCCGATTCCGGGCCGATTCCCGACTACGGTTGTGCAATCTGGGGGCGTCCCCCACCGGAGAGCTCCGGTCTGTACAGTGGACAAGCATGGGGTCGATTGTGCGATCAGATCAACAAGCGGCTTTCGACAACAAGTGGGTTGCCGATTACCAGAAGGGCATCGTTTCCGAAGGTCACTACCTTTGGGTCCGGCAACGCCGGATTAAGATGGCCGTCGATGAAACCCTGCAACTGCTGGGGTCTCAACCATCGGAGCTCTCAGCGCTGACGACATGTGGCGGCACCGGGGGAGAGGCCAGTTATCTGGCTGATCGAGGGTTCACAGACGTCACGAACTCCGATTTTTCGACCGGCGCCTTAGAGGTGGCTCAAAAGCGCGACGAACGCCTCGCGGTGCGCTGGATCGACATGGAGAACAGCGATGTGCCGGACGAGTCCTATGACATCGTCCTGGTGCAGGACGGGCTGCATCACCTCACCAGGCCGGTCCAGGGTTTCAATGAGATGATCCGTATGGCTCGCCAGGCGGTGATTGTGATCGAGCCCCACCAGAGCCTGATCGGCCGGCTCATCGGAACCGAGTGGGAGAAGGTCGGCGATGCAGTGAACTACGTCTTCCGCTGGGATCACGACCTGTTCGCCCAGACCGCTCGTAGCCAGCTGGTTCGAGAACCGACCACGATCTGGACAAAACGTTTTTGGGATCACAACCAGGCTGTCTCGAAGCTCAGCAATTGGACCAGCAACGAGCAGGTCAAAATGGGTCTGACCCGCACCGCTTACGGCGCGCTCAGCCCACTCGACAGACTCGGCAATATGTTTGTCGGCATCCTGATCAAGTAGCTCGACCGAACTGCCCGATCAAACAGCTCGATCAACGAGCGTTGATAGCGGACCAGACTCGTTCCGGCGTGGCGGGCATCTCGACGTGGGTCACACCGAGATGCGATAGGGCGTCGACGACGGCGTTCTGCACCGCTGGAGTCGAACCGATCGTGCCAGACTCGCCGACACCCTTGGCCCCGAGGGGGTTGAGCGGGGTTGACGTTTCCTGAGGTACCCGCTCGAAGCTAGGCAGCTCGGTTGCCGAGATTATGCCGTAGTCCATGAAGTTGGATGTGACGGGGTTGCCGTCGGCGTCATACATGAACTCTTCGATCAGCGCCTGGGCGATGCCCTGGGCGAGACCACCGTGCACCTGACCGTCGACCAACAGCGCGTTGATGATCGTTCCGGCATCGTCGCAGGCGATGTGTCGATCGATGGTGACCTGACCGGTTTCCATATCGACCTCGACCACCGAAACGTGGGCGCCGAAGGGGAAGGTTGCGCCACCGGGGTTGAAGTCGATCTCCGATGAAAGGTCGATCTCCGGTTTGGCCGTCGCTGCCTCAGCGAGGTCGGCCCACGTCTTGGAAAGAGCCGGGGTTCCGATCACGCCGAAACTACCGGTCTCGGTGTCGAGCACGATGTCGTTCGGGTTGGCTTCCAGCAGCTCGGCCGCCAGTTCCTTGGCCGCGGCCACGACTTCCTCCGAAGCTTTCCAGATCGCTGACCCTCCAAGCTGGAGCGACTTTGATCCACCGGTGCCGCCTCCGCGGGGGACATCGTCGGTGTCGCCGTGGCGGACCTCGATGCGAGACATCGGAATGCCGGTGAGTTCGTTGACCAGCATGGCGAACGTGGTGTGATGGCCCTGCCCGTGCGACGATGAGCCGGTCTTGGCCAGAGCCGAGCCGTCAGGCAGGATCTCGACGCTGCCGTACTCCTGGCCGCCGAGGGGATTGGTGATCTCAACGTAGGTGCTGAGCCCGATACCGAGCTGCTTTGTTGCTCCCGCAGCCCGTCGTCGTTCCTGCTCGGCTCGAAGCTCGGCATAGCCGCTGGCCTCGAGAGCGTTGTCGAGCGCACGTTCGTATTCGCCGGAGTCCATGGCCGCCCCGGTTGGGGTGGTGAATGGAAACTGTTCTGGCTGCAGCAGATTGCGGCGCCGTAGCTCGGCTGGGTCCATGCCGATCTTGGCGGCGTAGACATCGACGATTCGCTCGATGGCTGCGGTGGCTTCAGGGCGACCGGCGCCCCGGTAGGCGCCCATCGGCACGGTGTTGGTCATCACCGACTTCGATGTGTAGTCGATCGTCGGAATGTCGTAGACGCCGCTGGCCATGATCTTGGTCAGGAACGGGAGCATGGCGCCGATACCGGCATAGCCCCCCGAGTCTTGAATAACCCCTAGCGAGTATGCGGTCAGCTTGCCGTCGGCGGTGCCGCCCAGCTTTGCGTCGTACAGCTGCCCACGGCCATGCACCATGCCCAGCATGTTCTCCGAGCGAGTCTCGGCCCAGCGCATCGGCCGGTCGAGCTTGCGGGCCAGGAACGCCACCATCATGTCTTCGGGGTAGCCCCCGTTCTTGGCGCCGAATGCGCCACCGACGTCGGGGCAAATCACCCGAACGTCGTCAGCTTCGACTCCCATGGCCGCGGCTAGGGCGTCTCGGGTGCCGTGCGCTCCCTGAGTGGATGCCCACTGGGTGAGGCGGCCGTCGTCCCAACGAGCGGCTGCGGCCCGAGGCTCTAGCGGAGCTGGGGCTAGACGCTGGTTGCGGAATTTCAGTTCGACCACGACCTCGCATTCGTCGAACATGTTGGCGTTGGCCGGGTCGTTCGGGATGGCGAATGCAACATTGGTGCCGGCCTCGGGGAACAGCAGCACTTCGTCTTTCAACGCTTCGACCGGGTCGATGACCATGGGCAGCTGCTCGAAGTCGATGATCGCCAGCTCGGCGGCGTCGACGCCCTGCTCGCGGGTCTCGCTAACAATGGCCACGATCGGATCGCCAACGAAACGCGCTCGATCGATAGCCAGCCAGGTCCGAGCCATCTCCTGGTTCAATATCGCCTGGGCCGGAGGAACAGCCTCCAGTGCCAGATCGGCGCCAGAGAAGGCGGCGATGATCCCTGGGGCCGTCAGCACCTCGCTGAGATCGATGTTGGTGATCTCGGCATGTGGGAACTGTGATCGTACGAAGGTGATCCAGGCCGCATCGGAAGGGGCGACGTCATCGACGTATGAACCGCCGACGGTCAGCAGCGCGGGGTCTTCAGTTCGGATGACCCGGGTTCCTAAAATGCTCAACGTTGCTCCGTTTGCTAGAAAAAACTTGTTGGAAAAAGCTAGATGAATGCGTCACAAACGGACGCAGCTTGATTGTCGGGCTGGCTCCAGCCCGACGGTTGCACGACACTAATCGAGTGCCGTACCAGAGATGACTAGACCCGGGTTGGGCTGAGGCTCACCGGAACGGGCTTCGAATGATTCGATGTCGACTGGGGTCGTGATTCGACCCCGACAGCGGCCAGCGGCTCGGCGCCGTGCCCGCTCACACATTCCGGGTCAGGTCCATCCAGGGGCATTCCGGTGAAGAACTTGGCAGCCATGCAACCACCCTGACAGGCGTCGAACTGGCCACAGCTGGCGCAGGCGCCTGCCGATTGTGGTTCCCGTAGCTCGGTGAATAGATCAGAAGACTTCCAGACCCTGCTGAAGCCGCCTTCGTCGCGGATGTTCCCGGCCTTGAACTCATCGTGGAGCACAAACGGGCAGGCATAGACATCGCCGACCGGGTCGATAAGGCAAACCACTCGACCGGCACCGCAGAGGTTGAGGCCGGGCAGGTTCTCATCGCCGAGGGCGTTGAGGTGGAAGAAGGAGTCGCCGGTCAGCACGTGGGGCCGGCTGAGGAGCCAGTGGTACAGCTCGACCTGCTGGTCCTGGGTGGGGTGCAGCTGGTGCCAGGTGTCGGCGCCTCGGCCAGACGGACGGAACCTGGTCAGCCGCAGTTCGGCACCGTAGCTCTGAGCTAGCGCCTCGAACTCGTCGAGCTGGCCGATGTTCTCGCGGGTCATGACCACGCTGATCTTGAACGGGCCGAAGTCGGCGTCACGAAGGTGATCCATGGCGGCACGGGCGGTGGCGAATGAGCCTGCGCCTCGGACCGCGTCGTTTGTTGCCTCGTCGGCGCCGTCGATTGAGATCTGGATATCGGTGTACGGCATGTCGGCCAGACGACGGGCGCCCTCGGCATCGATCCGTGAGCCGTTTGTTGAGAACTTGACGCCAACGCCGTTCGAGGTGGCGTAGTCCATCAACTCGTAGAAGTCCGGGCGAATCATCGGTTCGCCGCCGCCGATGTTCACGTAGAACACCTGCAGGGCTTTCATCTCGTCGATAACCGCCTTGGCCTCGGCGGTGCTCAGCTCGCGGGGATCGCGGCGACCAGAGGAGCTGAGGCAGTGAATGCACGCCAGGTTGCAGGCATAGGTCAGCTCCCAGGTCAGGCAGATCGGGGCATCGAGGCCAAGTTTCAGTTCATCGGTCAGTGCGCTCATGCTGTTTCTGGTTTCTCTGTAAGGTCCAACGGTTGCAGAAAGTCGGATTGGGCCAACGCGACGAGGGCCTTGGAGAACGACGACCAGCGCCGCTCGTCGAGACCCTGGGCATCGAACGCCTCTCGGATAGTTTCGAAATTCTCAAGCGCCTTCACCAGTTCGACGAGGTCGTGAGAGCGCAGGAAGTTCAGTCGACGATTGTCGTAGTGATAGGCGAGAGCGCCAAATGGCTCAGGCCGCAACGACACCCGAGGATGTAGCCGCCAGCGACCACTGAGGTCGACCGGGTCGGCAGTGATGTTCTGCAGGGCGGCGATTAGTAGACCCCGCACATCCCGTCGATGGAGATCTCCTCGACGAGCAGCTCATCTTCGATCAGCGGTGCGGAGTCGGATTGCGAATCGGCCTGGCCGGTGAAGGTCGTCAGTTCTGTTTCGACGGTTGGTTCTGTTTCCATGGTTCCTCCAGCGGAGATTGCGATCGTACTGCTTCAATAGTAGTCGGCCCGGCGCTACGGGGCGAAAGTCAGCGCAGATCGAAACATACCTTGATGGCCCCGCGAGGGCCCGCGGATGCTGCGTGGGTCAGGGCCTGTTCGTAGCGCTCTAGTGGATACATGGCCGAGACCAGGCGGCCGAGATCGGCTGCGCCTGCCAATTCGATAGCCATATCGAAGGTTCGGCGGGTTGAGCCGTCAGCCAGCTCTTCGGTTCCGTAGGTGTATGCGCCAACCAGTTCGGTTTCGCGGTGCCACAGCGCGGTGAGATCGATGGAAACTTTGCCTGGCATGCCGACGAGTACTACCCGGCCACGAGGGCGGGCGGTTCCGATCGATTCGTTGACCGATTTGGCCGATCCGACCGCATCGATCACTACGTCGGCGCCTCCGGAGAGGTCGTCACCGATCATGAAGCTGCCAGAGGTACGCCGTACGGCCCGTGCCAGCTCGCCCGGGGCGACCACCATGTCGGCTCCGAATGAGCGGGCTAATTCTTGTTGTTCGGGGTATTTGGCGCCGACGATGATCGTGGCTGCCGGGCTGAAGTGACGGATCGCTGCCACGGTCATCAGGCCCATGGTTCCCGCGCCGAGAACTGCAACCGTCTGACCTTCGAGGATGCGAGCCTTCATCGCCGCGTGCACGCCGACGGCGGCCGGTTCGATCATTACCGCGGCCTCGTCACTCAGCTCGTCTGGTACGGCGTGGAGTTGGCTTTCGTGGGCTACAAAGCCGGTCGACCAGCCACCGCCGGTCGATGCGCAGTAACCGGTCTGGATTCCGGGCTCCAGGTGGCCGCCGACAAGGTGTCGGTAGTCATCACCGTCGCCGGGGGCCGCTCCGGGGAACGGCGGCTCGAAGCCGCGAGCCTCGTGGCCAAGCACCGGCTCAAGGACGACTCGGGCCCCATCTTCGGTGTTGCCGACCACCTCGTGGCCGGGGATGAACGGGAAGGAGATCCACGGTTCGAAGTAACGGGACGATTTGCCGTCGACGGTTGCGAGGTCGGATCCACAGATACCGGCCAGCCGGGTGGTTACCCGATGCCACCCTGGCCCTGGAAGCTCGACTTCGGCGGCCTCTACGAGCGCTAGGGGACCGGTGCTGGCTCCACTGCCGGGCCTAACCCGCGCCGACAATGCTGCCGCCACGTAACGAGCTTCTTTGCGGCTGAATTCGAGTGCCTTCACCCCGGCAACGGTACCAGTGGCGACCTTGCGACCGACCGTCGACGGTCGCTCTATATCAACCCTCCATATCAACCCTCCATATCAGCGCTCCGTATCAGCGCTCTGTGCGACCGGCCTTGTATGGCCGATCTTGGATGTCACAGGGTTTCTCTACTGTCAACGGCATGAGTATGACCATCGATTGCGGGACCTGTACCCGCCAGCACACCCCGACCTGCGACGATTGTGTGGTCAGTTTCATCGTGAATCGTGAACCGGAAGAGGCCGTGGTTATCGACGTCGCTGAGTTCTCGGCGCTGAGGCGGCTGCAGTCGGCCGGATTGGTACCCGATTTGCTCCACGAGTCCGGCGAAATGCCCGGACAGATGCCAGGTGGGGTAGCTGCCGAGGGCTGAATCACCTGATTTTCGGGCAACCTGTATAGGTGCCCGGCGAAAGCTCGATAGGAACCGATCCGGTCGACACCGACCAGCTTCTTGATCTCGGGCGTCGTGGCGGCCTGGCGGCGGTCGGCGTCACCCCGGCGCAAGTATTGGAACCGGCGTTCTCGGTGCTTCAGCTGCGCAAACAGGCCGGTTTGGCTGGCGAGATGCAGTTCACCTATCGCAACCCTGCTCGTTCCTGCGATCCGACCCGAATGTTGCCAGGCGCTCGTTCGATTATCGCCGCCGCGTGGGCCTACGGGCACTGGCGGCCAGCCGGGTCCGAGTCTGGTACCGAATCGGCTGTCGCTGCGGTGGCCCGTTACGCCTGGCACGATCACTACGACGACCTGCGCCAGGCACTTAAACCGATGGCCGATCAGCTGATCGACAGTGGCCATCGAGCGCTCATCGTGGCCGACACCAACGCCCTAGTCGATAGGAATGTGGCCTGGTCAGCTGGCCTGGGCTGGTACGGAAAGAACAGCAATCTGTTGCTGCCTGAGGCCGGCAGTTGGTACGTGCTCGGCGCCATCGTGACCGACGCCGAGTTACAGCCGACCGGCCCGCCGATGGAAGACGGCTGCGGATCCTGCAACCAATGCATCGACGACTGCCCGACCGCAGCGATCATTGCTCCCGGGATGGTCGACGCCACCCGGTGCCTGGCCTGGATCGTGCAGGCTGGAGGATCGATTCCCGTCGAGTATCGGGAGGCGATCGGCGATCGTCTCTACGGTTGCGATGACTGCCAGGATGTCTGCCCGCCAAATAGGTCCGCCGACCGATCCCGGCACAACAGCGATGCTGCAAGTAACAGCGAGCCAAGTAGCAGCGAGGCAAGTAACAGCGAGGCTGCAGGTAGCAGCGTGGCTGTGGCTGAGCAGCCGGTGGCCGAGGTCGATCAGGTCTTCGTCGACCTCGACTGGATTCTCACCGCCGAGGACCACGAAATCGAAGCCCGCCACGGTCGCTGGTACATCGCCGATCGCAACATCGACGTGATCCGCCGCACCGCGCTGGTCGTGCTCGGTAACGTCGGGACGCCGCAAACACCAAGGATCGAGCGGCTCTTGATGATGTATCTGAACAGCGAAGTAGCCATCCTGCGAGAGCACGCAATATGGGCCGCTCTCCGACTTGGCCGGCCCGATCTGGTCGATTCTCCTGGAGACGGTCTTGAAGTTTCAAAGGCCAATACCGCGGTAAGCGCCCGCTTCTCCTCGGCGGATTGGGCTGAACAATGAGCGGCGGCAGCAGCGATGCAGCGGGGGCGGCCCGGCGTCGGCACCTCCTGGTGACCAATGACTTCCCGCCGAAGATCGGGGGGATCCAGAACTATCTGTGGGAGTTGTGGCGTCGGCTCCCAACCGGTGTGGCCACAGTTTATGCAACCCCGTACGCCGCGACGGCGGCCTTCGATGCCCGGCAGCCGTTTCCGATTGAGCGCTCTCCTGAACCATGGCTAATCCCGTACCCCTGGCTGCCTAGCCGGGTCCGGCGGCTCACGGTAGAAACCGACAGCGAACTGGTGCTGCTCGACCCCGCGGTCCCGGTTGGGGCGATCGGCCCAGGGCTTGGACTGCCATACGGCGTGGTATTGCACGGCGCCGAGGTGACCATTCCCGGCCGACTCCCGGGGCTAAACACCATTCTGGGACGAACCCTACGAGGGGCGTCACTCGTGGTTTCCGCAGGCCAGTACGCCCTGACCGAAGCCGAACGCTGCGCAGGCCAGGCTCTGCCAGCGGTCGTAATCCCTCCCGGGGTGGATTCAGACCGCTTTCGGCCGCTGAACCCCGAGATACGAGCCAAAACCAGAGCCGAGTACGGGATCGCCGATGACCAGGTGCTCTTGGCCGTCGTCAGCCGACTGGTGCCGAGAAAGGGAATGGAGACGCTGATTCGGGCCGCCGCCGAGGTGAACCGCCGCCGTGAATGCGGAGCCGCTTCGCTGCAGGTCGTAATCGGCGGCACCGGGCGCCAGAGCCGGGAGTTGGCCGACTTGGTTACCGAGTTGCAGGCCCCGGTGCTGCTCCCCGGGCGGTTGAGCGACGATGCGGTGGCGCAGCTCTACGGCGCAGCCGACATGATGGCCATGCTCTGCAACGAGCGCTGGTTCGGGCTGGAACAGGAAGGGTTCGGTATTGTCTTCCTCGAAGCGGCAGCTGCAGGAATACCGCAGATCGCCGGTCGCTCCGGAGGGGCTCACGAGGCGGTATCCGATGGTGAAACCGGCCTGATCGTCGATGACCCAACCGATGTGCGGGCGGTCGCCGATGCCATCGAGCGCCTCGTCGACGATCCCGATTTGCGGCGCAAAATGGGGGAGGCAGCCCGCAAGCGAGCCGTTGAGCACTTCGACTACTCCCATCTAGCTGAACAGCTGCAGCAGGCCATCGATGGCTGCCAGCTATATTCCAACCGCTAGATATCGGCGGCAGCGGCTGCCATGGGTAAGTTTAGGTTCGCTAAACCTGTCAGCTGCCCGTAACCTTTGCGGACTGTGTCAGATCATCCCCCAGCCCCGCAAGGGCACGAACATACCGTTGCTTCAGTGGTCGTCCAGGCCTCGGTAGAGGCTTGCTACAAGGTCGGCATCGATATTGAGGCCTATCCCGAATGGGTTGAGAATCTGCTATCGGCCGAGATCAAATCGACCGACGAGCAGGGGCGACCAAAAACCGTTCAGTTCGAGGCCGAGGGCATCGGTCGCAAGACCAGCTACCTGCTGGCCTACGATCTCAGCGAAGCACCGCATCGCTTGGCCTGGAGCCTGGTCAGCGGTGACCTGACCCGAGAAATCGAAGGTCGGTATGTGTTCCACGACATGACCGAGGATTCGGGCATGCCGGTTACCGAGGTCGACTACGAATTGACCATCGACCTTGCGGTGCCGCTCCCCGGCTTCGTGAAGCGACGGGCCGAGGACAAGATCGTCAGATCGGCCCTCGGCAGATTCAAGCAGCGAGTTGAGGAGCTCGCCGGATCTGGCGAGTAAAGATCGGGCCCAGAAGGTGACAGCTGGTTCTTGCTTGAGTCTGTCCCGAAAGAGGTCGAAGACACCTCCATGCGGTTACTACGCTTCGACTTCCGGGATGATTTCAGCAGTGTTGATCTCCACCCCCTTATCACGGTGGTCTCAGGCCTTGAGCCGGCTCGTCAACGTCAACTCTTCGAGGCCATTCGACGGCTCTCGAACGGTTCGACAGTCGGTTTGCGGGGTTTGGTCGAGCATCAGGGCTTGCTTGTCGAGCTCGACGCCGGGACCGGTGACCCTCTTGGTTCGGTCACCACCGATGCTCCAGTTCTGATCTATGTCGATGGCCTCGCCGTTCGTTCGTGCGAGGTTGGTCTACAGGCCGAAATCGAGGAACTAGAACGGCAGGCCGCGATCGATGCGGTAGCGGTTGAAGAGATTCGATCCGATCTCGATCTGGTCGTCCGGGCCAAGGCTTTGGAACTGCGGCGCCTGATGGAGCCGAACTTTGTCGATGGTCCCGACAACGGCCTGTCACCCAGAAAAATGATGATCGCTACGGTCCGCGAAGCGTTCGAAGGGGCCAACGCCCACGAGCCGGAAGTGGCTCACTGCGACCCCGCGGTGCTTCAACTGCTTGAGCGGTGGGAGGCATACCGGGTCATGCACGACGAA
Organism: Acidimicrobiales bacterium; assembly: GCA_050633745.1. Taxonomy (GTDB): domain Bacteria; phylum Actinomycetota; class Acidimicrobiia; order Acidimicrobiales; family SZUA-35; genus JAHELU01. Next base: position 30,902 of record JBOEHD010000019.1, read on the forward strand.
GCTGAGGAGCACCTCTTCCAGATCCATGCTCAGGTCAGCGAAGCCCAGGCTGCGGTCAACGAACTCACCGCTGCGCTAGACGTTGCGGTGGTTGCCGCCAGGCCGGTACTACTCAACGCTGAGCAGGAAGCCCGGCTGGAAGCACTCACCGACCGGTCAAACGCCTCCGCCGATTCAAACGGGTCGTCTTTACGTGGCAAGCGCAAGCGTGGCCTCAGTACCGAGGAGAAGGCCGAACGACAGCAGCTGCTCGACCTCGTCGGGGTGCACAGCTGGACCGAATACTCGGTGTTTCGGATGTCGCCGACGGCGTCGCCTGAGAAGCTTGCCGCGGTGGCAAAAGCCGAGGCCGAGCTCGGCGTGGCCAGGCAGGCACTGGAGCAGGCAAAGACCCAGGTCGCCAGCGATCCGCTAGCGGTGCAACTCCATCATGACCTAGAGCGACTGAAGACCGACTGCCAGCCATTCCTCGGGGTGCTCGTGCCCAACGACATCGGCGCTGCGCTGCGCGAACAGATCGTGCAGGTCGAAAACCCTGACTGGGTTGCGGCGATGAACCACCTCCGTGACGCTCTGTCTAGCAACGACATTCATCACCCCTACGGCCTCGAGCCTGACGAAATCGTCGGCTGGACCGACTCCTGGCTCCGGGCCGAGGAGAGCTTCGACACCGCTCAGACAAACGACGGCACGTCCGGCTCAAGCGACTCGGCTGATTCCTCTGACGCCGCTCCGGTAGCGATGGACAGCAACGGCCAGCCGCGTGATCTGAAGGCGGAATCTGAAGAGGTCAATCGGCTTCTGATACGTCACAATCGAGCCTTGGCCCAGATCGACAAGGCCGAACGAGCGGCGGTCCGCTCAGCCATACGGGTCCGAGCACTGAAGCAGCAGCTTCGGGTACGTTCGTCAGGGCCCGAGGTTTCCACCGCAGCAGCGGTTCTGGCCATGGTCGCCCCGGTTGCCGAACAGGTCCTGCGAGACGTCGGCGGTTCGCTGCCGCTCGCCATCGTCGGCGATATGGAAGACCTACCTCAGGGTGAGGTCGAGGCCATGATGCGAGCCCTAGAAGAGGTAGCAACCCAGGTCCAGGTGATTCTGGTAACCCCTCATGAAGGCATCGCCGACTGGGTCCGTCGAGCGGGTCTGCAGCGAGCGTCCGAGGCCATGGGGCTCCGAGCGCTGATGTGATCGAGGGGCTACTAGGCTCTGGCCGTGAAGCTTGATGAGTTGATGGAGACCGGCCGGTCACTGGTGCTGCGATGAAGGTTTGGAGATCACGGGTCGGTAACGCCGATACCGCTACCGCTCCGAGACGGGGTTCGGCGTTTATCGGCGTCGATGTCGGCGGGACAAAGATCCTCGGGCTTGTCACCGATGGCCTCGGGGCGAAAGAGCGCGATCGGGAGCTGCAGCCAACACCCAAAGACCCGGACTTGCTAGCGCCGGCGATCGTTGACGTGGTCAACACGCTGCTCGAGCGGAACGGGCCGGTTGCCGGTATCGGTGTCGGTGTGCCCGGTCTGGTCGACCACGCCGGGGTGCTGCACTACGGCCCCAACGTGCAGGGTGTACTTGGTCTCGACATCGCAGGTCAGCTAAACCAACACTTTTCTATCCCTGCGGTGGCCGAAAACGACGGCTATCTGGCTGCGCTGACCGAGCATCGCCTCGGCGTGGCCAGAGGGCATGACCACGCCATCATCGTGACCCAGGGGACCGGCATCGGTGGCGGTCTGATCGTCGGCGGTCAGGTGCTGCGAGGGGCAAACGGATTCGCCGGGGAACCGGGACACATGCTGATCAACCGGTTTGGGCACCGCTGCGCCTGCGGTCGAACCGGCTGCTGGGAAACCGTCTCATCCGGCGCCGGGTTAGCCAACATCGCCAGAGAGTTGGTGGCCGAAGGGCACGGCGCAGCGTTCTTGGAAGCCGCGGGCGGCGATCCGAAGGACATCCGGGGCGAACACGTCTCAGCGGCTGCGGCAAAAAACGACCCGGACGCGGTCGAGGTACTCAACCGATTCTCATGGTGGGTTGCTCAGGGCATCGGCAGCCTGATCGCGTTGCTCGACCCCAGCGTCGTGGTTCTCGGTGGAGGCCTGTCGGCCATCAGCGAAGGATTTATCGATGGTGTCTCAGCCAAGGTGACCGAGGCCGTCGTCGGCGGTCAGTATCGGCCGGTGGTGCCGATCGTGCCTGCCGACTTCGGAGCCGAAGCTGGAGCGGTTGGCGCCGCGCTACGAGCTCGGGACTTTGTGATCAACGGCTGATCTGGTCAGCCCTAGCCGCAGATGCCTCTGAGGCACATTCTGACTGCGGTCTCCAACATTTCGTCGTCGATTTCGTCGCTCCCGAGGGCGTATTCCTGGGAGAGTTGATCGGTGATAGCCCGGATGGCTGAAGCCATCATCCGAGGATTGCCTTCCATAATCTGGCCGAGGTCGATGGCCTGTTCGATCAGACGGGCACTGTCGGAGATCAAGATGTCTCGGCCCTTTTGCAGCACCCCGGCAAAGTTCTCCTGGGACCAGCCGAACATGACGAGCCGGATCACGTCGGAGTTGTTGGCCGACCAGAGCAACGAGGCCCTGATCCCAGCCTCCAAACGCTGTAGGGGATCCTTGGCATCGGCGATGGCTGCGGCCTGAGTCGTTCGCAGATTCCGCAACGACTCCCGCAGAATCTCAATCAGCAGCTCTTCCTTGGACTCGAAGTACCAGTAGAAAACGCCCTTGCCCACTCCGACGCCACCGACGATGTCGGACACTGAGGTCGGATGGAAGCCGCTCCTGGCGAACTCCTTGGTGGCAAAGGCCAGCAGTTTGTCGCGCCGATCCTGTCCACGTTTGGTGAGCTGGCGCTTGTCAGCCATCGACCGAAGGGTACGGAGTAGACGATCCCTCGGTCAAGATCGATGGATGAGCAATCGGCTATGAGGACCGCTCAACAGCGCAGCCGACCGAGAAGAACAACTGGCCTCGGAGATCATGTGGGCTCTGTGCTCTGGCGATATGAGGACTAGGTGGGCTCAACCCAACCTCGTGATCGGGAGACCGCTTCCTGCCAGCGGCCGTGGAGTTTGTTGGCTACCGTGCGGTCCTGCTCCGGTTCGAAGCTGGCGTCGATTTCCCAGGCCGCGCTCACCGCTTCGGGGCTGTCCCAGAACGACTCGGCCAGGCCTGCGAGGTAAGCCGCGCCGACCGCCGTCGTCTCCTGGTTTTGGGGTCGATGAACGGTTACGCCGAGCTGGTCTGACTGAAACTGCAGTAGTAGATCCATCACCGAAGCGCCGCCGTCGACCCGGAGGTCGGTCAGCGGTTGACCGGAGGCTGCGGTCATAGCGTCGACAACGTCACGGGTCTGGTAGGCCATCGATTCCACAACGGCTCGGGCCAGCTCAGCCCTGCCGGTGCCTCGGGTTAGCCCCAGAATCGCTCCACGGGCGTATGGGTCCCACCAGGGGCTTCCAAGACCGGTGAAGGCGGGTACGACGTAGACATCGCCGGTATCGGGCACAGAGGCCGCCAGCGGGCCTATCTCGGCCGCGTCGTCGATTAGGTCGAGCCCGTCGCGTAGCCACTGGATTGCCGCACCGGTGACGAAGATCGCTCCTTCGTATGCGTAGGTCGCCGGTTGATCCGGTCCGAGCGTCCAAGCCACGGTTGTCAGCAAACCATCGACCGGGGCCGGGCACTGCTGACCGACGTTCATCAGTAGGAAGCTGCCGGTCCCGTAGGTGTTCTTGGTCATGCCCGGCTCGAAGCAGGCTTGGCCGAAGAGGGCGGCTTGCTGGTCACCGGCAACGCCGCTGATGGGTATGCCTGACCCGAGCGCAGTTGTGTCGGCGGTGACTGCGAATCGGCCGCTGGTCGGGCGAACCTCGGGCAGCGCATCGATGGGCACGCCGAGGAGCGAACACATCTCCTGTGACCATTGCAGCGAGCCGATGTCGAACAGCATCGTCCGTGAAGCGTTCGAAGGTTCGGTCACATGGGCTGCCCCGCCGGTCAGCTTCCAGATCAGCCAACTGTCGATGGTCCCCAGCGCTAGGTGCTCATCATGGGGCACACCGCCATGCTCGAGTAGCCAGGCGAATTTCGTTCCCGAGAAGTACGGGTCGAGAACCAGGCCTGTGGTCTCGCGGACCAGTGGAAGGTTGCCTTCAGCTTCTAGCCGGTCGCAGACGTCGGCCGTGCGTCGGTCCTGCCACACGATCGCTCGATGCAGCGGCTCCCCGGTTCGTCTGTCCCATGCGGCAACGGTCTCGCGTTGATTGGTGATGCCGATGGCCACCACCGGACCGTCGAGTTCAGCGACGAGGTCTGCGATGACCCCACAGATCTGATCCCAGATCTCGTTGAGATCGTGCTCGACCCATCCCGGTTGGGGAAAGTGCTGAGTGAACTCACGGTGTTTAACACCGTTAATCGAACCGGATTGCCCCACCGCCATCGCTCGGACCCCGGTTGTGCCAGCGTCGAGTGCCACTACGAATGCCATGGCCGACACTCTAGTGGCCTCCGCCAGCTGTCCGAATTACCTACCGCAGCATGGTTCCCACTGCCGCTTCGGCTGGGGCTTTTCCCGGTCGTTGGCCGCCGGTCGGGCGGTATCCTAGGAGCTATGCGAGTAGCTGTGTTGACCGGTGGTGGCGATTGTCCTGGCCTGAACGCCGTCATACGTTCGGTCGTTCGTCGAGGGGAGCGCCATTTCGGCGACGAAGTCTTTGGCAGCCTCGACGGTTGGCGCGGCCTACTCGACCGGGACCTGGTTCGGCTAACGGTTGAAGATCTACGCGGCACGTTGCCCCGCGGCGGCACCGTGCTTGGTACTACCAGAATCAATCCGTTCAGTTTCGATGACGGGGTCGACCGGGTGCGAGCGACGATCGAGGCCGAAGGCATCGACGCGGTGATCTCCATCGGTGGCGAGGGCACCCTCTCGTGCACAAACGAGTTTCACAAGCTCGGCATCCCCGTCGTCGGCGTACCAAAGACCATCGACAACGACATCGGTATAACCGAAAGAACCTTCGGATTCGATACCGCGGTGACGATCGCCACCGAAGCTATCGATCGGCTCCACACCACAGCCGAGAGTCACAACCGGGTCATGGTGGTCGAGGTTATGGGTCGCCACGTCGGCCATATCGCGACCTGGGCTGGTATCGCAGGCGGGGCAACACGAACCCTGATTCCTGAAGAACCATTCGATATCGATGAGGTTTGCGCCTCGCTGAGTCGCAGGCATATGGCCGGTCGCTACGCCTCGATCGTGGTGGTTGCCGAGGGAGCAAAGCCGGTCGCCGGGACGATGTCGATGCCAGAGGAAACTCGCGACGAGTTTGGTCATATTCGGCTGGGAGGCATCGCCAATCGAGTGGCGCTGGAAATCGAGAAGCGCACCGGATTCGAAACCAGGGTCACCGTTCTCGGCCACGTCCAGCGGGGTGGGACACCAACGCCGTTCGACCGAGTGCTCTCGACCCGCTTCGGCTATGCAGCCATCGATGCCGTCCACGACGGGCTCTTCGGTTCCATGGTTGCGCTGCAAAACGACGCCATCATCACCGTTCCGTTGGGTGATGCTGTCGCCGAGCTGAAGTATGTGCGCCCCGACCTATGGGCCGTAGCCCGCCAGTTCTTCGGCTAGCTCCAGCCCACCTCCGAACTAGTCACAGAGCCAGCCCGTAGCGCTATAGCCTGCTGGTCATGACCACAGCCTTCGCACCCGGCAGGGTGAACATCATCGGCGAACACACCGACTACACCGGGGGACTGGTGTTGCCGATGGCTCTCGAACTCGGGGTCACCATTACCGGACGGCTAGGTGGCGATCGGCTGAAGATGACGTCGGCAGATCACTCACCTCTCGATATCGAAATCGGTGGGTTAGTGTCGGTGGGCACCGGCTCGATGCCGGCCGTCGACATCACCAGCCAACTTGAGACCGTCGAGCCAGCCTGGGGACGGTTCGTTGTGGCGGTGGCCAACCAACTGGGCGTTTCGCCGGCCTTCGAAGGGTCGATAACCTCCAACCTGCCGACCGGAGGAACCGGGCTTTCGTCTAGCACTGCGCTCAGCTGCGCTGCCCTGATGCTGTTCGGAGGCAGTGGCGACCCGCTTGAGTTGGCCAAGCTGGCTCGGCAGGCAGAGATCGACGCCACCGGCGTACAGATCGGCATCATGGATCAGGCGGCAAGCCTCGCTGGGCGAGCGGGCCACGCGCTGCTGCTGGACTGTTCCGATCTGGCCCTCCGTCATATCGAGATGCCGGAGTCGCTCGAGGTTCTGGTGGTGCACTCCGGCCACTCCCGGCAACTGGCAGACTCGGCCTACAACGACAGGCAGGAAGCGTGCGCCGCAATCGAGGCTCTGATCGGACCGCTTCGCGAGGCGACGCTCAGCGACCTCGACGAGCTGGCCGACCCGACGCTCCGTAAACGGGCCAGGCATGTGATCACCGAGAACGCCAGGGTCTTGGCCATGGTCGAGGCATTCGCCGCCGATGACCCTGTTGCTGCGGGATCGATTCTCAGCGACGGCCATGTCAGTCTGCGCGACGACTACGAGGTTTCGATCCCCGAAGTCGATGAGTTGGTTGAGGTCCTCAACAACACCGACGGGATCTACGGGGCTCGGATGACCGGGGGAGGCTTTGGCGGCTCGCTGGTGGCGCTGTGTCGGCCCGGCACCGACCTGAACGTCGACACATGGTGGACACGAGCCCGCCCTGGCGACGGCGCCAGACTCATCGAGTCATAGCCGCCCGCCCGTCAAGCGAGCGACCGGCTATCCGTTACCGCTGGCCAGCGTGGTCGTTGAGGCCTGGTTCTCGGCCTGCTCTTCAAGCTGCTCTTGCCGTTCTTCGGTGCCGGTGATGCAGCTGTCAAAGTCTTCGGCTTGAGCCGGGCCGATGATCGGTTGAGCCGCGTTGTCGCTCAGCGGGATAGCTTCTTCGCCGCCGTCGAATATCTCCACGCCGAGCACATCGTTCAGGTTCAAGCTCAGCACGGTGCAGACAAGCTGACTGATGATCAGCCGGCCCTGGTCAGGCTCCTCTTCAACCCGTCGTCGCAGCTCGACACCGGGGTCGACGATCAGCGGCATCGATCCGCGGTCCTTATCGACGGTGCCGAATTGGGCCGCCAGGCCGTCGGGTACGAAGGTCTGCAGAGTCTCGAACTGGGCGATCTCGGTTTCGATCGGTCCCTGTTCCAAAGCCCTCAGTACGTCGTTGTTGACCGAGTCCTCGGGGAGCGGCCGCACGACGGCCTCGAGCTTGTCGTCCGGGCCGATGAAGAACAGCTTGACCGGAGGGCTGCTGGACTCGCCAGGCTCGGCCACCAGCACCGTTGTCGATGTCGTGCCGTCGAGCAGCTCACGATGTTCGCTCGCAGGCAGCGTCTCCACCTGATCGCTGACCGGCAGGCTGCACCCGGCAACGATCGTGGCAGCGACCAACAGCGGCAACACGGAACGTGACGGACGGAGACTAAACGAACGGCCGGTGGGGGATGGACAAACTCTCATACGGCCATCTCCTCCATGCCGTCTGCATCGTCACCGACGGGTAGTTCGACGACGAAGCGAGCACCGGTGCTGCCATCGACTCGATCGGTTACCCACACTCGACCGCCGTGGAGCCGCACGTGTTCGGCCACCAGCGAAAGCCCGAGTCCGACGCCACCGTCGCCGCTGCCACGGCGACCGGCATCGGTACTGGTCCGGCTAAAGCGATCGAAGATACGTTCTCGGTCATCTGCCGCAACACCTGGCCCACGATCTTCAACCACGACCTGGGCGCAGTCGCCGATCTGCCGGAAGGAAATGCCGGTCGCCCCGCCGCCGTATTTCTTGGCGTTGTCGATCAGGTTGGTTATGACCTGGGCCAGCCGCCGTTTGTCGGCGTTGATCACCAGATTGGCGTCGCGGTTCGGCTGGTTGATTTCGATCTCCGGGCTACGAGATTGAGCGACCACGTTTTCCAGGAACTCTCGGAGGCTGAAGCTGCTCGATGCCAGCTGCACCGCCCCGGCGTCCATCCTGGAGATCTCAAGCAGGTCCTCGACGAGGTTTTCGAAGCGGGTCAGGTCGGCCCGCAGCAGGTCGACCGCCTTTTGGGCCACGTCTGGCAGCGAGGCTTTACGCCGCTCCAACACCTCGACCGAAGCGGTCAGGGTCATCAACGGCGATCGCAGCTCGTGGCTGACGTCTGAGGTGAACCGTTCGTCTCTCTCGATCCTTGCGCCTAGCGCGTCGACCATGCCGTTAAACGATGAACTGAGCACGGCCAGGTCGCGGTCGGCCTGAAGGTCGAGCCTGGTTTTAAAGTCACCGGCCGCGATGGCTTGGGCGGCGGCGGAAATTCTGGTGACCGGAGCCAGCGCTCGGCGAGCCGAATAGTAACCCAGCGCGGCACCGGCGAGGCTGGAAAGGCTGGCGACCAAGATCAGAATCAGCCGCAGATCGTTCAGGGTCGACTCAAGTGGCCCCAGCGTCAGGACCTCGTAGTACTTGGCCCCCAAGTCATCGAGACTGACCCCGATGATGAAGTTGGTGTTGCCACCGTCTTGGTCCTCAGCCCGATAGCGCATTTGGGCCAGTCGATCCGAGACGATTGCGGCCCGCAGCTCCCCGGGAATCTCCAGATCGCTCAGCTGGCCGTGGGGCGAACCGCTCGGCGAGACCAGTAGGGCTCTTGTGCCGGTGCCGATCAGGACACGTTGCTCGATGATGTCTCCGTAGAGCTGAGACTTCGCTTCTTCATCTGCGTCTTCAGCGATCGAGTCGAGGGCCCGACGGACCTGGCTGGCGTTTGAGAAGAACCGGGTTTGAGCTCTGGCCTCCTCGACCGAGAGCAGTCGGTTCTGGGCGATGGTGTAGCCCGAGAGAGCGACGACGGTCGAAAGCAGCATGGCCCCAATCGCGTACGCAAGGGTCACGCGGGCAAATAGACCTTGCCACCATCGTCGCTTGGCCACCGTGGCTCTACCTTTCAACTACATCTCAACTGCAGCGCATCTGTGTTGCCACAAGATCCGCGAGGTCGTGGAACTACGGCTGCAGTTTGTAGCCCAACCCTCGAGACGTAACCACATATCGAGGACTGGCCGGATCGCCCTCAACCTTAGTTCGCAGACGACGCACGTGGACGTCGACCAGACGCCCATCACCGAAGTAGTCATAGCCCCAGACTCGTTCGAGTAGGACCTCTCGGCTAAACACCTTGCCAGGCTGGGAGGCCAGCTCGACCAGAAGTTTAAACTCGGTCTTGGTGAGGTGGAGTTCCTCGTCGTTCTTCTTGACCATGCCTTCTTCTGGGCTGATCTCCAGCTCGCCGACCTTGATCTTCTGAAGGTCGCCTGGCTCTGAGGCCCGAGCCCGGCGGAGCATGGCACGAATGCGGGCCGACAGTTCCTTCGGAGCGAACGGCTTTGTCAGGTAGTCGTCTGCGCCAGCTTCGAGCCCGGCCACCACATCGTGAGTGTCCGAGCGGGCCGTCACCATGATGATCGGCACGTCGCTGCCACGACGGATCGAGCGACAGACTTCGAAGCCGTCGATTCCCGGCAGCATGATGTCGATAAGCACCACATCGGCCGGAGCGTCATTGAACGAATCGAGAGCGGCTTCCCCGGTACCGGCCTCGACAACGTCCCAACCCTCTTCTTCGAGGGCCATGGTGACAGCTTGGCGGATGCGTTCGTCATCTTCGACGGTCAATATTCGAGTTCCCACGGTATGCATGGTGCCCGATACCAGGGGTCTCTTGCAGCGATATCAGCAGAAAGTCCGAAATTTTTTGAGGAGAAGGCCGAATTTGACGCGCTTTACCGTTGATGAACGGTTGTGAGCCCTGATTTGCAAGAGCTCTGAGAGCTGTCTGAGCGGCTCAGGTTTGAGGCTCGATGACCCGCTCGGCCTCGAGTTCGATGAGTAGCTGAGCGAGCGGGGGGTGCAAAGCCGGGCCAGCGGCCAACATGAAGTGTGTGCCAGGAGCGTTGCCCCGCAGGTCATCGCAGATCGCTCCCGCTTCGGTAGCGATCAGCCAACCGGCGGCGAGGTCCCACAGGTTCAACCCAGCCTCGTAGTACGCGTCGGCTCGACCGCATGCGACCGCGCAGAGGTCGAGAGCGGCCGATCCGATTCTGCGGATGTCTCGGACCTCGGGCATCAGCCCGGTCAACACCTTGGCTTGGGCTCGCCGCCGCTCCGGTCCGTAGCCGAATCCGGTAGCAACCAATGCTGTCGATATGTCACCGCTGGCGTTGGCCTGTATCGGCTCTCCGTTCAAGAATGCCCCGCCACCGAGCTCGGCATGGAACAGTTCGTCGACCACCGGGTTGTAGACCACGCCGGCGGTCATCGAGCCGTCGACTTCGACGCCGATCGAAACACAGTAGGCGGCGATGCCATATATGAAGTTCGTCGTGCCGTCGATGGGGTCGATGTGCCAGACCACCCCCGAGGTCCCTGGCTTGTTCGCGCCTTCTTCGCCAGCAACACCGTCGTGCGGCCTGGCATCGAGGATGCCGGCCACGATGATGCGCTCGGCCTCGGTATCGGCGGCGGTCACCGGGTCGGTGGGGGTTGATTTAGCCGTCGCTGACCGGACCGCTTCGCTGCGCATAGCGCTGATGGTTTCACCAGCGGATCGGGCCAAGCTCGTCGCCAATGCGAGTAGCTCGGCAGACAGCGGCTCGGTGGCCTCGGCCCCGTTCTTGGGGTCGTTCATTTTGATCTCGTTCATTTGATGTCGTCCTGTGGCTGTTCGGCCTCTGGATGTTCTACGGCTCGCCACTCGTTCATCGCTCTAAGGGTCAGATTGGCAACCACCGCCACCCCGATGGCCCCGGTGAGTCCGCCGCCGAAAGCTCCAACCGCAGACCAATTGGCGGTTCGGCCCATGAGGTCGCCGACCCCGTATCCGACCAGACCTCCGAGAAGGCCGCCGACCAGGATCAGCGCAAAGGCCAGCAGCCGAGCCGATGCCGGGGGAGCGGCATCGATTGGTTTCGGCGCTATCAGGTCTTGGAACGGCAGGAGGCTGTTGTCGTCACCGGCCGGTTCGATGTCATGCTCCACCATGCGAGCCTATTGGCTAATGGGCCGAGGGAATTCGACCGGGATGCCAAAGATTGTGGGAGACTCGACCAGGGGCGCACCACAATGGCGCTACCGGGTCGAGTTTGCGAAAGGCAGAATGGTTTGAGCGGTAATCATGACGGTGGCCACGAGCCGGTGATGCCGCCGGTTGCCGCCGATGGGCTTCGCCATTGGCAGGTGGCGGGTGGCATCATCAGCGATGGGCGCGGCACGCTGTTGGTCGAAAACCTGCGTCGCAACGGCGCGAGCGATTGGAGCACCCCGGGAGGCGTGGTCGATGCCGGTGAAACACCGGTCGAAGGCCTGACCCGCGAGGTCCAAGAGGAGACCGGCTTGCTGGTCCCGGCCTGGACCGGTCCGCTTTACCGAGTTGAGGTGACGGCGCCGGACGCCGGTTTCTTCCTTCGTGTCGAAGCCCACAAGGCGCAATCGTTTAGTGGCGCTCTGACCATCGATGACCCCGACGGCATCGTGATCTCCGCCGAGTTCGTCGATCACCTCACCGCTCGTGAACGGCTCGAAGCGACCTCGCCTTGGGTATTTGAGCCGCTGCTAGCCCACCTGGAAGATGGCATTGCCGACGGGCGGGTTTTTCGCTACCTGGTAGAGGGACACAAGGATGACCGTAAGGTCACCCGCTCCCATGACTAGAGCGAGCAGGTAGCACCGCTGTGGCTGAGTCAACGCCGCCACCTTCGGTTGCATCGGGCCAGCCGACGATTCTCCACGTAGACATGGACGCGTTCTACGTTTCGGTGGAGATCCAGCGCGACCCGTCGTTGCAGGGCAAGCCGGTGGTTGTGGGCGGTACCGGCAATCGCGGCGTGGTCGCCGCTGCGTCCTACCCGGCTCGCGTCTATGGCATTCGCTCGGCGATGCCTTCGTCGAGGGCCCGGCAGCTGTGTCCAGACGCCATCTTCCTCCCCGGCGATCACCAGCTGTACGGAGAAGTCAGCGCTCGGATCATGGCGCTATTTCACGATGTGACCCCTTTGGTGGAGCCGCTGTCGCTCGATGAGGCCTTCCTCGACGTGGCTGGCGCGGTGCGATTGCTCGGCCCTCCGGTCCAGATCGCAACCAAGCTCCGGGACAAGGTTCTTGAACAGGAAGGCCTGACCTGTTCGGTAGGGGTCGCAGCCTCGAAACTGGTGGCCAAGCTTGCGTCCGAGGCGGCCAAGCCTCAGGTGCACGGCAGGTCGGTGAAGCCGGGGCTCGGGGTCAAGTTGGTGGCCACCGGAACAGAGGTGGCTTTCCTACGACCGCTGCCGGTGCGAGCGATGTGGGGCGTCGGCCCTAAAACCGCCGAAAGGCTAACCAGATTTGGCATCACGTCGGTCGGCGATCTGGCCGACCTGCCGCTCGATGTTCTGATCGGAGCGTTAGGCGAGGCCAACGGAACGCACCTACATCAGGTGTCCAATGGCATCGATACCCGGCCGGTGGAACCCAACCGGCGCACCAAGTCGGTCAGCCATGAGGAAACGTTCAGCTCCGATCTGACCGAGAGAGCTCGCCTGCAGCGGGAGCTGGTTCGAATGTCGGAGTCGGTAGCCAGCCGATTGCGGAATGCGGGATTCAGAGGTAAGACGGTCAACCTGAAGCTACGGCTCGGCTCGTTCGAGACGCTGACCAGAGCGGCAACGATTCCTCGACCCAGCGACTCGGGCCACGAAATACTCACGGTCGCTGAGCGTCTGCTCGATGGCCTGGTCGAGAGCCACCTGGTCTTGGATCAGGGCGTGCGGCTGCTCGGCGTCGGTATGTCAGGGCTCAGCACCGAAGTGGCCGACCAGCTCACCTTCGACGATCTGCTATCCGACTCCAGCTCGGACGACAGCGAGTCGGATGGCTCGACCCAAAGCGGGGGAGCGAGCGCAAATTCGTGGCGGGCAGCCGATGACGCGGTGGATATTATTCGCGATCGATTCGGCCCCGCAGCTATCGGTATGGCCACTCTGGCCGACCGGGGACAACTGGCGCCCAAGCGTGTAGGCCAACAGGCCTGGGGGCCCGATGAGTCGAATCGCCGCCCTGACCCCGCTGATGAGCCGTAGACTCGCTAATATTGTTCGATTGTCGGAGTTATCGGCCGACTGAAGAAAGTGTAATTCTCGTTCGACTGCGAAACAGGCAACGACCACACCCCTAGCAATGCCCTGATCAGGCCATTTCCCATCGTTCGGAGCGAACATTCGCACCGGTTGGCGGCTATTTTGGAAGGATTCTGGGTCGAGCTGCGTTGTTCATAGCAGTTGAGTGCGCGAAACTACACTAAAGGCACCGAGGACTGGGCTAAAAGGCTGAAGGAAAAGCGAATGCCATTGTCAGAAGACGAGCAGAGGATTCTCGCAGAAATCGAGAAGAACCTTCACGAGAGTGACCCTCGGCTGGCTCGCGAGGTAAGCGAGACAACCGTCTACCGTCACGCGCTCGGCTCGCTGAAGTGGTCGGTGATGGGATTCATCGTCGGCATCGTGGTTATGGTCGCCACCCTTCAGGTCCACTTCCTCGTCGCATTCGGCGGATTCCTGCTGATGCTCGGCAGCGCGATCGGCTTCGAGCGGAACCTTCGCCTGATGGGCAAGGCCGGCGTCGATCAGTTCTCACGGGCGTTCCGGGCCGCAAACCCGCAGCTCCGCAGGGACACCGATCGGGCGGACGAACCGGACGTCGATTAACCGGTCGGTCTCAGCGGCCTGGCCGCTTCGATCAGCCGCAGTAGGGGAACCTCGGCTCAGGCGATTCGCCTGAGCCTTTTGCTATCTCCGGATTGGCCGGTGTCCAGGACCCCGGCGCACCGCCAAGAGCGGTGGCCGAGCTAGGCGCCGGTTTCGACGAGCTCTCGATCGTCTGGCCGATCACCGGACGACGACAGGTTCGCCGCGGTGGTTTCGGTGACGATCCGCTTCGTCGGCTTCAGGAGCCGACGAGGGTCGAGCAGACGCCGGTACCTGGCATAGATCGGCACCCGGTTGTTCACCGCGGTCTCGATCCGAGTCGAGAGCTGGTCCGCCTGCTCGGCCTTGAGATCGGTCACGCCGCCCGGGTGGAATCTGGCCACCGTGGCCGTCTCGGCCAGCGTCGTGAACTCGCTGGACGGAACCCGCCGATCGGTTTCGAGCCTGCCCGCGTATTCGGTTCTGGTTTCCGCCGGTTGTCTTCGGATATCGAACCCGAGCTCGAGCGATTCGACCGCCTCGGCCCACGCGGTCTCGACCCGCCTTGCCGGGGTGGTGGCCTTGTTTCGCCTCGCGGAGCGCCGGAGGTGCCAGATCAGCGGCATACCGATCGCATACGCGGCGAGGGCCAGGATCGGCAGCACCAGGCGCCACGGGATGCTGAAGCCGCCACCGACTCCGGTGTCGACCGGCTCGATGAACTCATCGCCGAAGAAGTCCTCGATACCCGGGTCGACGCTGACGCCCGGGGCGTTGTTCGGATCGATCGTGGTGGTGGTTGTCGGCTGGCCGGGGTTGTTCGGCTGCACGTCCGACGACTGTTCCGCAGCGACGCCGGTGTAGCTCGCCGCACCGGGTAGCCCGCGGCCAGGCGTCGGTTCGAACGCCACCCAGCCGAGATCATCGAAGTAGACCTCGGGCCATGCGTGAGTCTGGCGGCCGGTCACGCTGTACGTGGTGAAGCCGGTCTCGGGGTCGGCAGGGCCGGTCGGGTCACCCCAGGTGAATCCGGTGGCCACCCTGGCCGGTACGCCGAGGCTTCTTGCCATCAGGGCGAACGTTCCAGCGAACTGCTGGCAGAACCCTTCCCGCTCGGCGAGGAACTGCTCGATCGGATCGCCCTGCCGGGGGCCGAGCTGCACGTTGTAGGCGTACCCCCGGAAGTGGTCCTGCAGCGCCCGCATCTTGTCGTAGCGGGTCTCGAAGCCGCTGGTGAGCGTAAGCGCCTGCTCCTGGACGATCGGGCTGAGGTTCGACGGCAGCGAGAGGTATCTCTCCGCCACGTCCTGGGGGATGAACTCGGAGCCGGCCTGGAGTTGTTCGACGCTGAACGCCGGCACGTTCGAGACGAGCGAGTAGCTCACGCCGTCGCTGTTCTCCACGTCGTTGGCCACCGTCAACGAGCTGTTCTCGGCGTTCCAGGTCACCTCGGCGGTCGCGTCGGTGATCTCGGAGGGGGCGAAGGCCGCCGGCAGCCAGATGGCCCGGAGGGCGCTGACCGAGAAGTCCTGGGTCACCTCGGTGATGGCGCCGTCGAAGTCCCGTTGGCCGGGGAGCCGCCCGGTCTCGGGCGAGAAGTCTCCCGCCACCTTCCAGATGTCGTCCTCGTAGGTGTCGAGGCCGGCGATGCGCCAGTAGCTCGGCTTGTCGGTCGAGACGGTAAACAACTCCTGGGTGGTCTGGCTGACCAGGCGGGAGCGGATGTTGACGAACGGGCTGACAACAACGCGGGTCGGGTCGCCCTGGTCCTTGAAGCTGTAAACCGGGTCCGCGCCTGCGCCGGGGAGGCGGCCGCCGATAAGCGAACCGGCGATCACCGCGATCGCAGCAACGACCGCTCCGGTGGTTCCGATGTTGAGTGGACCGCGGCGATGGTCGTTTGCGAGCCACACGCCACGCTGCAAGAGGTTTGCTGCCCGTTGGCTGACGGCCCAGGCGGCGACGCCTGCGCCGAACACCACCGTTGAGATCAAGACGTTGCCGCCTGCGCTGACCGGTGGGATCGATGTGAAGATGAACAGGAGCGCGCTCGGCAGGACCGGCTCGAACGCAAGGCGCAACCGCATCGCGCCCCAGTCGGTAAGGAACGCCATGATCCACGCCCCGATCATCGATGCGGCGACGAACGGTTGCAGCGCAGGGACCGGGGTCTTCAACTCCTGGAAGTTGCTGATCAGCTCATCGAAGACGAGCCGCAGCTGGTCGGCGGTTGCGCCGGTCGGGATGACGCCGAGCCGAGCGGTGCCCGGGGCGTAGCGGTTGATGATCAGTGCGGAGAGCAGACCGAGCGAGATGAGCGTTGCTCCGATGAGCGGGATCCTCAGCCTCCTGGCCAGCACGGCGACGGCCGAGGACAGCAGGGACGCGCCGACGATCGGCAGGATCGTGGACGCGTCGAGAAAGACGCGGCTGAAGCCGACGCAGGCCGCGGGGACGAGGAGGGCCGATGTCACTTCGAGCCAGATCGGGGGTTGCTGATCCTGCGTCATCGCTCGTTCGCTCCTTTGGCGCTGGCCACCGCCAGCTGCCACTCGTTTGCGAGGTCGGTAGAGCCATCGTAGGTGATGGCCCAGCTCCGGGAACCGTCAGGTGATCGCAGGCAGGACACGACGAGCACGAGGCCGAAGGTCCGACGGCTGCGGGCGATGACGGGTTCGATCGAATCCTGGAGAAACCCGGTGACCACCACCAGTGTTCCGCCGCGGCTCAATCTGTTGAGTTCTTCGAGGCTTCGGATCAACGATGCGCTGGCCGTGGTATCGATGAGAGCAAGCTGCTCGTCGACCGCGTCGAGCTCCGATCTCGTCCTGATGTCGCTCACCGCCGGTCCGGCACTCGTGAGGAACCGGAGCGCATCGCCGCCCCGGAAGCCGCTGTGAAGCGCGCTGAGGGCGGCCGAGACCGCCCGCTCAAAGCCGTCCTCGTCGTAGACCTCGGCCCTGCGATCCAGGACCACGGTGACCCGGCCGGTCTTCGGCCGTTCCTCCTGGCGGACGACGAGGTCATCGAGGTGGGCGGAGGCCCGCCAATTGACCCGCTTCAGCTCATCGCCGACCACGTATGGCCGAAGGGCGAAGAACTCGTCGCCGGAGTTGGCGATCGCCCGGATCGGCTGTTGATCGGCAGTGGGGTCGTGACCGGCGATCGCCACGAGGGGGACGAGGTCGATCAGCTGCGTGTGGACCATCAGGTCTGTGACCTCGGCGGCCCGGATCTGGCTTCTCGTCAGCCCGAGCGGATCGCCGAGCGACAGATCGAGTGGACCGACCCGAAGCCTGCCCCGCCGATTGGTCGGCAGGCGATACGCGATGTGGGCGTCCCTACCTGCGGCGAGCGGCGCGAGCAGTACGGACGCACCGCGGCCGCCCTGGACCTGGTCGTGCGCGGACAGCACCGGTGTGCTTCGCCGTGCCCGGTTGCGAAGCGTGAGATCGATTCTGGCAGGCGTTCCTGCCCGGAGCCTCGCCGGGGTTGCCACCCTGCTGATCGCGAGATCTAGCCTGGTGCTTGCGGTGTAGATCGCGGCGAGGACGAGCGCGGCGATGACCATTGCTGCCAACAGATACAGCTCGAGAATGCCGAGCAGGCGCCCGGCGACGGCAAGCCCGATACCGACGAGCAGCAGGCCGAGTCCGGCCCGGGTCGGCCGCATCAGACCCGATCGTAGGG
>JBOEHD010000020.1:0-20063 GCA_050633745.1 Acidimicrobiales bacterium
TCTCGCCCTGGAAGTCGGCGAACGGGCCCTCTTTGACCCGTACGGTTTCGCCCATGCCATATTCAAGGCGGGGACGACCCTTGCGTGCTGGCTCGTCGCCCTCTTCCTTTTCGGTGAGGAACGATTCGACATCTTTGCGGGGCAGCGGCGAAGGCTTGTTGCCAGCACCGATGAACCCGGTAACGCCGGGGGTGTTGCGAACAACAAACCACGAGTCGTCGTCGAGGTGCATTCTGGTTAGCAAGTAACCGGGGAACACCTTCTTCTGTACGACGACCTTCTTGCCGTTCTTGAACTCGACCACGTCTTCAAGCGGGATAACAACTTCCCAGATGCGGTCTTCCATGTTCATCGACTGGGTACGAGCCAGTAGATTGTTGCGAACCTTGTTCTCATAGCCCGACTGGGTGTGGATCACATACCAGCGGCCAGGACGGTCGTAAGGAGACTTGCGGCGGGGGGCCGGAGCTTCTTCGACCTCAGCCTCTGCTTCACCTTCGGCATCTTCGCCAGTATCTTCGGCCGCGACCTCGCCAGCTTCTTCGGCCGGGACATCTTCAGCGTCAGCTACTTCAGCATCAGCTTCGGGGGCATCGGCAGCAGCTTCGACCTGGACGTCGTCAGCCTCGACGGCGGCAGCCTCGACTGCAGCGGGGGCATCATCTGCGATGTCCACCGGATCGGAGGACGCGGCCTCATCGATGGCAACCGAGTCTTCGGTAATATCGCTCATTGGTTAACCTTCTGTGGTGCCGGCGTCGAGCAGAGCGATCAGACCCTCTGCGAAGAGAAAATCAAGTAGCGCTACAAGGCCGGTCACGATGGCCAGGGTGATGAGTACAACGATTGTGTAGTTGATGACCTCACGACGTGTGGGCCACATGACACGGCCCAACTCCGAGCGCACCTCGGAGACGTACTCGACCGGCGTGACTCGTTCGGCCTTAACCGGACGGTTTTCACGCTTGGTGGCGATTGGATTGCCTTCGCCATCCATCTGGCCTTGTTTTTGGAGGTAGCGGCGCTGCTCCCGATTCATCGCCATGTAAACAATCCTTTTCGAGACGACGCTGGATCCGAGACTGGATCGGGGTTGGTCGTCATACTTCAATCATACTTGAGGGCTGAGGTCACTATCTAGAAAACTAGCTGGTGCGTTATCTACAGCAGAGATTAGATCTAACGCATCAAATTTTTGAGCTGGAATGTAAAGCAGGGCAGGAGGGACTCGAACCCCCAACCGTCGGTTTTGGAGACCGGTGCTCTGCCAATTGAGCTACTGCCCTTGGGGACATGCCAAGGTTAGCAGCCCGAGCGCCCGGAAACGCTTCGTATCTTGGCTGATCAGCTGGCGAGGCTCTGGCGGCTGGCCAATCTCGAGGCGATGACGATCGCCCCGGCGGCGGCTCCAGCAGTGGCTGCAGCGGCGAATCCGCCGATGTAGGCAACCTTCTTATTTCGGTAGTTCAGACGGTGCAACTTGTGGACCGGTGCGGCAGGCCGGATGACTTCGAGCACTTCGTCGAGCAATGTGTCGTCGACGAAGAGGTGATGTTCGCGCAGTGAGGTCAGTGCTCGCAGAAGCTTGCGGTATTGGGCCAACTCGGCCTGGCAACGCAGACATCCGTCGACGTGACGGCCGGTTTCGAGCGCTAGTGGCGCATCGCCTTCGGCGACTTCGGCCAGCTGAATACTTACGGTTTCACACAGCATGAGCTTCCTCCTCCCCAAGGGGGTAAAGGCGTTCACGAAGCCGTTTGCGAGCCCGGTGTAGTCGTACCTTGGCTGCGGATTCGCTGATATCGAGCTGCTCGGCAATCAATTCGTGAGGGAGGTCGTAGATATCGCGCAGCACCACGACGGCTCGTAGTTTCGGAGGAAGCTGCATAAGCGCCTCGGTCAACTGGGAGCGAAGCAAGCTCAAATCAGCCCGCTGCGATGGGTCTCGCAACGGGTTCTCGTCGGTGATTTCGGCATCATCGGCCAGGGTCTCGTGCCTATGCCGAACCTTGCGACCAAGGTAGGTGCTGGCACAGTTCGCGGTGATTCGATGCAGCCAGGTTGTGATCTGGGCGTCGCCACGGAACTTCTTTATTCCCTTGTGAGCCCGGAGGTAAGTTTCCTGTACCACGTCCCGAGCATCCTCCTCATTCCCGACCAGCCGGTAGGCCAGCGTGTAGGTATCTGCGTAGGTATGACGAACTAACGACTCAAACGCGCGGTGGTCACCTTCCTTGGCCTCTTCGACAAGTTGTGCAACTTGCGTGGGATCCACCGGATATGACCTCGTTCCGAACGCTCGGGTTACTTCTGTTTGTGATTTCGACACTCGGGTAGCAGTCATTCTACTTGTATTCGACACCGATCCGTAACGGGACGTTACACCGGCTGCCATAGATCTCTGGCCCTAGAGGTAACATCGGAGAGGGCCTCAGCTAGGCAGAGAGATGACCGGTAGCCAAAAATTCGAGCCAAAACATGCGGACGATGCGGGCGGCCCCGCGTCCCTTATCCCGCAGTTGGCAGTCGAAATGACGATTGCGGCCACCAAGCATCAAGTGATCGATGGCTCGATGCTTTCGGCCGACATCTCAGGGTTTACCGCCCTTTCTGAAAAGTTGGCCGACCGGGGCAAAGCTGGCGCCGAAATGATCACCAGCCTGTTGAACATTTGTTTCACCGAGCTGATCGGCCAGGCCTACGACTTTGGCGGCGAGGTCATTAAGTTCGGCGGAGATGCCCTGTTGATCTTGTTCCGAGGACCGGAACACATCACCCGGGCCGCCGCTGCGGGGCTAGCGATGCAGCAGGCTTTGCGCGACTCTTCGGCAGCAAAACGAGCCGGGTTGACGATGACGGTCGGTGCCTCAGAAGGGCCATTCGACGCGTTTATGGCCGGCGACGAGCATCGCGAGTTGATTTTGGCCGGGCCAAAGGCCAGCCACGTTATCCACCTTGAGGGCAATGCAGCCAAGGGCGACACCTTGGTCAGCCAAGGCATCGCCGCCGCAATTGCGGACAAGCACCTGGTCGAGGAACAGCACGGCGGCTGGGTCATCACCGGCGTTATCGACCAGGAACGACCGGGCCCGGCGCCTCGTTCGATCGACTCCTCGATTCTGCGCACCCTCCTGCCAAAAGCAGTCGAGTCGAACTTCGACGGGTTCGCCGGCCTTGGCGGGGAACATCGGCTGGTTACAGTCGGCTTCCTCGCGGTATCGGGCCTGGATGGCCATCTGGAGACCGAAGATCGAAGTGCCACCGTCGAGGCTCTCGACGAGCTCGTCAATGCTGTTCACCGGGCTTGCCAGGATGCTGGCGCAACGCCCCTCCACACCGATATCGCTCCCGATGGACTTAAGTTTGTCCTGTGCGCCGGCGCACCTTTTACCGAGGGCAACACCAGCGACTCGATGCTTGAGGCAAGCCTGAATATCACGAAGATCTCGTCGCCGTTTGCGCTACGAGTCGGTGTGCAACGGGGTCGGGTATTTGCTGGTTTCCTCGGCTCCCCTTACCGCCACACCTACACGATCATGGGCGACCCGGTGAACACCGCAGCTCGAATGCTTGGCAAGGCAGCCGACCGAGAAGTCGTGGCCGTCGACGACGTATTGGCCGCCACCCGCACCCTCTACGCATCCGATTCGATCGAGCCGTTCCTGGTCAAGGGCAAAACCAATGCGATTAAGGCCAGCCGTGTTTTCGGGGCCACAGACTGGCTGCAGGTCGAGGCGCCTGCCGCTTCGTTGATCGGCCGAGACGCTGAGCTGAAGGCGCTCATCAGCGGAGCGATGACCGAGGGGGCCACCGTTCAACTGCTGGGGCCACCCGGTGGCGGCAAGACGAGAATCCTCAACGAGTTCCGTCGAGAAATGACAAAGCGGGCCATCAACCGGGTCGAGGGACACTGCTCGCCCTACTCGGCCTCGACCCCCTATGCGCTGCTGCAGGTTGTTATACGCAGAACCGCGCAGATCGAGGTAAACGCCGATCCTGTCACCGCAGGCGAGCTGCTTTACAAGTCGGTAAGACACCACGCTCCCGAGTTGCTGCCGATGTTGCCCATCCTGGCCATCCCGGCCGGCGCCGAGGTAGCAGCGACTCCCGAATCAGAAGCCATCGACGCCAAGTTCGTCCGTGACCGCATCCACGAGGTAGTCAGACAGTTCTTGGTCGCGGTGCTTGAGCCTTCGACCATTTTTGTCATCGAGGACATGCAGTGGGTCGACGACGCGTCGACCGAATTCTTCGAAGCGGCCCTACTCAACCGCGACGACTCGGCCTGGAGCTATGTCATCAGCGCTCGGCCCGGTGGCAACTGGGCGATCGATGATCAGGACGGCGACTGGGTGACGGTCACGCTCGGTCCGATACCCGACGATCAGATACGCCAGTTGATCCTGGAAGCGTCGCTTGTCGACCTGCCGGACAGTGCGCTCGATCGCATTGTGCCTCAGGCCGCCGGCAATCCTCTCTTCGCCCTAGAGCTGACGAAGGCGGTGAGCGACAACGTCGACGGAGCGGTACCCGACACCGTGGAACAGCTCGTCGCAACCAGAATCGACGCTCTCGACCCTGCGCTGCGACGCACGCTTAGGCTGGCCGCTGTGTTCGGCACCGACCTGGATCGCAACGATCTGCAGGCGGTGCTGGAAGAGTCGGTGCCAGACCTTGAGCCGCTGTCGGAGTTCCTGTCCTCTGAGCAAAAGGGACGCCTCAGTTTTGTGAACGCCCTCTATCACGAGGTCGCTTACGAGGGTCTGCCATTCGCTCGACGAAAGCAGCTGCACCTCCGAGTCGGCGAGCATTTAGAGCGCGAAACCACCGACTCTTCCTCAATCGCCGGCCTGCTGTCGGCTCACTTTTCTGAGGCCGGCGAACTCGAACGCACCTGGCGCTATGGCATCGTGGCTGGCGACGAGGCCGCCGCCCAGGGGGCCAACGTTGAAGCGGCCGCCGGTTATCGCCGGGCACTGGGAGCCTCGTCCAGGGTCCGCAGTCTCGACCGCCGCGAGGTGGCCCAGGTGGCCCTAACCCTCGGCGACATCGAAGACATACTGGGCGAGCTCGACAAGGCGGAGCGGTCTTATCGCAAAGCTAGGAACAGCACCGAAGACATGGATATCCGGGCAACCGCCATGCTCCGCATCGGTGGCCTGCGAGAAAAGCAGGGCCAGTTCGGCCAAGCCCGATCCTGGTTCAGTCGCGCCGAGCAGCTCCTTCCTGAGGCCGAACAGGCAGGGAACAAACAAGCGAGCATCGAGGAGGCCGGAGTCGAGTACCTGAAGGTCCGGTCGCAGGTGCATTTCTTGAAATCTGGGCTTTACCACCGAGACGGAGATCAGCAAACCTGCATCCGCGAGGCTCGCCGCTCATTGGGTTTCGCCGAAGACGCCGACGACGTTCGGACTATGGCTGAGGCTCTGCAACGGCTACACCTGGCGACGGTGTACCTGGGTCGCCCAGACCGGATCGGTTACGGGCCGAAAGCCCTTGAGTTGTTCACCGATCTCGGGCTGCACGAGCGCCGCTCGATCGTGTTGAACAACATGGGCATCGAAAAGTACTTCGCAGGCGATTGGGTGTCGGCGGCCACGCTCTATGCCGAAGCCAGCGAAGCAGGGGTCAGGGCGGGCTCGTCGATCGGTGGCATGCTCGGCGCGCTAAATAGCGGCGAGATTCTCTCCGACCAGGGCCATTGGGATGAGGCAATCGTGCAACTGGAGGCCGCCCGCCGCAACTGGGAAGGCGGCCGCTATCCGGTGGGGGCCACGGTGGCCAAGTTGTTCCTCGGTGTGGCCAACGACCGCCGCGGCAGCTACGACGAGGCAACCAGGCTGCTTGAGAGCGCGGTTGCCGATGCCTCCCGGCTCGGACTTGAGGAGCAGGAACACGATGCGGTAACCCGACTGCTGTTCCACCAGGTGGCTCTCGGCCAGGCTTCGGTGCCGGAGGTGAAGGCTACGGTTGACCGGCTCGGAGTCGACCATCCCCTCGCATCGCGTATGACCAGAACCATGGCCATGGCTATGGCTCTGAAGGGCGATTGGGCCCTGGCACGAGACAGCGTTCTCCAACTGCTGGACGAGGGCACCGGGTTCGACCGTGCCCTTACCCTGCAGATGCTGCTCAACTACGAAGCTCCAGGTAGCGGCGAAACCCGAGAAGCCTGGCGTCAGGAGTTCGAGGAGATCTGCGCTCCGATGGGCGTGGTTCGGCTACGGCCGCTGCCGGAGCCGCAACCGTAGTTGCGACCCGGCGGCGAACGCACCGCTACCTCGTTTTCACTATCTCAGCTGCGTTGCCGTAGCTAGTAAGACTCACCGCTGGCTATAGCTCGCAGTTAGCCAGGACGTCGGTTCCGGCATTGCCTCGACAGCGGTCGGTATCGGCACCACCGTCGATCATGTCATCACCGCCACCGCCGTTAAGGTTGTCGCGGCCGCCGGAGCCGAAGATGTCGTCATCGCCGCCTCCGCCGAAGACTAGGTCTACGCCGTCGCCACCGTTGATCTCATCCGATCCGTTCTGACCGTAAAGGCGGTCGTTGTCACTGCGGCCGAACAGCTTGTCGTCGCCATTGCCGCCATAGACCCGGTCGGCGCCTCGGTCACCGATGAGCGTGTCGTTGTCGTTCTGACCGTAGATCCGGTCATTGCCACTGCCGCCTCGGATGGTGTCGTCGCCGATCCCACCATAGATCAGGTCGATGCCGGCGCCGCCGTAGTGCATGTCGTTACCGTTCTGACCATAGACCCGGTCGTTGTCACGACCGCCGAAGAGCGTGTCGTCACCGTCCTGGCCGTAAATGGTGTCGCGACCGGAACCACCGAAGACCAGGTCGTTGCCGCTTCCGGCGTAGATACGGTCGTTGCCGCCGAGCCCGCAGATGACGTCGTCGCCTGCCGTGCCTCGCAGTACTTCGCTTCTCGATGTGCCGAGAATGGTACAGGTCGCGGTTTGCAGGGTTGCTGTTGCGCTAGATCCGGCAGCGTCGGTGATGGTCACAGTGACCGAGAACACGCCGCCGTTGGGGTAGATGTAGTCGGCGTTGAACAGACCGGGGTCTCCCCCAACCGGACCGGAAGCCGAGCATGTGCCTGCGCCACAATCGGAGCCGTCTCCCCAATCGACGGTCAGCGTGTACGGTGCCGCTCCGCCGGAGAATTCGCCTTCGACGTCAACCGCCTGGCCAGGCTCGGCCACACCGTCGATCACCACATCGGTGATGGCAACGCCACCGAGAACAGGCACGACGCTGTAGCTGACCGAGTCGGTGGTCTCCCGGCCAAGCGTGTCGGTGCCGGTGACTTCGACGGCGTATGGTCCGCCGACGACATCGGGCAGCGGGTCGCCGTCGGCGATGGGGTTTCCATCGACGCTGGCTTCGCATGTCGCCAGGTTGGCGTCGTCGCAGACAAAGCTGATCGCAGGTACCGAACCGGTGGGATACGAAGCCACATCCTGTGGCACGGTGATCGTCACCTCAGGAGCCAGCCGATCGATTTCGACCGTGCCGGAAACACTGGCTTCATCGCTAGGACGGCTTACCAACCATTCGGTCACGCCCTCATCGGTGATGGTGAAGGTGCCACCGGCGGCTGGGATGGCAACCGGTTCGCCGTCGTTCAGCGTGTACTCGGTGGCCTCACCGCCGCCGTCGACGGTGACCACAACATCATCGGTGTAGAGCCCAGGCGGGTTCTCGAAGTTGTCGGTGCTGACCGAGACGATGAGATTCTCAAGCGGATCAGCCACGACGGTATAGGTCGCTTCGGCGGTCACCGGTGCATTGACCACATCGACGCCGGTAACCACAACATCGTGGCTTCCCAAGCTGGCGGGCAGCGGGTCGCCATTGCCGATCGGGTTGCCATCGACAGTGGCGGTACAGGTCTGGATGCTGGGGTCGAGGCAGGAGAAGCCGATGTTCGGAACATCGCTGATCTGATAGCTGACACCATCACCCGGTGGAGCGACGGAGACAACCGGGGCCAGACTGTCGATTCGGACCTGTCCGGTTTCAACCTGACCATCGATGGTGGTGACGGTCCAGTTGAACACGCCCTCGCCGGTGATGGTGAAGCCACCTCCGGTCACCTCGGTCGTCGGTGTTCCCGGCGAGATCGCATACGAGGCTGTGAGGTCGCCACTGTCGACGGTGACGTCAACTGAGCCGGTGTACCAATCGACGCCGGCGTTGTAGTTGCTCTGGTCGACGATCACGTCGAGGTCGGGCGATGGCGGAACCGGAGCGGCGACACCGTCGTCGCTGAAGTTCCTGGCCTTGTTAGTTGCGTAGCCAACGTTGCCTGCGCTGTCGACGGCCTGGACGAGGAACTCGACCTCGGTGGTTCCGGCAGGCACGCTGCTGGAACCCGACCACTCATCGGTTCCTGGTGTGTTGACCAGATCGATGCCGGTCCAAACCGCTGAGCCGGAGCCCGGGTCGGCGGTGAACAGCACGTAGACCCTGAGCACTTCGCCTGCGGCGTCTGAGACATCGAGAGTTACCGTCAGCTGATCGCCTGCAAGGTTTAGGGTGGATTCGACCCGGCCGACTGTTGGCTTTTCGTAGTCGGTGTTACCCGGCGCTGCGTAGTAGACAACCGCATTGATGTTGTCGTCGAGACGCTGACTCATGCCCTCGGATGAGAACTGGCCGGTGGCCAGCACCATGGTCTGGCGATCTCCACCGGGGGTTGTGGCCCGGTTGATGGTGACCGGCTTGGCCGGGAACACCACATCGCCGAGCGGTGGCTCACGATCGGCATCGTCACCCTCCTGGAAGACCACAGACGCCACCACCGGGTCGACCGGTGCAACGTAGGTTGAATCCATGCTGAGGATCACCGCGCCATGGGCCACCTCTTCGAGCCTGGTGTTTTCGTTCGGGTCGACAACGCTGACGTCGACGCTCAAGCTCGGCTGGATCGGGTAACCGGGCGAGACGATGACCTGAGGGTCGCCGGTTTCGTCGGGGTTGCTGTAGACGACGCCACGAGGGCTGCTGCCATCGGGGGTGTTCTGCGCATCGGCGTTGACGCCGAGCGTCTCCAGCTCGGTGGAGTCTGGTGCCGTGACGTTCTCCGGTACCGGAGGTGCCGCCTCGGCCGACCGGTTGACGGTGTAGAACGGAAGACCGTAGAAGGTCATCTCCATCAGAGCCTTCTCGTCATAGACGCTGAAGACCGAAAGGTCGGAGGCGTACTCGTTCTTGGCGAAGGTTAGGGCTTGACCGATTGTGGTTTTGAGCCCTGCGCCGCGATCGGTTGGCCGTACCGCCTGCTCGGCGAACAGAGCGATGAGCTGCTCGGTGTAGGCCACCGCTTCGGTGTCGCCGTAGCCAAACCCGGTGTTTCCGAGGTAGATGGCTTGGTCTGCGGAGAAGGTCTGAGGCCAGTCGCCGTTTGTGTTGTCTGGACCGTCACCGATCCACCGATCAGCAACGGAAAGCCCACCGTGGCAGCCCATGGAGAAGATGATTCTGGAGGTCAGCTCCCCGGGGGTCGCCAGTTCAACGGTATTGGCTAGGAAGAGGTCATCGAAGCCGGGGACCTTGTCGCCGTTCGCTGGCAGCGCGCGGTAGTGGTCGAAGTGGCCGTTCAGCGAAATCAGATCGCTGACCGGTCCGACGGTGGCCGGGTCGCCATCGTCGAGTGGCAACAGACGCCCTGCGGCGTCGTCCTTGGTCCACTTCTCGCCGCTTTCATCCTCGCCGTCGGCGAATTCGTCATCGACGGTGAGGCCTGCGTCGGCGAGGTCGGCCGAGATCTGCTCCGACGAGTCGACTAGGAAGTCATAGCCCAGCACCGCAGCGGTATTGGCCTGAAGCTGACCGTCGAAGTTCTGGAAATGCGACAGCATGCCGATGATCTCGGTCGGCTCTTCAACCAGACGACCGAGAGCGGCGTCGCTGACGTAGAGGAAACGATCGCCGAGATCCCGTGCTGCGGTCTCACCGTAGGGCTCATCCGACAGATACATGCGATCCCAGAACGAGGCCG
This sequence comes from Acidimicrobiales bacterium, assembly GCA_050633745.1. GTDB lineage: Bacteria > Actinomycetota > Acidimicrobiia > Acidimicrobiales > SZUA-35 > JAHELU01. Next base: position 10,011 of record JBOEHD010000020.1, read on the forward strand.
ACAGTGCGTTGATGTCATCGGCGTTGCCACCGACGAGGTTGTCGCCGATGAACTCGAAGCGGAAGTCGTACTCGTTGGCGATTTCGGTTTCGTCGCTGAGTCGTGCCATCGGCACGATCAGGTCGCCACCGACCATTACGATGTTGTCGAGGTCTGCCCGGTAGGGGTCGATCTCAGCGTTGATGGCTGCCACGACTGCGTTTGCCGATTCCGGTGAACACAGCGAGTCGTTGTCCCAGGCGCTGTATGCGGCCTGGACCGAGCCGAACTGATCGACCGGCAACACCAATGGATTGACGCCAAGCGTTGACCCAACCGGATCGTTGAGCAGGTAGTCGGCGAAATCGTCGAGGGCGTCCATGACGTTCCCGGCCTCGGTCGCGCTGTAGAAGTGTTCCAGTCGCTGCTGGTTCACCAGGAACAGGGTGTTCGGCGTGCCGACCGCGCTGCGGGGTGAGCCGATGGTGCCGGTCACGGTCCCTTCGGCGGCGCAGTCCGGTCGGGCGTCGGCGTTTAGGCGCTGGATCTGCAGCGCCGCCGGTTCGGTGTTGGTTGCACCGTTAGCTCCGAACACGTGCACGTAGTAGGTACCGGCGGGCAGGGCCTCGGTCACCAAGAGTTCGGTTTCGGTGCCAGGCGAGTTCGAGATATCGATCAGCTGCAGGTTGGAGTCTTCCTCGTCGAGTCGACGGAAGTCGTTCAGCGGCTCGGCGTCGGCACCCTGCTGATCGGGGTCCTTGATCGGATCGATAGCTGCCTCATCGGAAGTGCCGGAAAGCGCTGAGCCGGTCGAGTTGTTTGTCGGGTTTCCGTAGAGCACGAGGTCGAGGTCCTCGGTCAGGCTCGACAGTTGGATGGCCAACTCGTCGTTCTCCCCGACGACCACAGAGAATACGTCATGGTCGGTCTCGGATGAGATATAGGTGAGGTAGATTCTGTCGGCCGAAAGGTCGACCGGCGTGACGTCAGGGAAATCGTTCGGCTCAAGGCCTTCAACGACTTCAACCGAGCTGAAGGCCGCAACCGAAATGTCGGTTCCGGCGATCGTGGCCTGACCATTCAGTGACGTCGAACCCAACGAGACCGTGGGTAGGACGTCGAAGGTCATCGTGTATGCAACGCCGGGGACGATGCCCGAGAGCGACCAGCTGAGTGTGTTCTCACCGATCTTCGGTTCGATTTCGGCCGGAGTATCGATGGCGCTGGCACCGATCGACTCCGACGTCAATGCGTCTAGCACCGCGCTACCCCGCACGTAGGTTGCGGTGGACGGCAAGGCAACGGCTAGATCGACGGACTTCTCCAGGTCGGTGCCGTCGACAAAGATTTCGGCGACAAAGGTGACCGGGTTGACGATGCCCTCTGGCAGCTGTCCGGCTTCAACCTCGGTGAACTCGAGGCCGCTAAACGCTGCCGGGTCGAGGCCAACGAGCAGAAGAAGCAGATCACCGATGGTGTAGCCGGCGAGCGCTCCGGCCGACTCGCCGATCAGTTCGCCCAGGGTAAGCGTGCCGAAGTTGTTGATGAGGTCACCGAGCGTCAGGTCGCCCAGGTCGCCTTCGGCCAGGAGGTCGCCGAGGGTGCTGTCTGTGGCCGACCAATCGGTCTCATCGATCAACGAGTTGATGTGAATCAGACCGAGGATTGAACCAAGGTCGCCGAAGTTGAACCCGGTGAGGTCCTCCACCTGGAGCAGGTCGCCGAAGGTTGATTCACCGAAGTACTGGAGATCGCCGAGGGTGAAACCAAGCTCAGGATCGGAGATGTAGTTCTCGAACGCCTGCAGAACCAGACTTCCGTCGATCGGTTCCCGAGTATTCGGGTCGATCAGGGTGCCGACGAGGTCGGCCCAGGTTATGGCATGCAGCACCGCTTCAAGATCGCCGAGTTGGATCTGATCGAGGATCGACTGCGGCAGGTCGCCGAGGTTCGCTCCATCGAGATTGGTGAGGTCGGCCAGGGTCAGCGGACCGGCGGCATTGGCCACCGCGTCCAGCAGATCCTGCACCGTAGTTCCGTCGACGAAGGCGTTGGCGATTTCGCCAAGGGTGATGCCATCGAGATGGAGCTGCAGATCGCCCAACGTGACGACGTTGGCATCGATCGCACCGTTCTGGACCGCATCGCCGAGGCTGTCGATTGAGCAGTCGACAAGTTCGCAGTCGACACCGAGGCCTGACAGTGGCAGACCGGAAAGCGGCAGACCCGAAAGCGGGGTGTCGCCGATGTCGAGACCAGACAGCGGCAGACCGCTCAACGGCGAACCGTTCACATCGAGACCACTCAGGGGCAGTCCGCTCAGCGGCAAGCCGGAGAGCGGCAGACCCGAAAGCGGGGTGTCGCTGATATCGAGACCCGAAAGCGGCAGGTTGGTGAGATCGAGACCACTCAGAGGCAGACCGCTTAGCGGCGAACCGTTCACGTCGAGGCCGGATAGCGGCAACTCGCTGAGGTTCAGACCGGAAAGCGGCGAGCCCGCCGGATACAGACCGGACAGTGGAAGACCGCTCAACGGCAGACCGGAAAGCGGCAGTCCGGATAGCGGTAGGCCGCTCAGCGGCAACTCGGCCAGAGCCAAGCCCGACAGAGGCACGCCGTCGACGGTGAGGCCTGACAGAGGCAGGCCGGAGAGCGGCAGACCGGAGAGCGGCACGCCGTTGACGCCGAGATCGGCGATCGTGGTGTTGTCGAGGAAATCGGCCTCGCTTGCGGCAAATGAGCAGTCGTAGCCGGCTTGGAGTTCGGCCAGCACGTCGCACCAGTCGGCGCCGATGTCGAGGCCCGAGAGCGGGGCGTCAGCCAGTACAAGACCACTCAGTGGCAGTCCGGACAGCGGCAAACTTTCGGGGGACAAACCACTCAGCGGCAGCCCACTGAGCGGAACGTTTTCTAGAACCAAGCCCGACAGTGGCAAACCGGAAAGCGGGCTGTCGGTTATGTCGATGTTGGTCAACGGCAGACCCGAAAGCGGGCTGCCATTGATCTCAAGACCCGACAACGGCAGACCAGAAAGCGGCAGGCCGGACAGCACCAGACCTGAAAGCGGCAGGCCGGAGAGCGGCGTGCCGCCGATGTCGAGACCGCTCAGCGGCAGGCCGGACAGTGGCAGACCTGAAAGCGGCGAACCTTCGACGTTGAGGCCAGAAAGTGGCAGCCCAGAAAGCGGTGTGCCTGTCAGATCGAGCCCGGACAACGGCAGGCCGGAGAGCGGCAGACCCGAGAGCGGGGCGCCGCTGATCTGCGCTTCGATCAGGGTGACGTTGTCGGGATCGCAACCGCCTTCGAGGAACTCGGCCAGCACGCCGCACCAATCGAAGTCCGTGGACAGACCCGATAGCGGTAGACCACCGAGCACCAGACCTGAAAGCGGGAGGCCGGAGAGCGGTGTGCCATCGAGTTCAAGCCCCGAAAGCGGAGTCGAGGCCAGCGCTGAGCCAGCCTCGGTATCGCCAGCGACATCGCCGAGTGTTAGATCGAGCAGGGGCACATCGGCCAGCGGGCTGTTGGCGTCACTCAGTAGTGCTTCCCAACCACCCTCGATTTCGACGTCGATAAGCGGGATGTTGGCAACGAATGAATTGTCATCGAGCAGCAGTCCGGATAGAGGCGTGCTGCCGATCGGCAGACCCGAAAGCGGCGAGTCCTGGATGTCGGTCTGGGTGAATGCGGTTGAACCGACCGAGGTGCCGTCGTCGGCTGAGTCTTCCAGCAGCTCACGATCGAATGCGGCAACCTCGATGCCGGTAGCACCGACGACCACACTGGCTGGGGAGCCGGAGTCGAGATCGAGGCCGAAGCTGAGGTTCGGGTTGTCGACGATGACGACGCCGGGAGCGGTGGCGGTAAAGCCGTAGACCGCGCCGGAGTCTTTACCGCGCGCGTTGTCGTCTTGGGGGGCGCCGATTAGGACCGAGGTACCCGAGATATCGAGACCGGTGCCGAACAGGTCGAAGCTTGCATCATCGCCAGCTCGGAATGTGTCGACTTCGGTCCACGTCGAGCCGTCGATTGTTGTCCAGGAGTAGGCCGCGCCTGACCGCCATGGCACGTTGCGTTCCTCCGCGGCGCTGGCTCCGACCACGATGATCGGCCCGTCGATCGCCACGTGAGACCCATAGAGGTCGAATATGTCGTTGTGGTCGTCGAAGTCGATGCTCTCCAACGCCTGCGTCTCTTCCCAACCGGCAAACCCATCCGAGTCGTAGACATAGGCCATGCCGGTCTCGGTGTCGCTAAGCACCGTTTGGTCTTCGTCGCCGAACCGGGTGGCCGTTGCCCCCGGGTGGCCTACAACAAAGCGGCTACCGTCGGCTGCCACCGCTGAGCCGAACAAATCTCCGGCGAAGAGCTCCGAGGGCGAGATTTCATCGGCGGGCGCGGTTCCGCCAGCGCCGTCCGAGTCGATCCCATCGTAGATGTAGACCTTGCCTCGATCAGCATCTCCTCCGTCGTCCCAGCGAGGCGCTCCGACCACGGCATACGGCGATCCGCCGACGACGCCCATCGCCACATCGACTCCGAAATGGTCGCCAGCCTGAGCGTCGAAACGGTCGGCTGTGAAGGTTTCGGTCAGCGTTCCGCCGGCGATTTTGTAAAACAGCACGCCCAGGCTCTTGACACCGACTGTTACGTAATCCCCTTCGATTGCGACAGAGTCGGGAACGACGGCCGCTCCGCTGAGAACCACGTCGATGCTGTCGACCTCGAAGAACGGGTCACCAACGGTTGCCCGCTCAAACAGCGCCAGCTTGCCAGCGCGGCTGATAGCGACGTAGCGGTTGCCCTGCATGGCGACGTCGTAGCCAAATTCATCACCGTTCGAGCCGCCGGGCTTAATGTTGGTGTAGCGCACCGTCCAGGTTCCGGCGATGTTCTCCAGGGTGTGGACTCGGCCCGGTGTCGGTGAGGAGTTATCGCCTGGCTCGCCAACTACCGCCCAGTCACCGTCGACCGAAACCCGCCAGCCGAGAGAGTTGTCTCCGGCCTCGTAGAGCACCGTCTTGTTAGCCGGTGGAGTATCGGGGGTGATGGCAATTTCGGTCGAGTAGACCGCGCCTGCGTTATTGCCGCGGTCGTCGTCACCGACTGCGCCAGCGACCACGGTGGCGTCATTACCGACGACGTCGACGGCCACTGCACGCCCGATGGCGTCGGTCACTGCCCGACCGCTTGGCTGAATACGGTCCAGTGGGCCCTGGCTCCACAGCGGACCACCGAAGCCACCGATGTCATCGGGGAATCCCCAGCCGTAGACCGGGTCGTTGTAGAAAACGCCCACCTCGCCACCGGCGCCGTCGGCTCGACCGACAACCACAAAGTCACCGTCGATGTCGACGATGCCGTTCGGCGCAACCGTTGTGGTCGCGAGATCGGCGGTTGTAATCACCTGGGTGATCCACGGGGTGTTCGGACCGTTACTGTCGGCCACCAGCACCACATCGGATACCCCAGAGGAGCTAGCACCGACGAGACGATTGCCGTCGAGGGCCACCGACTGGCCGATGCCGTCGTTTGAGGCGATGTTGTTTTCGAAGATCGCCGACTCTTCGCCCTCTATCCAGAGCCAGCTGTCGATGGCAACGCCGTCGTTAAACCGGCCAGCGATAACTCGCACGGTGGAGTCGTTGACGGAGTCCATGTCGACTGAGGTTGCGTAGCGGACCTCGTCTTCTTCGCCGTAGCTCTTGGCGACAATGTCGAACTGCTCGTATTCACCGTCGACGACGGAATAGACCGCAACGGCGCCACAATCGGCCGATCCGCAGAGGCCGTCGTGGCCCGGGATACCAACGGCTAGCAGCGAGCCATCGTCGGTGATCGCAACATCCCAACCGAAGTCGAGGTTGCCGAACCCGTTATCGGCGGGGTTTCCAAGCAGGGAGCCAAAGAGGCTCCACGTACCGGCATCGTGTACGTAGACGTCGACTCGGCCGTTGCCGCCGGGGCTACCTACGGCTAGGTAGTTGCCTTCGAGGTCGAGGGCGTGACCGTACAGTCCCGACCGGTCGATGGCGTCGACCGGGTAGGTGACGGCGCTGTTGAAGGTCCAGGGGTCGGTGCTCGACTCTCGTTCATAGAGCAGCACCGCGCCGTTGAAGGAACCGGCCTCGTCATCACCGATGGCGCCAACGGCCATGAGGTTTCCGTCGACGGCTACCGAGTAGCCGAATTGGTCTTCCACGGTGGCTCGACGTTCCCCGCCGAAGATCGTAGAGAAGATATTGCCCGGGGTGTAGCTGAAGACCAGGCCGGCCGAAACGCCAACCCGACCGAACGACTCGACGTTGCGATCCGGCGCACCGACCAAGAACTGAGCGTTGGGGCCAACGGCCACAGAGAAGCCATAGTGGTCGCCTGTCGTCGGCGACGGGGAACCGAAGTTCGCGGCCTGCCCCTGCGGTACAGCGCTGGCGCCAGATCCGCCATTGTCCATTACCGAACTCGCGGCGTTATAGAGGTATGCCTGAGCCACACCTCTTTCAGGGCCGGTGCCTGCGTTGAACGGTGCGCCGACCACGACGTAGTCCTGATCGAAAGCCACCGAGAAGCCGAAACCATCATCGGCGACCGGGGATGTGATATCACCGAGACCAACCGTTGCCAAACCGCTCGAGCTGGCCTTCATGACCCGGACCCCGCCGGTGCCGACGCCATCGGAGATGCGACGGGTTCTAAATGGCCTTCCGGCCACCGCTATGACGTTCCCAAGGGAGTCGATGCCCATGGCCACCGAGGCGCCGTACTCCTGGCCCTCTTGGAGTCCTGGACCTTGGTCTGTGTCGAGGCTGAGCCATAGGTCGCCGTCTGAGTCGTATTCGAAGAGATGCACCTCGCCGACATCGGCGAGCTCTACGGTGTCGACTCCGGGAGAACCAACGATGACGAACTGCTCGTTGGCGTCCATATCGATGGACTCGCCGAAACGGTCACCGCCGGCCGCCGAACCGTTCATCAAGGTATGGTTTGGCTGCAGCTCGTAGACGCCGCCGGCCCCGGTCGGGGTGTAGACGAAGGCAACGCCGGTGTCCGATGCAGCGGCACCGGCCCCCTGCTGCGGAGCGCCGATGGCGATATCTCCATTGACCCCAAGGGCAACGGCGTAGCCGAACTGAGCGCCGTCGAACCCAAAGGTGGCCGTTCCATCACAGGCCAGCTCAACGGCGGTGCAGGCATAGAGGCTTTGGCTGAGGTCCCATGAGGAGCCGTTCCAGTCGTAGACGAACACTGCGCCGGCGTTTGCGCCGTTCGTATCGTCCTCAGGGGCGCTGACCACCAGCCTGTCGCCGCGAATGTCGAGGTCCCAACCGAAGTTGGCCGAACCGGCACCAGGGTAGGTGACCGAACCAGCGGAGTGATCCCAGCCGGTCCCGTTCCAGTCATAAATGTCGACCCGGCCATTGTCGGTGCTGGACTCATCGGCGTTTCGGGCGCTGACCGCCATGCGGGTGCCGTTTCTGGCTATCGCTTCACCAAACTGGTCGCCGGAGGCGTGGCGGGGAGGCGTGATCTTTTGGTCCGAGTCGATGATCGGATCGATGGTTACGGGATAGACGGCATCTGCCGCGTCGACGGTGATCAGTACGTCAGATCCAACGACGGCCAGCGATGCCGGTAGCACAGAACCGGCATCGTCAAAGGCGTGCAGATCCCGATACCAGGCTCGCGAACCGTCGCCGAGGGTCAGCTCGACCGTGGTCGCCGACACCTGGGTAGGAGCGGCGCCGGGGAAACGTACGTTGACAGTGAGGAGGTCTGATCCATCGGCCGGAGGGGTGGCCACGGTCCAACCTTGCTCGTAGGTGTCGCCATCGGCGATCCACCACTCGGTAACGCCAGCGCGCTCATAGAGAACTTGTTCGCCGGACAGGGTTGGCTCGACGGCAGTCGTCGCCTCCCCGCCGAAGGCCGCGGTCGTGACAGCGAAAGCGGCGCCTGAGTCGGTCTGGAAAGTCGGTCCGGCCAGCATGAAGCGAGCGTCGAGGTCGGAGGGGGCCTCGGTCAGCTGGATGCCGTTACCAACACGGGCCAGCTGCTCTTGCAGCCCGGCCTCCTGCAACAGGGTCTCCGAGATACCGCTGGAGCTGTTGTCGACCGTCAGCGACGAGGCCGATCGATCGGTCTCGGTCAGGTGACCGAGATCAACGATGGTCAGCGTCGTAGCAACCAAGAGCGCGGCGCTAATGACCGCTATCAGTCGCAGGGAAGGGTCGAAAAAGTAGTTCCGCCTTCGGCTTCTCAACCGAACTTCGGGTATCCCAACAATTGCAGGTCGCGTAAACATGGGCCCTCCTAGCGGGCAACCCGGTCTGTCACCCGGGTTAGCCGATGAAGGTACCAGTAAACCGGGTTTGGCTGCAGTCTGACGGGAGGCGGTAGACCACAATCTGTCGGGTACTCGACAACCAGCGAACGATCGGCCGCTAAACCTGCTGGTTTACTCAGGTTTGCAGAGCATGGGGTAGATCTACCCAAGGGCCATCGTTGGCAGCGATCGTGCCAGCCTGCGGCACCTATCGAGATGCTGTTCGCAGGTCTCGCAGCTGGCCGGTGTGAGCCGGCAAATGCATGTTGGCTTGCACGGTTACCGCCAGCGGTGCCCAGGGTCGAGGCTCATCCAGGACCACGTGGCCGTCGTGCTCCAACTTGCACGCAACAAGCTCGGCCTGCTGGTCAATATCGAGGCGGGCCACCGCGGCCATGGCCTGGGTGGCACAGGTACGAGCGAATGCAATCAGACCGGCCATGTCTTGGTGGTTGTCGATTACCCGGGTCAGGTTTGAAAGCTCCTGACAGGTGTGGTTCCCGAAGCTTGGCTCGGCCCGATGGACGAGGCCCTGAGCAACCGCTGTCATGGCAAGGTCGTTCAATGCCACATGGGCCACCACCTGCTCGGCGTTCCACTCCCCCTCCGGCGGGGGGCCGAAGCCACCGCGTTCGGCCTCGGCGAAAAACTCTTCGTAGGCCGCGGCCAACTCGAGCATCGGTTCGTTGCCCCGGTACGGCTCGGTGCCGTCGGCAAAGTGGTCGAGCACACTGCCCCAAGCCGATGGGCCGGTGTAGCCACGGCGGCGGGCCAGCCCTTCGTCGCCAAAGGCCTCCCAGCCATCGTGGCGAATCTCCACCCTGGTGCCATGGCCGTCGACCCCGTCGCCGATGGCCTCGAATGTGACCTCGACCCGACTAGTCGGACCGTCAGCGGAGCCGGGGTGCCAAGCCATGGCGAATTTCTTTGGCGGTTCCCAGGTCAGAACCTCAGCCCAGACCGCCTCTGTTCCGTCGACCGAAACTTCGACCAGCTTTCCGTCGACGAACCGGACCCCTCCGGACTGTTGGCCAAAGATGCCATGGGTTCGCAGTGGCCACCACGCCCCCATCTCTTCGGTGAACACCGCGAATGCCCGTTCCGCTGACAGCTGGACATCCGCGGTGCGGATCACCGGGGGAAGTTGTTGAGTCATCGATGCTCCTTATTAGGTTGCTGGTCGCCGACGCTGGAACCGCTGGTAGGTGACTGACCGGTGGGGGGTGTATTGGCATGCGATTCGTTTACGTGCTCAACAAAGGCGCCGAGCACATCGTCCCAGAAGCCATCGACCCAGGCTCGCACTTCGCCCAGGCCGTCGAGGTCGACCGAATAGAGCCGACGTCGACCCTGCTCTTCGACCTGAACCAGGCTGGCCTGGCGAAGCACAGTCATGTGCTGGGATACCGCAGATTGGGTCATCGGCAATAGTTCGGTCAGCTCGCCAACGGTCTTGGCCCCACCGCGCAGCATCTCCAGGACGACGCGTCTGGTTGGGTTTCCGACCGCAGCTAGTGCGGCTTCTACCGATCCATTAGTCATATCTAATGATTAGCAAATGCTAATGGTTCGAGCAAGGGGAATCTTGAAGGAACGGCGCGTCCTGAAACGACCGAACCCCGGCCGAAGAGGCCGGGGTTCGTGTACTTCGTATTCTTCGTGGACCCGAGGACGGGCCGCTTACTACTTAATAATCTTCGTGACTCGTCCCGCGCCGACGGTGCGGCCACCTTCACGAATAGCGAACCGGA
>JBOEHD010000021.1:0-46737 GCA_050633745.1 Acidimicrobiales bacterium
TCGAGGGGCGCCACTTCTGGCCCACCAAGGAACTGCGGCCGGTAGAGCTGGAACAGATCGGCCTCGATGAACTGATCTACCAGCGCCTCGGGGAGCTGGCCTTTGTCTTCGGCCTCGGGCGCGGCAGCCACAATCTCTGGCCCCAGTTGGCGAACCGCGTCCACGATCGGATGTTCCGAGGCCATCTCCCCGACGGTAGCGCCGACGGTCGCTCGCTGTCGCTCTGGCGAGCGAGAGGTTCGGCTGATTCCAACTCGACGGAAGACCTCGGCAACCCTCGAAACACCAGCAACAGTTAGGCCAGTTCGTTGGCCATCGCTCGACGCAACGCATCATAGAATTCGGGGCTCGTCTCAGTCAGCGTGGCGAGGGCCGCATTGTCCAGCTCACGTCGCAGTTCGGGCCGGTGAACAGCCTCCAGCAGCTTTTGCTTAACGGTCAGCACGTCGCGCTCCGACATTGCTGAACTGGCGACCAACGGCTGAACCGGCCACGGTCCGAGGCGTTCGACCAGCCGGAGCCCAGCAACAGCGGAGTCGGCGCGACTCCTGGCGACCCTCACCACCGAATCGACCGCCGCAGCATCGAGATCTCCGGCCAGCACCATGTCGAGCGAGTGCTGGTGACCCCCGGTGAAGACCAGATCGGCGAACCGATCCGGGTCGATAGCCCGCTGACGCAGCGCCAGCCGCAGCGCGTAGTAGCCGCTCAAACTGATGGGGTCGTTGCAGCCGATTCGGCACCCTTCGAGTGCAGAGAGATCGACGACAGGCGAGTCGGGCCGGACGACGAGATCGGCGAAATAGAACGGGCGGCCCTCGGCATCGGGATCGTCTGGCACCCAGGCCACACCCACCAGCTGCACCGTCTCCCGGCCGCTCCGGCCGATGAGATCCACATACGACGTCGCACAGAGCCAGCCGAGATCGGCGCTCCCATCGGCAAACGGATCCGATCCTGGAGCCGGACCAGACCGATGCTCGTCGAAGGCAACCTCAGCGCCGACGACCCGCCCCAGCGCCTCAAAAAGCGAGGCCGGAAAGCCAGGTGAAAGGTAGGACAAAAGCCGCACACGACACCATAACTTTCGCTCCGCCGTCAGACACCCGATCCGGCTCTGCTTCCACGGCGTCTGAAGTGTCTCGGGTTATGCCTGGGCCAGGCTCATCGGTTGCGGGTTGAGTCGCTGCACCGCGGGCAGGGCCTGCTCGGCGAACAACTCCATGCTCCGTTTCGCCTCTTCATGGCCCATACCGCCGTAGCGGAAGACCCCCATAATCTCCGAGGTCCCGAACTGGTGCGCCAACTCGCTGATCTTGTCGACCACCATCTCCGGAGTCCCCCACGGATGGCGAGCGAAGAAGCCATCGAGGAACGGTGCGGGGTTGGCCCGCAGCGCGGCGGCTCGTTCGGCATAGCCCTCGTAGCCCTTGATGCCGTCGAAGTGGGTGCCGGTCATTTCGTAGTGCCGCAGCGCGCTGTCGGCGTACTCCATCATGTAGCGCTCGGCGCCGGCTCTGGCCTCGGCCTCGGTTTCGGCGCAGTAGACCCAGAGGGCCAACTTGGTGTCGGTCGGCCCCAACCCTGCCTTGTCCCGCAGGTTCATAAAGTGGCGGGCCCCTTGCAGTGTCAGATCGAGGCTGACGGTGGGAATCATCAGCGGCTTCACGTCTTCCTGAGCGATGACCTCCATGGTCTCCGGCGACCCGGCGGCGCAATACAGCGAGCCAGACAGATCGTCGCGTGGCTGAGGCCGGAGCCGCACATCGGCCAGCTGGAAGTGCTCGCCGGAAAACGTGCACCGTCCGGTCGACAGCAGCTGGCGGACGATCTTGATGCTCTCATCGAAGCGACCGCGGGCTTCGTTCTGATCGACGCCGAGGCCGCCGTACTCGCGGCGCCCAAGACCACGACCGACTCCGGCGATCACCTTTCGCTCGCCCAGAAGGGCGTCGAGCATCACAATGTCCTCGGCCACTCGGACCGGGTTGTGCCACGGCAGGACAACGACCATCGTGCCGAGGTCGACGTTCTCGGTAACCCCGGCCAGGTACGACAGCAGCTGCAGCGGGTTGGTCACCATGGTGTACGGGGTGAAGTGATGCTCGATGGTCCAGACGCTGTCGAANNCCGAGCCGGTCGGCCAGCTTGGCGATCTCGATCTCCTCGCCGAAAATGTCCCTATCGGCGGTTTCCGGTTGCTCCGGGACCGAAGCACCCTGCTCCTCGGCCTCGTAACGGTCCCAATCGGCATAGTTCTGGCAGAAAATGGTGGCGCCGACACGCATGGTACGTCCTCCTGGTTTGGCGGCCTTCGCTCCCCCGGGTCCCCTTCCGAAGGGCAAGGCACGCTCGATTTCGAGGCTAGTCCGGTTCGACCTGCGGCAAGAAGTCCAAACGGGTCAGGCGGGGGTGAGGGAGACGCTGCGGATCTCGTTGAACTCGCGGTCGAGCTTGCGCCAGTTCCTTGCGTAGTCGTCCGACACATACATCTGNNCCGAAGACCGATGTCGCCACCATCGTTCCGGGAACGTCGGGGTGGGTGGCCAACCAATACATGGTGGAGTTCGGGGTAACCGGCAGTGGCTCGCGAGTCCATGACTCACCGCCGTCATGGCTGATCTCGAGCGCTCCGACACCGCCCGGGATGTAGTCGCCAACGCATACCACGATGACATCGTCCCACGGAGCCAAAACGCAGCGGGAGTAGGCGAACTCGAATTTCGAACCTTCGAAGCCGTCGAACTTGTGCCACTCGAAGCTGTCGCCGCCATCGGTGGATCGCCCCAGTCCGAACGGTGTCGAAACCAACAGCTCAGTCCCGTCATTGGTCCGACGCATCGTGAAGCCGTGAACGTCGTTGTAGAACTCGCCGGGGCCGAGTTCGCCGAGGGAGGTCCAGGTCTGGGCGCCATCGGTCGAGCGGTGCAGCCCGTCGACCTCGACCGAGGCCCACACAACGTTCGAGTCGGTCGGGTCGACCACGATGTTGGTGGTCCGGGGTACGCCGATTGGGCAGGTCGGACTGATCGAGGTTTCGAGCGGTACGAACGTGGCGCCAGCGTCGGTCGAACGAGAGACACCGGGACGAGTGCCGGCGTAGACCCGTTGATCGTCGCCGGGGTCGTAGCCGATCGACCAAATGTCTGAGTCGGTGATATCGCCGATCTGTTCCCAGCTGCCACCGTTGTCGGCGCTGCGGAACAGGCCAACCCGATCCGACGCGGCAAGCAGCTCACCGTCGTTGTGGGGGCTGACGGCAAGCGCTCGACAGTTGCCTTCCGGGTCGGGGCCGCCCTTATAGATGTGACGCCACTTCTGACCTGAGTTGTAGCTCATCCAAAGGCCGGCACCAACGGTGCCGATACCGATTACGTATTCGTTGCTCATCACGGTCCCCTTCTATCTGTGCTCGTTCATCACCCAGCGGTCGTCGTTTATGACACAGCACTCATTACCCAGTGGTCAGTGCGCTGCCCATAAGATCGATCATGTTGGTCGAGTAGAACTTGTCGCGGTTGGCGTCGGAGGTGTCGCCCAACATTCTTTCGAACCGCTCGATCGGTCGGCGCCCGCCCTCGACATGGGGGTAGTCCGACGAGAACATGACAACGTCTTCGCACCCCTGGCCGACGATCCAGCCGACATCCTCGGTCGGGTACGGCGTCACCCTGATCTGTCGCTGCACGTACTCGCTCGGACGAAGGCTAAGCGCTTGCAGCCGATCCTCATGACGCAGGAACGCGTCGAAGGCCGATTCCATCTGCCGCATCCAGCCCGGCAGCCAGATGGCACCCTGTTCAATCACACCGATTTTCAGCCGGGGGAACCGCTCGAGCACACCATCGATGATCATGGCGGCCAGCGTCTGCATCGGCGGACCGGGGATCGCCATGTAGTCGACCGAACGGAAATTCTCGGCGCCGCCGTGGAAGTCGGGTGGAATCGGCTTGCCGTTCTTGAAGTAGTCGGGGTTGATCAGCTTGCCGCCCCCACCAACGTGGAACACGATCGGGATGCCCGCTTCCTGGGCCGTGGCCCAGACCGGATCCAGGCTGGTGTGGCTCGGTGAATGGCCGGCCGGACAGTTCGAAGGAACGAGAAGTGCCGACGCTCCCGCGGCCACCGCCTCGGTCGCCATGTTGGCCGCGGCATCAAAGTCGGCCAGGGGCACGTAGCAGCTGGCAAGCAAACGAGGATCGATCGCCACGAAATCGATCATGGCCCGGTTGTGGGCCCGAGCCACTCCGTAGGCCAGTTCGATGTCTTGGCCGTGCTCCAGGTCGTTGATGTACCCGCTGTCGAACGTGTTGAAGATCAGCTGGCTCCGGAACCCGAACTCGTCGAGTACCGCGGGGCGGTCGGCGCTGATGAACGAGCCCGGCGCATCCCAGTTCTTACGGGCGAGCAGCTGCTCAGCATCCTGGGCCCGGTACTCGGGGTCGGCCTGCTGGTTTCGCATCCGCTCGAAGAAGCGGGCCTCCTCCTGACCACCCGATCCGCCGACGCCACCAACGAAACGCCGCGGCGCCATGCGGTCGGCTAGACCGGGGTCGAGGTACGGGTCGAGCCAGTCCGGCGTCTCCATGATGTGAGCGTCGGCGTCGTGAACGATGCGGTCTTTTACGTAGGGCACCTATTAATGGTGGGCGCGTCTCGGCGACGATGCCAAGTTGAGATCATCGGAACCCGAGAGGAGCAACCGGAGCCGTCACCCACCCGCCGACGACCGACGCCCACCAACGGCCGATGAAATCGCCTGCAGGAGACCATCGATAGGTCCGTTGGGATCCTCGCTTGGCCTGGAGGGGCGCCGAGACTCGTATTCTTCGGCTCCTAGTTCCCCGACCAGGTACGACTCGACTTCATCGAATTGCGCGAGGAGCGACGGCAAAGCCAGACCGACGGTGCCGTGGTTCACCACGGCGTTCCACGCTTCAACCACACCGTCGCAGTATCCACGATGGGCCAGGCCGACGATCGACGCAACGAGGGTGCTCCAGCTGCGCTCAGCGTTGAGCGTGTGACGGTGAAATCTCAGTGTCCGCTCGATCGCGGCCAACGCCTGCTCGTCGTTCAGGCGCTCATCGGAGGCGGAAAGCTGGGCAATGCGGGTCAGGGCGGTGCTGGATGCCAGCGCTGTCTCGGTGGCTGCCCCGAGGTCCGCTGCTCTGCTCGCCAAGGCGAGCTGCTCCGCTGGATCCTGGACGACTCCCGACGCCCAAGCAAGAGCGACGGCCGTGCTGCCATCACCAGCCTCCTCCTCACAAGCTGCCACCGCTCGCCTTGCCTCCTCCTCCGCAGCCTCCAAGTCGACACCGGCCATGTACAGGGCAACAGTCGCCCGGACACGGCAGGACTCACCGAACAGCCCTTGCTCCCAAAGCTCGTTCGGCAGTGGTTTCACCCAGTCCAACGCGGCCTGGGAGTCACCTTCGGTGCGGGCTCGGGCTGCGATCGCCAGGCGCGCCGTCGGCGACGTCGCTACCGTTTCTTGCCAGTCCACCGCTTCAAACCAGGATTCGAGATCTGCGGCATCTCGATCGCTGCCCGAGCCGAACCCGAGTCGAAACAGAGACCCGACGACGACGCCAAGACGCGGATCAGAACGGCGGGCCAGCCCGGCCGCATGGCGACGGACTACTGGTCCGAGTTCAGGGCGTAGCCGCAGGAAACACTCCGGCTCAAGGAGCCCGCAAAGTTCGATCAGCTCATCGGACCGATCGTTCCTACGGGCCCATTCTGCGATAGCAACGATGTTCGGCATCTCGAGATCGACCCTCGTAACCCAACGGAGCTCCTCATCGGAGTGAATGCCACGGGCCAGCTCATCAGCGAAATTGATGAACCAGTGCAGCAGACGGTCACGGACCTGCGTCTCCTCGCCCATATCCGCAAGTTTCCGGCCGGCAAAGATCCGTACGGTTTCCAACAGGCGATACTTTGTACCGTCGTCATGCTGGACCAGGGTGATGAGGCTTTTGGTGTGGAGCGACCGCATAAGCCCAAGCACCGTCGCTAGTGATGTCTGGTCAACTGCGGCCGCAGCGGCGTCGATCGTGAAGCTCCCCACAAATGCCGAAACGCTGGCGAGTAGGCCTCTCTCATCGGCGTCAAGCGATGCCCACGAAGCCTCCATGACTCCGAGCAGCGACTGATGTCTTGTAGGGCCCCGACCACGCTTCAAGAGCTCGAATCGGTCATCGAGCATCTCCGCAAGCTGCCCAGGGTTGACGTACACCATCTGCGCCGCGGCGAGTTCCAAAGCCAGAGGCAGCCCATCCAAAAGTTCACAGATCGTCGCCAGCGCAGCCGACTCGCGGTCGATATCAAACTTGTCGTTGACGGCCAGCGCTCGGCTGCTCAACAACTCAACACCCTGCGCAATCGTCAGGGGCGGCACTTGCAGAACGAGCTCACCATCTATCGACAGCGCCTCGCGGCTCGTGGCCAGTACCCGTGCTGGACCGGCGACCGTAAGAATCCGGCTGACGAAATGCGCAGCGGCCTCGATGGCAGTTTCGCAGTTGTCGACGATCACCAAGAGTTGTTTCTCGGCGATCCCGGCGGCGACCTCATCTGCCAGACCTTGGTCTTGGCTACTCCCGGCGATTCGCAGACCGGCCGCATCGGCAAACCGCTTCGGGAGATTCTCCGCATCGGTTATCGAGCCCACGTCGACAAGACAAATGCCGTCTGGGAACTCGGTTGCCAGTTCCCGCGCTGCCTCGATAGCCAGCGATGTTTTCCCCACTCCGCCAACGCCTGTCAGCGTGACAAGCCTCGACCCGAGGACCGCGGCCCCTAGATCGCTCTGAAACTCCGAACGACCGATCAAGTTTGTCTGAGCCGCCGGGAGAGACCTCAGTGGCTCACCGCGCTCGTCCTGGCGACTCGTCGGGACCTGCCAATGTCGAAGCGAGGCGGAGGTGACAGCGCCACCCTCGAGTAAAGACCGCTCCAGGTCGGCGAGGCCGGGGCCAGGATCGAGCCCAAGGTCCTCAACCATTTGTAGACGGAAGTCTCGTAGGCGTCGCAAGGCATCGGTCCGGCGGCCGCTTTCGGCTAGCGCAACAACCAGAGCTTCAGCTGCACCTTCGTCATAGGGACTATCGCTAAGTAGTTCCTCGATCTCGACTGCGGCCTGGGTTGGATCACCGTTGGCTAGCCGAGCGATGGCCCGAGCGGTCATAGCTTGCACCCGTCGATCATCTAGTTCGCGCCCGAAGCCCGGCATCATCCGCTCAAGGTCTATGCCATCGTGCGGTTCGCCGCGCCACAGATCTAAGGCCGCGTCCAGGCGCTCAATAGCTTGGTCAGGATCACTGACGATCATCGCCTTGGCGTTGATGACGGCCTCACCAAAGGCGACGGAATCGAGCGAAACCGGCGTGGCCAGGGCATATCCATCGCCAAGGCGAGCGACTTCGAGCCCGAGGTCTTCTAGCGCCCGTCGAAGCCGGTACACGTGTGTCCACAACATGCTCTTATCGACCGCCCGATCGGGCCAGATCAAGTCGGTTAGCGCATCCGACGACACAGCATCAGGCGATCGTAGAACCAACGCGGCGAAAACAAGTCGCTGAATAGGCGACTTGACCACCTCCGAAAGCGGCCGGCCTGCAACCACAATCGGCCCCAGATCATTGACCTCAATCAAGTGGTCGCCACCCTCCGTCCTCATCTCGATACGCCGTCCCCTACCAAACCGAGCCGAGAAGCGATCGCCAATCGGTCACAACGGTACTTCTCATGCTCACCTCGCGAGGAACTCGCGCCAGACCGCGAATTCGCCGCCACCACGACTTGATTCGATGCCTTCAACCAATCAGCAAACAACGAAGGAATCAAGCCATGAAATTCACTACAACAACTCGAATCATCGTTTCTCTCAGCACCGCCTTCTTGCTCGGCTTCCCAACCCTCGCCGGAGCGGCCGAACCCAGCGATGGATGGGCACGTGCCGATGCACAGTCACTCGGTTTCGAAACTGGCGACTCGCCCAATATCTGGTGCTTCGTCGATGGAGGCACGCTCGGGCTCGATCCGCTTGAAGCCTGCGGCCAGTAACAAGCGCTAGATACCCAGATCCCGGGTGGCGTAGTCCTTTAGTACCGACGCCCGTGTTTCCTCGGAGTACCGGTTGGCTTCTTCGTCGTCGGCGAACGGCTGATAGACGTACCGGTCTTCTTCGGGGAAACGCTGGGCTCTGGCGTCGATGGCCAGAGGTATGCAGCGGCAACGCTCACGCACATAGTCCTCGCTGTAGAAGTTGCCGTCGCTGCTCAGCTTGCCTCGCTGGTTAATCACCGATTGATAGCGGTGGAAGCCGAAGTTGACGGTGATCCGCCGATCTGGCGAGGTGTTAGCGAAAGAACCATGAAGGGTCTGGCGGTTCGTGATGAAGCAGTCGCCTGGCTCGCACACCAGTGGGATGGCATCGGGTAGTCGTTCCGATCCACCGTTGGCTTCGACGAGGGCCAAGATGTCGATCTTGCCCTGCTTGTGCGATCCGGGAACGACCCAGACGCCGTTCTCCGGGGTGCTCCCGTAGAGCTGAACCTGGAAGTTGAACCCGTGAATGCCTTCATTCCAATCCGGGTTATCCCAATGGATCTGACCGTCCTGGTGCCAGGCGACCGACGGTCCGAGACCGGGCTCTTTGACGAACAGCACATCGGTGAACGGCGTGAAGTCCGGTCCGTTAATCGCTTCGGCCACCCGAAGAAGGTCGGGATGGCCGAAGGTCCGGAGGAAGGCCTCGCTCAGCTCGACCCCGCTGGACACCAGGTACGGCACCTCGGCCGGCGCATCGGCCGGGGGTGCCGGCTCGTTCATCTTCACCGGATGGCGACCGTTGTTCTTCTGTGTGCCGCCCACCGGATCGCTGAGCGGGGCAGCCATCCGCCATGGTCGCACCGCCATGTCCAACCCCAGAGCGGGACGACCGAAGCGGTCGACGGTTGAATCCCTCGTGGGATGCGGCGCCCGCTCTAGCACCGAATCGATGTCGACCCGCAGCTCCGCAAGCTCCTCCGGTCCGATGACACCCTCAAAGACGTAGAAGCCGTGCCGCCAGTACGCATCGAGAATGTCGGGATGCACCGCCCCGCTCTCGTCGTATCGGATCGGACCTCGGTTGTCGAGAGCCAGGGCCCGGCGACGGCCCTCAGCGAAGAACTCATCGTCGGTCTGCTGATCGGTCTCGGTCACGGTCATGTCGGAGTCCCCCTACGACGTTCCCTGCGTTGTTGATCCCATACTCGCCCTCCATGAAAGGCGATAACCCAAGGTTACCCACGGCGCCCCGCAGCGGAAAGTCCGCCGCTATAGACCCTCGACGGAAGTCTCCTCCAACAAGTTCCACCAAACTGGCGATTCTGATTAATCAGGCGAGATCGCCGAGGTGTCTCGGGTGAACATTAGAGCGACGGTCTACTCAGCGCTCGTTGGAGCGTTGTTGGAAAACGAAACGTCGATCTTGTTGTATGGAATCTCAATACCATGTTGTATAAAAAGATCCCAGATGTAGGAGAGCACGTCGCCTCGAACGTCCCCAACTCGCTCGTAGTAATCGCCGGCGACGTCATCGACAAAGAAGTCAAGTTCAAAGTCAATCGAAGATGCACCGAAAGAAGCGAGATCAGCATCTGGTTTACGATGGGCGTCGACCCGAAGTGGCATCTTCCTCTCGATGAGGTCGACGATCTCGTTCAGGTCTCGATGAAGTTGACCTGGCTTTCGGCGTTCGTCGTCGAGGCCCTTGTCAACTCGCTCAAGAATCGCTGCGATGTCGAATACTGGCTTGTGCCAGCTTCTGTAGAACTTGGCGAAGGACTGATACGCCCCCCAGGTACTAAACGAGTCTAGCCAGGTGTCGGTGACGGGATAATAGAACGTTGCGCTGCCGTCTTTTGTTGCCCGCTCCAGCGCAGCTGCCGCCCACGGTGCAGTGAGGGTGGCGAAATGCTCACGCACAATCGGCAGCTCAAGGTCTAACGGCACATCGCCTATCGCCGCTAGCTTGCCCGACTCGAAGCCGCTGCCCAGTCGACTTGCCTGACTTTCGAGATCTTCCTGCCAACAAGCGACAAATCGCTTGGAGGCATGCTCAAGCGCATCAACCGTTGGCGGTAGCAAACCTTCGGTGGCCTTCAGCGTATATCGCAGGAGTAGAAGCCCCCTGACGAACACCCACTCGGAGAGGTCGCTCCGCAGAATCTCGAACTGGTCGTGTAGGCCGTTAACCGCCCGCGTCGCCTCGTCGAGCTCAAGCTGGTCAAGACCTCGCTGCTCCATCCGAGCCATGTCATCGGCCGCGATGCGTGCGTATCGCAGCATCGCTTCGGAGTGTTTCCGAACCTCTGTTTCAGCTTCCAGCCGGTGAATTTCAAGCTCAATCACTAGGGCTTCAGCCCTCGCCTCGCTCCGGGCCTGCTGATCCTTTCCCTCGTCGGCCGCCGCATCCCGCTGTTCGTTCGCAGCAGCTTTCAGAAGTGCTTCCTTTTCTTCCCACTGCCCGAGAACATTCGGATGACGATTCGCTGCTTCTGTGAGGAGGTCTGCCACAAGACCCAGGTCATCGGTCTCGTAGGCGACGCCAATCGTGATGTGCTGCCGCAACTCAGCGTTCGGCAGGAAGAGGTTTATGAGCCGCTGCTGGGTGAGGATGACGTTCGGGATGTAGACCGAGTTGTGTTCGGCAATGTCGTAGAGATGGGTGACGCGAGATCCGATGTTCTGCACAGCGTACGTTTTGCCGTCTTCGAGTGTGATGAGGTCGCCATAACCAAACGGGACGTCAAGAGCAAGGGCCAAACCGCCGAACAGGTTCGACAGCGGATCTTGAAGGAGGTAGACGAGCAAGAAGCTGAGACCGCCTGCGGTTGCGATACCTGCTGCAATCGAACCGCCAAAGACCCAGAAACTGGTCAACACCGCCAGAACGATCAGCACCGTTGGCACGATCTGACCGATAAGAATCGGTGTCACCACATCGTCTGTTGTGCCCTGGGTGTTCTGAGCTCGGCGGTCAAGTAGTCCGCCGAGAACATCCTTTATCAGCCGATAGACGAGGTAGAAGGCGGTTGTGGTGATGAGGAGCCGCACCGGCCAATTCAGGTCGTCGAGGTTCGAGCTCCACCAACTTGGGACGATCAGGAATTGCCAATACGCGACCCCGGCACCGATAACGAGAACCGGCACCTCAACTAGTCGAATGATCTTGTCATCCAAGTCGGTCGTGGTGAACCGGAATACGACAGGCAACACATATCTGACGAGAACATAAATGACAGCAGTGATCGCCGCCACGAACGCAATCCGCGCTAATCCGTTATCTAGATATTCTGGCACTTCGAAACCCTCGCTTCTTGACTACGGAGAGGCCGCTCAGCCTGTCTTAACCAGGCCCCATTCGACGACCGCTCCCTGAGGCACGCTAATGTATTCTAGTCCGCAACCGACCTCGTAAACCCGTCCCCGTCGGCCGGGAACCCGCTACTCCGGGCTCGCCTTTTCCTCCAGCACTCGGTCGACTGTCGAGCACAGGCAAATATCGAGCGTCCAAGATCTTGATGTCGTTCTCGCCGAACCTCCGGGCGATTTCCATATTGATTGAGTGGGCGACCTCTTCACGACGTTCGAACAGCCTGGCGTAGACCCGTAAACTGATCTTGACTATTGAAACGCCATCCTCGGCTAGTACGTAGTCCGAATGTACCGTCGGCTCGGTCGCCAGTTCCTGAGCGATATTGCGGCTTGCAGGGTGGAATCGGATCTCATCACCGTCCGGGAAGCTCCGGTAGAAAGCTCGCGAAAGGTGATCAAAGGCCGATTTGGCTTCGCGGATCGTAGCGAGCGCTTTGGGATCGTCGTGTTGGATCTTGCTGAACCACTCCCCCGCCTCGCACTCGCATTTGAGCACCGCTTCTCGGGTGGGTGGATTCGATCCGGCGTCGGCGTTAACGGTTGGGACTGGGTCCATCGCGGTTCTGTAGCTATCTAACGCCGCAGCAAGCTCGTCGAACCGCTGAGGGAAAACCCCCTGCAGTTTGGCTATCTCCCTGCTCATAGTCTCGTTGACCGCCACGACAATCTCTTGATGCGCGTGAGCGATAATCCTAAGGATCGCATCCGCCTTTGCGAAGTCTTGAGGGCGGACCGAAAGAGGTATCGTGAGCCGCAACTGGTCATTGGGTCGTGCAATGTTGACGATCTTGCCAGAGGCCATCATCGAGTTCGGCACCGAAATCTCAGTGTTCTCAAAGACGTCGATGAGACGGGTCGCTCGAACCCCGACCTCGCGGACCTGACAGACTTCGCCGGTTTCGAGCCGTACCCATTCATCCGCCTCGAAGGGCCGATCGATCTGCATCATCATGCCACTCACGAAGTTAGTGGTGCTTTCCTGCGTAACAAAGCCAATCAGGGCGGTGACCGCTCCCACCAAGATCGCGTACGGAATCAGGACGTGATCGATTCCTGACTCGTTCCCGAATACATCTCGTAGAGCGAAGATCAGGACACCTCCGCCAACCACCGAGATTGAGAAGGCACCGTAGATCCGAAGAAGGACCGCAAAACCATCATCGAACTTCTGAGAGGTCTTTCGAGACGTTCGCTCCAACACGACGACGATCACCCGATTGAAGACCACGACTGCGATAGCCGTGACCAGCACTATGACAAAGGCCAGCAGCAGCTTGTCTTCATTGAGGGTTCTTCCGATTTCCTTAACCAGGCTCTTCAAATTGACTGGCAGTTCGGCGCGAGCCTTCCCAACACCCATTACGAGGACGGTGACTGTGATCACAACTTGGAACAACGTGCCCAGAACATCATCCAGGTCGGTAGTTGAGCGATCGGTGACCCAACCGATGATGAACCGAGCGATCTGCCCTACCGCCAGTGCCGCAGCGACCCAGATCGAGCCTGTCCATATAAAGGACTCGGACTGGCTCCAGGTCGTACTCCAAAATGTTTCACCCGCAGACAGGCTCTCAAAGTCGGTAAGGAACCTCAGCATCGCCATGATCGCCGTAAGCCAGAGCGCAAAAAACAAAGGCATGGCCAGAGCCCGGGCTACCTTGGAAACCGTTCGCCAGAAGATCTGTTGACGTAGCCACTGACGAAGGACGACTAAGAGCGCTAGGTCGACGTTGCGTTCCTGCTTCTCCTCGTCTTTGAATTCTTCGAGCTTGAAGGCATAGCCACGTAGTGCTGGGGGTCGATAATGCCGGATGCCCCTGATTTCACCTTGCCGACGTTTTAACCATGTCACGTAGACGAGGGTCGAAAGACGCCCGAGAACCGTGTCAGTGAGTAGCACTTGCTCCGGGGCCTTGACAGCGTCTTGCTCCAGTCGGCTTAGCTGAGTCGTCGCCGACAAAGGCGGTGGATCGACCTCAGTATCTTGTAACTGAAGCTCCGCCTCTTCGATCGCTGATGAAGCCAGTTCGGTCGCTGAGGAGGCTGATTCCATCTGCCAAGCTGTTTCCATCGCAAACCAAGCTGCTGCGACCGCTAAACGGCCTTTCTCGGCGGGGGTAGCACTCTCTGGGGCTACTGGGCCCGTCTCTTCCGCTGCATAGACAAGGACCTCGGCAGATGATTGCAGCGCGACCGCAGCCGCGGTAACAGCGGAGGTGGTCGACAGTTGGCGGACGTCGATTCGCTCCGAGCTGTTGGCCGTAATCGGTTTGGCACCTTGTGCCTCCACCCTTGAGACTTCCTTCTCGGTGGTTTCGACTTGCTTCCTAGCGGCCTCGAGATGATTCTTAGCGGTGATAACCAGTTTCTGATCTGCATCCTTGACTGCCATCAACTCAGGACCCAACTCAATACACTGCATGACAACGATGCCAGCGTTGACAGCGCTAATAGCTGCGTTGATCTCGACTCTTCTGGCGCTCACCAGCGAATGCTCGTCGCTGCTCTGCCTAAGGTCGGCCAGTTCGCCCGCCGCCCGCGCCGTTATCAAGCTTGCATTTGCAGACATCACCCGCACGAAGCCGGCTGATCTCAGGCCAGGTCTTAGGTCCTGGAGCCTCTCCGCAGCCTTCACTTCTACCTTGGCAGCATCAAGATGTTTCTGGACACCGGCACGATCTCGATCCTCAACGTCGCGACTGTGATCTATGAACTGACCAAGCGTTTCAACGTCGCCCTCCCAGGTCGAAACAGGCCATGCGGACCTACGAGTAACATCATGCGAAGAAGTAAGCAGTGCAAGGACGAGGTTGCTGGCATCAGCCAGCTCCAGATGGAAATCCTCTCCGCGCCCCTGGAACCGAGCGATGCGTCGCGGTCCGACACCCCTACGCCAGCGATGCACGAACCACATATAGAGCGGAAGACCACATATCGAAACAAGCACGAGAGCACCGAGTCGAGTCGTGAAGAAGACGAGACAACTGCCCTGCGCCCAAACCAACTCGGAACAAGACCCACGACACCGAAGGTCCAATTTGGCCGGAACCAGGTAGGAAGCCAGCACCGTCAAGACAAACAGCATGGCAAACGCGACGCCTCGGCCCCCTCGTTCCCAGGAAGGATCCCTCAACCAAGATTCGGAGGGCTCCCGCAAACCACTATCGAGCGGTGGAAAACGTTTCAGGCGGGAGCGAGCACGTTTCAGACGTCTCCGCGAACTGCTCGCCCTCTTGCGCCACGTCTGTTCCTCTGCCCCCACGTACTGGAAGTTAGCCCCGTCGAAGATACAGCCGAATGGATCATTAACTAATTGATCAAAACGTAATGTTCAACTAGGTCTCGGTGCGGATGAATGAGCGCCGCTCATTTTCCTCAACTTCTCGCCGAATTCGATGCGACGGAAATCAAACGACAGTTCGCCGATCGATCGGACTTCAGAATGGATCGTCAAGCCAGGCTAGATGAATCGTTTGGATCCACTCGGCCTGGATATTGCTACCTTCGATTGTCGATACACTTGCCATGCCGCTCACCGCAATCGTGACGATGGGCGAAGACTATTCCGCCGCCAGGGGGCCATCGCGCACCCCAAGGACGTCTATTCCAGTGTCGTTAAAGCGTTTCACCACTTCGCGGTTTATTGAGTGCGCGACTTCTTCGCGCCGTTCAAAGAGTCGGGCATACACCCTGAGACTCAACAACACGAGTCCAGCGCCGTCCTCGGCCTGGATGAACTCGGAGTGCACCGTGGCCTCGGTGGCTAGCTGTTTGGCGACCAGGTGACCTTCGCGGGTATACCGGATCTGCGATCCCCGATCCCTG
The DNA here is from genome assembly GCA_050633745.1 of Acidimicrobiales bacterium. Lineage (GTDB taxonomy): Bacteria > Actinomycetota > Acidimicrobiia > Acidimicrobiales > SZUA-35 > JAHELU01. The sequence continues at coordinate 15,256 of JBOEHD010000021.1, forward strand.
ATAGACGAGCGACTAAGCGTTGACGAGTCGTCGCCAGGATCCGCTACCAGCTCAAAAAAGCGCACCGACAAACGCTCGAAGGCTTTAGTCGCTGCAAAGACCTCCTCCATAGCTGAGTCTGATCCTTCCTGGCTGGTTAGGCGAGCGAACCACTCATTCTCTCGTGCGACGCAAGTGTCAATCTCCTCTTGACTTACTGCGCTCCGGCCTTGGATCGTTGGCAGAGAATTGAGCCGCTCCAGATAGACGTCGAGCTCTTCTTCAACCTTCTCGAAACGCCCCTCATGGAGGGAGTTCAACTGCTCAAGTGCATCTCTGATCTCGGTTTCGTCCATGTTTACGACCTCGGGGTGAGCCATCGCGATGACCAGCATCGCCGCCTCTGCCCGATAGGCATCGCGTGGTCTGACGGCTAGAGATATTGGAAGACGAAGTTGTTCGTTTGGTCGAGCGATATTGACGACCTGGCTGGCTGCGATCATCGAGTTCGGGACCGAAATCTCGGTGTTTTCGAAGACGTCCAACAGGCGTGTCGCCCGGATCCCGACCTCGACCACCTGGCAAACCTCACCCGACTCGAGTCGGATGCGGTCATCCGGGTCAAAAGGTCGATCGATTTGCATCATCATGCCATTTACGAAATTGGATGTACTTTCCTGGGTGAGTATGCCGATGAGAGCAGTAACGGTGCCGACGACGATGGCATACGGGAGTAGGGCATGCTCAATTCCGGCATCGGCTGCAATCTCATCTCTAAACGCGAAGATGAGTACGCCTCCGCCGATGGCGACAGCGAAGAACCCTCCGTAGATTCGCAGCAGCATTACGAACGCATCATCGAATGTCTGCGAGGTTCGCCCCGCCAGCCTTGATAGCCAGACAACAATTATCCGGTTGAGGACTGAGACGGCGAGGTACGTCGCTAACAGCACCAACAAGCCCGTGTAGAGATTGTTCTTTCCAAGCTCAGCAATAGCTGCCTCGGTGAGATCCCTAAGGTCTGTCGGAAGCTCGTTTCGTGCCCAGAACAGCACTACCGCTCCAAGCACGCCGGTCACCGAGACCCTTAACAGGTTCCCAATTACATCGTCGAGATCGGTCTCGGATCGATCAGTACCCCAGCCGATCAGAAATTGGGCTAGAACGCCCGCTCCGATCGTGACGCTTAGACCGAGACCGAATATCCAAGCCGAGTTGCCGAACTCCGAGCTCAGACTCTGCCAGAAAGAGGCATTGGATCCAGGAAACCGTTCAAGCAGCAAAACAGAAACGGTCAGAACCGCGGTAAGGATCAGGAAAAAGCTGCCGCGAAAGAGATCCGCCAGCATGTGCTGCCACAGTTTTCTCCTCAACCATCCGTGCAAGCCGTCCAACAGTTCAGCGGAGTGTTGAGCCTCATCAGATCCTGGATCTGAGGCCGCGTTTAGTCGCCTCAAAGCAATGAACGTCAATGTCGATATTCGGGTTAGAAAGGACCTGTAGTTTCCGGACAAAGGCTTCGGGTCTCCAGGCTGAACCAAGGCCTCCAAGTCATCGACATCGTCGGCCCACCCGCTCGGCGGCCAGCTCCGGTGCTTCCATTCCGCTTTGCTAGCTCTTGAAGTCGGCTTCGGCATCAACATGAGACGGAGAGCAGCGACACTCTCTGTGGAACGCCTCGGTCCGCCATCGGGCATTGCCCGCCGTCTCAGGCTCTGCAATATGGCTCGATACGGGGTTATCGATGCCCCAGCAGCGATGACTAATAGGAACCCGATGGCCGCAACTCTCGCGAGATAGTACCGACCGCAGCCGACCGGAGGGAGGGCCCAACGGTCGCAATCGGTCGGCTCGACGCCAACGGATACCCGGCTAACTACTACCAGCGCTAAACCCATTGCCAGGCACATTGCAGCGAGGAGGTTTCTGCCAGCATGCAGCCGAAACGATCCCGGCTTCTTAGGCTTCTTCGGCGCTAGCCGAACCGCTCCGGTATTGTCCACCGACTGGGCAGAGCCACTCTCACCTTCAATATCAACCATGACAGTTCCTAGTCTTCCCCTACACGAAGCAACCGGTGGAGAAGGCTAAAGCAATAAACCTCTGTTGAAAAGAATGGAGACCTTTTGCTTAGAGAGTCAACCGCCCGAACGTGAGCCGTTGCCCCGGCGTACTGCCTGTGATCCACCGCCGGAAGGCTTGCAGCTGGCATCAGCAGTTAACGTGAAGATAAATACCCAATGATGCCGTTGCTAAACGTGATTAGGATTTTCGCTGTGCTCAAGCGGATCGAGTTCTTAAAGCTATTGGGGAGTTTCGTATTGGCCATGGTGTTGGCTGCTGGCTCTGGGCCGCACCAGCAAACCTTCCGAGCCAGCCAAGAAGTCACCGCCATCTCGACCGAGGTCAACCCTGGTGGAGTGGATGCCGTGCCGTACTGGCTCCAGGACGGCAAGCAGATCGGCCCGATCTGGTTCTGGCCGGGTGAACGACAGGCTGTTTGGCATGTCCCAACAGAGGGAAAATTCTATGCCGTAAGCGACGAGTCTGAGGCTGAACTACTCCAGCAGTTCCCATACGCCGAGTGGGTCTTCTATTCGGGCTTTATCTTTCTAATCGGACTGCCGGGGCTGTTGCTCCTCTACATCGGCCTCAGGGCTATTGTGCGTGACGAACTCGCCTGGCGCGATGTTAAGCAGGCCGATAGCTATGTCGCTCTTTCGAGCTACGTCGAAGCTGACAGAAAGTGGAAGCGCCATTCTCGAGCGGCAAGAGCACGGCTCGTCGAGCTCTGCCGACTTAATGTCGCCTGGTATCACGCGATCACTCAGGGCAAGCTTGGGCAACTCGGGTCCGAGTTCGCCAAACTTGTTCAGGTCTCCGACAACGGTGAGGCTCTAGAAATCGGGCTGCAATTCGAAACGGTAAACAGGATTCAGAGCGTCGAAGAAATAGTTGCACATGCGCGAGAGGAGGTTGGGAAGCTGGAGCTCGCTCTGCAACGGCCCGACTTAGATCCTGATATCGCTAAGGGAGCTCGTGCTCTACACGCCGTCTACTCGGAGTTCTTGGAAATCAACTTGCAACCTGCGCGTGAGATCTTCGACGAGATTGACGATGACGCCATCCAGACAATGTTCTCGTCGGCCTTGGCCGGGGTGTTGAGCGCCCTTTTCCCGGACCCGATTGTCAAAATCAGGACAGGCGTGGATCTCAACGCTCAGATGGTCGTGCACTGTGAACTGCGCACGAAAGAGCGCTCGTTGTATAGGAGGACCGGCCAGGTCGGCGCACTCGGCAGACAGGGGTTTCCAGGAGTCGAAGCTCACTACCAGGTGTCTCTCAAGCTGGCCCGACAGACCCTCAGCCGATTCCAGGAAAGATCCGTCGCTGAAAACAAACTAACTGTCAAGGGAACCCACGAACGCAACGTCTACCAGACCATCGCTGCCAGCGCGTTTGTGAATTTCGGCAAGCGGCTATTGCAGGAGTTTGGAATCAGCCCGACCAACGACAAGCCCCAGTCTGCAGAAACCCTGGTCGCCGCTGTCGCTCCTTCTGCAGCCGACGAAAAGATGTCGATCGAGGAACTCTTCGAAGAGTTCAAGGATATCTACGACTCGGTGACAGAATTTGAAGAAAACGTGCAACAGCTGCGCGACTTCGTTGCGACATATGAAACGGAAATCGCGGGGATCGTATCTGAGATTGCCTCTGTTTTCGAAGCCGAACTGCTGGTTGCGGCACAGGTCATGTCAGCTTCGATCGGGGCAGCCGGCTCTCTGTTAGGCGGACTGGGAAGCCTGTCAATAGATCTCTGATTCGTCCGATAGTGACGCACCCCGCCCTTATCCACCTTAGCCTCGGCCGAAAGCATCTTGAGCTGCCAGTTCTCGGCCCGGCGCTAAACGGGAGAATCTGAAGCTCCTCGTGGAGCGTGTGTTCTGTTGATGCGACAGAATGACTCCCATCTCGAAGCAGCCCCGAGGAGTGAGAACTAATGGTCGGTCGGCGTGAAGCTAAGGAGTGGGCGCGGGAGAATCTGACGGGACTGTTTGCCAGTCCGTCGGCGCCGTTCACGCCGGACTTCGAGCTGGACGAAGCAGGGCTCGTCAGCAATGTCGAGCGTGTGATCGCCGCCGGAGCCAGCGGCGTGGGTTTCGGTTTCCTCGATGCCTGGGGTCTCACCATCGCTCAGCGAAAGCACGCGATGGACCTGATCGCAGAGGCGGTGGGCGATCGCGCCACGGGCGATCATGTCATGTGTACCTTCTATACCGCCGACCACAGCGTGGCCGAGACCATTGACCTCAGCCTCCATGCCAAAGCGATCGGCGCCGAGGCCATCATCCTCTGGGTCCCGTATGAATGGGCCTCTTCGCAGAACATGATGCACGACTATTTTGAGTACGTCGCCGCCAAGATTGACATGCCGATCGTTGCGTTCAACACGCCCCACTCCGGCATGACGATGACCCATGAAACCATGGCTCGCATCGCCAGAATTCCCAACGTCTGCGGCTTCAAGAATGCCATCAAGGATCCACAGCACACCATCCAGGCCATGGAGATGTTCGGCGACGAAGTTGTGCTGTCCTACCCGTTCGAAGCCCAACTGCTGGAGATGACCGTCGAACACGGCCAGCAAGTGCTGATGGGATCGACCAGCGTCTACCTAATGCAAAGCCCGGAGCGGCAGCCGATCCTCGACTACCTACGTCTCGCACACCAGGGCGACATCGCAGGCGCCACCCAAATCCGCGACGAGCTAGCGTCGCTGCGCGAAGTTTGGGCCAGCATCTACGCAGTGCTGTGGGACGACAAGAAAGCCGCCCATCCCATGGGCCTCATCAAATACTGGATGGACATACTCGGCATGGCCGGCGGTCCCATGGGGCCGCCAATGCAACAGCCAGACGAAGCGACAAAGGCAGCGTTCCGAGAACGGCTCGATGCTGCCGGCTGGGAGCGGCTGCTTTTCCCCAGCCGCTTCTGATCTGACAGGATCAAGATGTCGAGAAGGGGACTATGACAGCACTGAAGGACAAGACAGTCATCGTGACCGGCGCCGCGGGCGGCATCGGTCGAGCGATTGCCGAAGAGGCCGGGCGTGAAGGTGCTCGGCTAGCACTGGTCGATGTAGACGGGGCGCTCCTCGACGAGACGGTCACGGCGATCCGAGCCAATGGCACCGAGGTTCTGCCCTGCGTCGTGGACATGACCGACCGTGCAACGTGGCAGAAGACCATCGATGACATCGCCGCCCACTTCGGCGGGATCGATGTGATGGTGAACAACGCCATGTGGGTCAAGTACGAGCCGATGACCGAGGTGTCCGAAGATCACTATCGGCGTCAGATGGCGATCGGCCTCGACGCGGTCTACTGGGGCATCCAGGCGGTCACTCCCCACATGATCGACCGAGGAGCCGGAAGTATCGTCAACATGACCTCGCCAGCCTCGGTTCACGGCATTCCGAACGGGTCGGTCTATGCAGCGATCAAGGGTGCCATCTCGGCGCTGACCCGCCAGTGCGCAGTCGAATTGGGGCAACAGGGCGTTCGGGTCAACGCCGTCGCCCCCGGGCCGATGCCGACACCCGGCACGATGCGGGTGGTCGACCAGGAGGGCTGGGAAAAGCGCCTCGCCCGCAGCCCGCTGGGCCGCCTTTCGACGCCTGAGGGTGTGGCAAGGCTCGTCGTTTTCCTAGCTTCGGATGCGGCCGACTGCATCAACGGTGACGTAGCGTTCGCCGATGGCGGACGCTCCATCTCCGCCATGTAAACCCCGTGGCGATGTAAACCCCGTAGCGATGTAAACCCCGTAGCGATGTAAACCCCGTGGCGATCTACACCCCGTGGCGATCTACACCCCGTGGCGATGTAGCCCCGTAGCCCCGTAGCGACCAACCGATAGGACCTGAGAATGCGCGTTGATGTGGAATTCAATGCACTGGACGGAACGCCAATGGCAGCGTTCCTCTACACGCCGGACAGCGCCGATGAGAGTGATAGCGGCCCGTTCCCGGCGATCGTGCTCAGCCATGGTTTCGGCGCGGTCAAAGAAATGGCGCTCGACCAATACGCCGATGTCTTCTGCGCCGCTGGCTTCGCCTGCCTCGTCTATGACCACCGCAACACCGGGTCGAGCGGCGGCGAGCCTCGGGGCGAAATCGATCCGTGGCAGCAGATCTCCGATATGCGCGATGCGATCACCTACATAGGTAGCCGAGCCGAGGTAGACGCCGATCGCATCGGTCTGTGGGGCACCAGCTACGCCGGTGGCCACTGCCTGGTCGTGGCTGCGACCGACCCGAGAGTCAAATGTGTCGTATCGCTGGTGCCCACGATCAGCGGCCACCAGAACACAACCCGGGCACTCACCGCCGACGCCTACGCCACCTTCGTTCAAGAGGTGAACGAGGAGCGGGCCGCCAGACAGCGGGGCGAGAAACCCCGGATGATTCCCATTTCGGTGGAAGGCACCGCGAGCTACGAGTGGAGCAAGGTCGCGGGTGTCGGTACCACCTATGTCAACTCCTGCACGCTACTTAGCCGAGCCAATCGCGCCGCCTACGAACCGGGCAGTTACATCCCCGCCATCTCGCCCACGCCACTACTAATGGCGTTGATGACCCACGACACGACATGCCTTACCGACGTACAGCTCCAGGCCTATTCAACGGCGCACGAGCCGAAGCGGCTAGAGATGTTCCCCGGAGGCCACTATGCGCCATACACCACCCAGCTCGACGCCGTCGCGTCGGTCTGTCGCGACTGGTTTGTGACCTATCTGTCGTGATCGCAAGCTTTGCGACGCTGATGGACCTGTCAGCCGTTGACGAGAACGTATTCGTCGGGCCGCCATCACCGGACCGCGGCCTGCGAACCTATGGTGGGCAACTCCTCGCCCAGACGCTGGGTGCGGCCCACCGCACGGTTCCTGATGACCGGACTATGCACTCGATCCACTCGTACTTCCTCAAGGCCGGTGATGCTGCCGAGCCCGTTGAGCTGCGGGTGGACCGGCTCCGAGATGGGCGCGCATTCAGCCAGCGCCAGGTGGTGGCGCTTCAGGGCGGTGCCGAGGTGATGCGAAGCCTGATCTCGTTCCAGGCTTCCGCTGGTGGCCTGAATTGGGAGCCGCAGACAACTATCGCTGTTGCCCCGCCAACAAACGCACAGCCATATACCGACTACGGCGACGTCATAGAGTCGAACCTACCGAGCGATGAACACCCGTGGCCCGGTCGAGATCGACCGATGGACGTCAGATACGTCAACCCTCCGACAGCTGGTGAAGGTCAGCCGGTGACCGAGCCCCAGCTGATGTGGATGCGGGTTCACGGCCAGCTGGGAGACGATAGATCCCTCCACGATGCTGGGCTCGCTTATCTCGCCGATCTCGGAATGAATCCGGTGATCCTGTTGCCCCACGGCTACAGCTGGCGAGACGAGCAGGTCACTGTGGCCAGCCTCGATCACACAGTATGGCTGCACCGCCCGGCCAGAGTGGACGAATGGCTGTACTACGAGCAGCGAGCTGAGTCGACGTCGGGCGGCCGGGGCCTGGCCAGCGGTCGCTTCTACGATCTCGACGGACACCTTGTCGCTACCTGCATGCAAGAAGGCCTAATGCGCTGGAACGGCTCGGGCGCCGTCGATCTAGACCGAGGAAGTGCCGACTGAGCAGGCATGACTCGGAGGTGGCAACATGAGCGCATGCGTGAACTGGATCAGCTTGAGTTACTGGTTGTTGTCGACAACGAAACCGACACCTTGTCGAGTATCGACAACGCCGATCAGTCACCGGAGAGCCAGGGCATTCTCGCCCGGATCGAACCGACCGAGGTGGTCGACGGTCATGCCCACACCGATGTGTTCGGGAATCTCACGTGTGCCTGCCACGGCTTCTCGGTATTGGCGACGGGGCGTATCGGTGAAGAGTCCCGAACCGTGCTGTTCGATGTGGGGCCATACAGCGACATCTGGCTTAGCAATGTCGAACGGCTTGGCCTCGACCTGAGCACGATCGAGGCGGTGTTTCTTTCACACTGGCACTGGGACCACAGCGGCGCACTACCGGAAGCCATCTCGGCGATAGCTGCGGCCCGCTCCGCCGCTGGCCTCGCTCCCCCGGTGCTCGACCTTCACCCCAATCGGCCAGACCAACGAGGGGTCCGGGTGCCCGATGGTCGCGTGTTGCTACTTCCACCAGAACCTGCCCTCGAAGATCTGGCTGCCGCTGGCGCCGATCTTTCGCTTAACGCCGATGCTCACGACATCGCAGGCGGGTTCTTTCACGGCAGCGGCGAAATCCCTCGAGAGAACGACTTCGAAACCGGCCTGCATGGTCACGTCACCCGAAGCGAGGTCAACGGCCCATTCGAGGATGACCCGCTGATTCTCGACGAACGCTACCTCGCGGCCCAGGTCACCAACCGGGGAGTAACCGTCCTGTCAGCGTGCTCGCACGCCGGGATAATCAATGCCGCAACGTCGGCCAAATCGCTAAGCGACGACGGTCTCGACCTAGTGCTCGGCGGCTATCACCTCGCTGGAGCGGCGATGGAGAAACGTATCCCCGAAACGGTGCAGGCGCTACGGGCCCTCGATCCGCGCCTGGTCGCTCCCGGTCACTGCACCGGCTGGCGGGCCAAGGCCGCGCTGGCCAACGAGTTCGCCGCTGACGATCGTTACGGCCCAAGCTTCGTCGGCACCCGCTATAACCTGCGCTGATTGGTCACCAGGTGTCGACGCAGGGGCGCTTCGGCGTCTCCCGTTGGCGCCAACCCTGAACCGGCGTCGATCTGAGGCCGGCGAGGATCCAATGCCGGGTTACGGCCGGGTCGATGACCTCGTCGATCTCGAAGTTCATGGCCGAGTTGAGTGCCTTGCCGTCCTCGTACATCTTGGCCACCAACTTCTCGAACAGGACGTTCCGTTCGTCGGTGTCCTGCACCGCTTCAAGCTCCTTCCGGAAGCCCAGCTTGACCGCACCTTCCAGCCCCATGGGGCCGAACTCGCCGGTGGGCCAGGCCACCGTCCAAAAGGAGCTCTTCGTGCTTCCGGCCGCCATGCCCTGACCACCGAGGCCGTAAGACTTACGCAAGACCACGGTGAAGAACGGCACGGTCACCGATGAAGCCGTCACGAACATCCGACAGCAGTGGCGGACGAGGGCCGACTTCTCGTATTCCGGGCCAACCATGTTGCCTGGGGTATCGCACAGCGAGACCACGGGCAGATCGAAGGCGTCGCACAATTGCAGGAAGCGGGTGGCTTTGTCGGCAGCATCGCTGTCGATTGCCCCGCCGAGATGCCCGGGGTTGTTGGCGATCACGCCGACCGGACGACCTTCGATCCGGGCCAGGGCGGTCACCATGCCATCGCCAAAACCCCTGCGGATCTCCAGCACCGACCCAACATCGAAGAGGTTTTCGAGGACTTCCCTGATGTCGTAGATCCGCAGCCGGTTCTCCGGCACGATGTGGCGCAGCCGCCGTTGGTCCGGCGCCTCCCACTCGGTCGTCCGGCCCTGGAAGTAGCTCAGGTACTGTTTGGCCACATCGACGGCCTCGACCTCGTCCTTCACCGCGATGTCGACCACCCCGCTCGGCACCTGGACCGACATCGGGCCGACCTCCTCAGGGCGGTACACCCCAAGGCCGCCTCCCTCGATCATGGCCGGGCCACCCATGCCGATATTGGAGCCTTCGGTGGCGATCACCACATCACAGCAGCCGAGAATCACAGCGTTGCCTGCGAAAACAGCGACCGGACGTGATGCCAACCATGGGCACCGTGCCAGACAACTCGCCCCACGTGTAGAACGTCCTAAGGTCGAGACCGAAGCCGTGGATCGCGTCGACATCACCGGGACGACCGCCCCCGCCCTCGGCGAAGAAGACGACCGGGAGCCGCCAGTCTCGGGCGAGCTCCATCATGCGATCCTTCTTGTAGTGATTGAAGACACCCTGCGTGCCAGCAAGCACCGTGTAGTCATAGGCCATGACCACCGCTTGGGATTCTTCTTCGCCAAAACTGTCTCCGTTGATGGCGCCGATGCCGGAGACCATGCCGTCGGCGGGTGTGTTGTGGATCAGGTCCTCGTCCGATCGTCGGGTCCGCTGGGCGGCCACCACGCTCGATCCGTACTCGACCCACGAGTCAGGGTCGATGAGCTGCTCGAGATTCTCACGAGTGGTCCGATGACCGGTTTTGCGGCGGCGGGCGACCGCGGCGGGACGACGCTCGTCGGTTAGTAACTCATGGCGTTCGAGCACCTCAGCCAAGTCGGGGCGAATGAGATCGAGGTCGATGGCGTCAGTGCTGCCGTCGGCTGTGACCGACACCTCGCCCTCTTCGATGTAGAGCAGGCCATGCCCCTCATAGACGGCCATGCCCGGCTCGACGCCAATGGTTCGAACCACGCCGCTGCACCCGGCGCTCACGACGTGTTCCATCTTCATCGACTCCATCACCAGCACCGACTGACCGGCGGCAACCTCGTCGCCGACCGCAACCGAGACCGAGATGACAGTGCCCTGCAACGGTGCCGCCAGAGCCACGGTGCCCTCGGGCCCGGCCGTTGCGCCGCCCATGGCTGCCCCTGAGCTGGCTTCAGCTGGTGTTTCGGATGGGTGCCCGGACTTACCGAGGGCCAATACCGCCAACGGGTCTTGCGATGAGATGCTGGCACCGGCGGCTACTGATGGTCCGGGTCCTGCGGTGCTGACGAAGCGGGCGTTCGAATCGGCTTCTGCGGAGGCCAACAGGGCCGTGAGGTGCTCCTCGACAAAGAGGGTATGCACCTGCGCCGCCAGCAGGTCGGGGTGAGCCAGAAGCGCTCTAAGGAACGCGATGTTGGTGTCGACTCCCTCGATGCGGAACTCGGCGAGGGAACGTGCGGTGCGGCGGGCCGCGACGTCGAACGACGGACCGTGCCCGATGACCTTGGCCATGAGCGAGTCGTAACTCGGGCTCGTGGCGTAGCCGGCATAGCCGTACCCATCGGTTCGAAGCCCGGGCCCCGTCGGCGGATCGTAGGTCTGCAATACACCGCCGGAGGGTCTCGCGCTGCCGTCGTCCTGCATCGTCTCTAGGTTCACCCGTGCCTGCACCGCGTAACCGATCGGGTTTGGAACCTGTTCTTGGCTCAGGCCGACTTCGTCGAGCGACTGGCCACCGGCAACCAAGAGTTGGGCGGTGACGAGGTCGATGCCGGTGACTTGCTCGGTGACGGTGTGTTCCACCTGGACACGAGCGTTTGCCTCGATGAAGGCGATGGCCGCATCAGCACCACCGTTGGCGTCGACCAGGAATTCGATGGTGCCAAGGCTCCGGTAGCCAACCTCGCTAGCGAGGCGCACCGCGGCGGCGAGCAGCCGGGTCCGCACCGCCTCGTGCAGCGCAGGAGCGGGAGCGATCTCGATCAACTTCTGGCGTTGGCGTTGGATGCTGCATTCACGTTCCTACACATGGGAAACCTCGTTACCGTCGCCGATAACCTGCACTTCGACGTGACGAGCAGCGGGTAATAGCTGCTCGACATACACATCGCCGCTGCCAAACGCCCCCTGAGCCTCGGAGGCGCATCGAGTCATCGCCTCGGCCAAGTCGTCGAGGCTAAGCACCGGCCGCATACCACGCCCGCCGCCACCGGCGAGCGCCTTGACCATCACGGCCGCTCCGCTTCCGAGGGACTTGAAGAAGTCGCGGGCACCATCGAGATCGGTCGGACCGTCGGTAGCAGCCAGCACCGGCACGTCACAGCGTTGAGCGAGGGCCCGCGCCGCCACCTTGTCGCCAAAGAGTTCGAGCATCGCCGGGGTCGGGCCGACGAAGGTGAGCCCAGCCTCCTCGCAAGCCGCGGCAAACTCGGGGTTCTCGGCCAGAAAGCCGTAGCCCGGGTGCACGCTGTCGCATCCCGCTTGCACCGCGACGCGGACCAGCTGAGCGATGTCGAGGTAGGCCGCCGGGCCCCGGCCCTCAAGTTGATGGACCTCGTCGGCCATGCGGCTGTGCAGCGAGCCGGCGTCGTCGGCCGGATGTACGGCGAGCGTGGCTACGCCGAGGTCGGCGGCGGCCCTCGCCACCCGGATGGCGATTTCCCCGCGGTTAGCCACCAGCAACTTCTGCAACGTCATCTCAGCCCCAACTCCTGGTCGTTAGTCCCGCCGAGGCTATACCGAACGCTCCGACCCCGGCGAACGCCTGCTTCGCTCTGGCTGATGCTCTCACCAACAATCTTCACTAGTGTCCAGAACGCGGCTCTATGAATAGGGAGGGGGCCATGGATTACGAAGCGACAGACCCACCGGGAGTCAAAGCCCTGCTCGGCTACGACATCGTCGAGGGTGTCACGGTCGAGGAGTATGAACGATGGCTGGCCGACATCCACTTTCCCGACCTACTGGCCAACCCTCACCTCGACCGCTTGGTCACGAACGACATCGTTCGGCCCATTACCGCCACCAGTGCCGGGACCTCCACGGCCGAAGAGCCGACCACGTTCTACCGGATCGTCGAGCTGCACTTTGCCGACCACGATGCCTACCAGCGGTATCTCGAGTGGTTCGAGCAGCATCCGATCGATCCCGCACGGAGTCCGGCCGGGCTGACCGACTTTCGTTTCTACCTGCTGACCCAGTCGTCGGTCACCGACCGCGATCACCCCTATCAACCTCCAACCGGATAGAGGGGTAACTAGTTAGATGGCCAGAAGGCCGCCGTCGACTGGCAACTCGATCCCCGTGATGTACGAAGCCTCGTCGCTGGCCAGGAACAGGTTGGCGTAGGCCACTTCCTCGACCCGACCCTGGCGCTTGGCCGGGACGGCGTCGATCCTGGCCTGGCGGGCTTTCGGGTCGGCGACCTGCTTCGAATTTCTCATTGCCGGCATGATGCCTGGATGCACCGAATTCACGCGGATACCGTCCGATGCGAACTGCACCGCGGCCGACTTTGTCGCCGAGCGTATGGCCCCCTTTGCCGCGTTGTAACCCATGTGCACGTGCGACTGGCCAACGAAGGCGGAGATTGACGAGATATTCACGATCGAGCCCCGCCCGGCCTCCCGCATGACGGGGACGACCGCTTGCATGCTCAGGAACACACCCTTGGCCACGATGTCCATCTGCGCATCCCAAATATTGGTGTTCAGCAGGTCCTGGCTGGTGGCAGTGAGGCCGGCACTATTGACCAAGATGTCGATTTGGCCGTAGGCCGAAACGGTCTCGGATACCGCGCTGGCCCAATCGGCCTCGCTTGAAACATCGAGCTTCAGGAAACGGGCCTCGCCACCGGCGGCGACAATTTCGCTGGCCACCGCGGCACCGTCATCGGTAGCCACATCGGCCACGATCACCTTGGCACCTTCGTCTGCGAACATCTTTGCCGTCGCCGCCCCCAAGCCAGACGCAGCACCGGTAACAATCGCGACCTTATCTTTCAAGCGCATCTTCGATCTCCCTCGTTCACTGCCACGCCCATGACCCGCAGGACATGACCTCACAAGACCCTGACCCTAGGGAACCCTGCACGACAGCGCACTTCAGGCCGACCCGATTGCAGCCACCATTGACCTTGGCCTCGTTAGGCTTCGGGTTATGGAGCAAAACGCATCGGCGGCGCGAGGGCGGTCCGCCGTCGAGGAGGCGCTGATCGAGGCGGCGGCGGATCTGCTCGCCGAGATGGGGCCGACACGGGTCAGCCTGCGCGATATCGCCAACCGCGCCGGAGTCAACAAGGGTCAGATTCATCACTACTTCGGCGGGAAGCAACCGCTGATCGAAGCGGCGTTTCGACGGGTTGCCACCGAGCACTTCCATAACGCGCAGCAACGAGGCGGTGGCGGCCTCCCAGTGCCGCTGACCCTGGGTCTCGACCAGCGCTATCTGCAGGCTGTCGTTCGCATCGTGCTGGATGGGGATCTCGACACCGCCAGACTCGAATTCGATGAGAACATCTCGATTCCCCGGGCCGCGCTGGCTCAGCTCACAGAGATCACCGGGCTTGAGGAGCCGGACCGTCAGCTGAAAGCTGAATTCGCCGCCGTCATGGCCATGGAGCTGGGATGGGCGGCCTTCGCTCCGTTTATACAGATGGCGGTCGAAGCCGATGATCCAGCAGACGTCGAAGACATCATCGCTCGCCTACGCAGTCAGGCTGCCGCCACGCTTTCCATGATTTCAGAACGAGGCGATACCGGCGGTTGACAGCCTGCAGCGGCTGACAGCTTCAATGATGGACAGTCTGTAGCGATTGACGAAACCTACCCAAGTGGGTAAAGATTGCGAGAGAGCAGTCGACCACTGGGGAAAATCTTGGATATCGGCATTAATGGTCGTCGGGCAATACTCCTGGCATCGAGCCGCGGTTTGGGTCGCGCCTGCGCCGAGTCGCTGGCCCGAGAAGGCGTGCACGTTGTCATCAACGGCCGCGATGCGGACACGGTCGAGTCGACCACGGCGGCGATCTCGTCCGACTACGGCGTCGAGGTAACGGGCATCGTTGGCGATGCGGCGCTAACCGAGACGCACGATCGGCTGCTGGCGGCCTGTCCGGAGCCGGACATTCTGTTGCTTAACGGAGACGGACCACCACCGACCCCGTTCACCAGCATCGACCGCGATATGTGGCGAGAAGCGGCCGACCGCACGATGGTCGCTCCACTCGACCTTCTCAGCCGGGTGATCGAGGGCATGCAAGAGCGCCGGTTCGGTCGGGTCGTCGCCATCACCTCGGCGATGGTGAAGTCACCAAACCCGCTCATGGCGATGTCGTCTGCGCCCCGCCTCGGCCTGACCGGCGTACTCAAGGGCCTGTCGAAGACCACGGCCAAACACAACGTCACGCTCAACACTCTCCTACCCGAACGGTTCGACACCGACCGCCAGGAGTACATGGCCCAGGTGGTGATGAAGACTCGCGGCCTGAGCTACGAAGCGGCACGCCGGGAGCAGGTCGACAGCATCAGGGCGGCGCGGCTCGGGCTGCCAAACGAGTTCGGTGACACGTTCGCCTTTCTGTGCTCGGCCCAGGCCAGCTACCTCACCGGCCAGAACATTCAACTCGATGGAGGCTCCTATGACGGCGTCTTCTAGCCATCAGCGCTCATCCCAAGCGGGACCAGAAGAAGAACCAAGAGAAGAACGAGAAGAAGAACCGAAAGAAGAAAAGGTGCAACTATGCCAGTGACAAAAGCCCACGACGTCGCCTACGTGCGGTTCTCCGCACCCGACCTCGACATTATGCAAACCTTCGTTGAGGACTTCGGCTTCCAGGTCGCCTATCGCGACGACGACGTCATGTATTCACGCGGGCTCGAAGGCTCGCCGTTCCTCCATGTGGTCCACCGCGGTCCGGCAAAGTTCCTCGGCTTCGCCTTCGAGATGGCGAACGAGGCCGATCTGCAGGCGCTGGCCGACGCCGTACCCGGTTGCTCACCGGTGCACGACATTCCCGGAACCGAGGGCGAACTCGGCGGGGGCAAGCGCGTACACTTCGTCGAGCCGATCAGCGGCTTCGTTTTCGAAGCGGTACACGGCCAGTCGGCTGAGCCGCTCACCCCCCGCCGCGATCGCATCACCTACAACCACGGTGGCGTGCATGACCGTCAGGGCGAACTGCAGGACGTCTCCGGCAACCGCCGCCCCAATCTGGCCGACCCCGGGCCGCCGGAGATCGTGCGGCTCGGTCACGTCGTCATGTGCCTGCCCGTTGGGCCTCACCAGCAGATGATGCGGTTCCTGTCCGACACCTTCGGCATGTTGGTGTCAGACGCGGCCGAGATCAATATCCCGGTCGGTTCAGAACACGCGGTTCCCCCGAAACTCTTCGAAGCACTGCAAGAGTGCGACTCGACGACGATGGCTCAGTTCATGCGAATGGACCGTGGTGACGAGTACACCGACCACCACAGCGTCTTTGTCCTACCGCTGATGGACCCCCGGGCAGCCCAACCCGACGGTCGACTCGATGCCCAGCTGAGCCACGTGAGCTTCGAAGTCTTCAGCATGGACGACGTCATGCGGGGCCATTCCTCCCTCCGGGCACGCCAGCAGGAGGGCCGCCGGTACGCCTTGGCTTGGGGCGTCGGCCGCCACGTATACGGTTCGCAGGTCTACGACTATTGGCACGACCCCTACGGCCACGTGCACGAGCACATGTGCGACGGCGACCTTGTCGACGCTGGCTTTGGCCCGAACGTCTACGACCTGAGCACCCTCGGCCCGAACGGGGCCAACCAATGGGGTCCGACCGTGCAGGAGTCCGGGGTCTTCAACCTCGACGGCCCCCAGTGCGCACCATATTTCGAGGAGTTGCCAGACGACGTTCAGGCATCGCTGCTCTCCCGCGACCTCGGCGAGCTACAGCCCGTGATCGACGCGCTCTGATGCAACCGGGCGAGACCGGAACTGAGTTCGACGCGGTCATCGTCGGTGGTGGTCCGGTCGGCGCGACGGCGGCGATCCAGCTGGCGAACGCTGGCTATCGGGTTGCGATCGTCGAGGAGAGTACCTTTCCCTACCCCTATCCGCGAGCGGTCATGCTCGACGGATACAGCCTCTCGATCCTCGGCGAACTTCTCGGAGATCGCGCGGTCAAGATCGAGACGAAGCCGACCGCAGGGGCTGGCTACTACCTCGACAAGGACGACCTCGACCAGCCGTTCGCCACCCCGAAGGCGGCGTTCGGCGATGAGCGCCGATGGTTCTTCCAGCCGGAACTCGAAGCGGTGCTCCGCGATGCCATCGCCGCAAACGACAATATCGAGGCGCTATTCGGATGGAGTGCCCGCAAGCTGTACCGGTCCCATCAGGCGGTCTTGACCGTGCAAGACCTATCGAGTGGCGAGACCCGCGAGCTGACATCTCGCTACCTGCTCGGCTGCGACGGGGCCGGCAGCTTCGTCCGCAAACAGACCGGCGGCTCGCTGACCACGTTGGGCGACACGGTGCTGTTCCTCATCGTCGACGCCAGAGTTCCGGCCGACGCCCTTCGGGGAACCCCCGGTTGGGCTTACCAGATCGTCGACCAGGACCGCCCGACCACCTACCTCCCTATGGGCGTGCACGACCACGTGCGATGGGAGTTCCGCATCAACCCCGACGACGACATCCTCGAACTGCAGTCTCCAGACCGCATCCTCGAGCTGATCGAACCGTTCGCCGACCGAGAGCGGATCGAGCTGGTGCGGCACACCGTGTACAAGTTCAACTCGCTCATCGCCTCACAGTGGCGCGACGGCAATGTGTTCGTGTGCGGTGACGCCGCCCATCAGACCTCGCCGTTCCTCGGCCAGGGGCTCAACATGGGCATCCGAAATACCAGGAACCTGTGCACCAAACTCGACCTGGTCATGTCCGGCGCGGCAAACGATCGCCTGCTCGACCAGTACCAGGCCGAATGTTTCGACCCAACCAAAGCAACTATCAAAGAGGCCCTGCGGATGGGCAAGCTACTGTTCAACACCTCGGCTCCGGCCAACGCCCTACGGCACTTCGTCGGCACCACAGTGCGGCGGGGCAAGCCGATCGACATCACAAAGGCACTGATGCCAGCGACGATGACGCTGGGAGACGCCGGGCGTCTGCCGTCTGACCTGAAGAAGGCACTACCTCGGGTGCGGGTGGAATTGGCCGACACCGGCGAGACTTCGCTCCTGGCCCTCGCCCAACACCGACCAAAGGTTCTCATCGCATCGCAGACGTCGGTGGCTGCAGCCGCGGTGCTGGATGAACTGCCGGAGCCTGTTCGGCCGCTGCGATTCGTGGCTACGGACGATCTTTCCGATCCGGTCGACGGCACCGCTATCCGGTTCGTCGACGCCGACCTGCGGGCCAAGCTGTTTGGCGATGACGAGTACGTCGTATTGGCGGAGAACAGCGCGGTGATCGGCCGGTATGCCAAAGGCTCCGAGGCTCAGATGGTGGCCGACGTTCGCTCGGTGTTCCAGCTCCGCTGAGAACAGCACAAGGCAGATCTCAGCCGCCGATCACCACGGCCGACAGGTCCTGGGCAACCGTGATCTCGCCGGTGTAGCCGCCGCGGCGAACGTCAGCCGCGAACTGCTCACGCTGTTCGTCGTCGGCCGGCGGCGGGATCAAGTGGGTCAGCATCAGATGAGGAATGCCGACTCGTTCGGCCAGCGCCCCCAACTCCACGGTGTCGGCGTGATAATCGACGATGTGCTCAATCTGCGGGGTGTCACCAAACAGCGCCCGTAGTGCCTGGGCTCGACACGCCTCGTGTACGACAACGTCAGCGCCAGCGGCGAGCTTGGCTACCTCATCACAGACCCGAGTATCGCCGGAGATGACCACGGCACCGGCCGCGCTTTCGACCCGGTATGCAACCGCGGGCAGTACCGGTTCGTGATGGACCCCAACCGAAAGTACCCGCACACCATCTCGGACCCAAACCTCATTCGGCGTATCGCTCGGCTCGAAAGCGACGATGACCGGATCGGGAAGATCCTGTCGCTCCGTGTGCTGCCTGCGAACGTCGAGATCGGATCTCCACGGCTCGAGCATCTCCTGCAGGTAGTCGATGGCCGGGCCAACCGGAGCCACGATTTCAAGTGGCTCGTGACCGGCGTGATCCATGACCCAACGGGTCATCACCAGGTCGACGAGACCGACCAGATGGTCGCTGTGGTGATGGGTAACGAAGACGGTCGAGACCGAGCGAGGTGGAACGCCGGCGTCGGCCAGGCGGCCGACCGTCCCTCGGCCGACGTCAAACTGCATGACGTGGTCGCCGGTACGGACCAACACCCCGGGCCCCGCCGTTCCCGGCGCCGGTATTGGCACGCCGGTGCCGGTGATCGTCACTTGCAGGGTCGTTGACGGTGTTCCTGTCGGTGTCGAGGCCATTGCTGCAAACTACCCAGTCGGGTAGGATTCGTCAATGGTCGCACAAAACGATGAGTCAAAGCAGCCGAACGTCCTCTTCATCATCTGCGACCAGCTACGGGGCGATCATCTTGGTTTCGCAGGCAACGGGGTGGTGCGAACCCCGAACATCGATCGCATCGCCAGTTCAGGCATGGTGTTCGGCAACTCCTACGTCTCCAACCCGGTGTGCATGCCCAGCCGGTCGTCGATCATGACCGGTCGAATGCCGTCGGCCCACGGTGTCGTCTTCAACGACCGATCGCTCGACCCCAACGATGCCACCTTCGTTCGGGAACTTCGAAACGCAGGCTGGAAGACGGCGCTGCTCGGCAAATCTCACCTACAGCACGGCACCAGCCGTGAAGCGATCGTCCCGTTGGGCGGCACCCCGGGACGATCGTCGGCCCACGACGCCGGATGGGACACGATCGAACACCCCGAGCGTTATGAGGCCGGCGACGTGCCGACGATCGACGACTTCTACGGGTTTGGGCACGTCGAGTTTGCGCTCGGCCACGGCGCCCAGGTCGGTGGACATCACTACAAATGGGCGCTCGAGCGCGGGGCCACACCCGACCAGTTGGCCGACGCCCTCGACCCAGCGAAGAACGTCGAGCTGCGGATCGGCGACTGGTGGCAGATCCACCCGGCGCCCTATGCCGAGGAGATTCACTCGACCTCGTTCGTTACCGAGCGCACGGTCTCGTTCATCGAGGGAGCGGTCGAGTCCGGCGAGCCGTGGCTGGCCTGGTGCTCCTTCCCCGACCCCCACCACCCGATGTCACCCCCGGAACCGTGGTTCAGCCGCCACGATCCTGCCGACATGGTCCTTCCGGATTCGTTCGATGCCCCCGAAGCCGACACGCCAGCTCATCTCGAGAGACTCCGGTCGAACCCGTCGAAGGCAAACGAAAATTTCTGGGTGCTGCCGTTCGGACCGACCGCAGATGAAGCCAGGGCGGCCATCGCCGTGACCTACGGCATGGTCGAGGCGATCGACGACGGCATAGGCCAGATTCTCGACACGCTCGATCGGCTGGACCTCGCCGACGACACGATCATCGTGTTCACTAGCGACCATGGCGACATGATGGGCGACCACGGCGTGCTGCTGAAGTCCGCCATGCACTATCAGGGTTGTGTGCGAACGCCGCTCATCATTCACTCCCCCGGCCACAGCGCCGGGCATACCGCATCGCTGGCATCAAACATCGACCTCTCCCGCACCCTGCTCGATCTCTGTGGGCTGGACGGTTATCAGGGCATGCAGGGACGCAGTCTTGTCCCGGTGCTCGATGACTCGTCGGCGTCGGTCCGGGACAGCGTCATGGTTGAGGAGGACCTGCCGATCGCCATGGTGATGCCGATCGCTCCTCTGCAAACGAGATCGGTCCTCACCGAGCGGTATCGCTATACCCGTGATACCGACGGGAATGAGATGCTGTTCGATCTGGTCGAGGACCCAAACGAGGTGTCGAATATCGCGGCGACCAACGACGCGGTTCGGACCGAGATGCTCGGCCTCTTCGCCGACCAGATGCTGGCCGCCACGGATATGACACGAACCGAACCGGTCGCCACCTAGCGGACGCTCGACCTACTCGCCCCGCAGGTGCCGCATGGATGCAATGGCGCCCTCAAAGCCTTTCCTATTGGGGTCTTGCGGGCCGAAACTTTCCTCGCCACCCTCGACGTAACCCTCGGGGATCGTCCAACCCCGCAATCGCGTCAGACGTTGGTCGCCGGTGGCGATATAGGCCTTGCCGAGTTCCTGAATAACCTCACCGAGCACGGTTTCGTCGAAGATCCAGGTCGAAAGTGCCTCGTGATCTGGAGCCACGCGGCCGGGCTGCGAAGCAATCGCCTCCTGATAAACGACCCGTAGATCGTCGACCACATGTCGACAGAGGTACGGCATGAGGTGGCTCCATTCGACATCAGCAGCGACGTCGGGGAGTTCACGCACGTCGTGACCATCGGCGATCGCGCCCAGTAACCGAGCCATCACCTCAACATCAGCTGCGGTCCCACCGCTGGCGCCGATGAGGGTTCGCCCGCCCCGTGTGCGCCTGGTCTCCTCGGCCCATGGTTGCATTCTGGCGACCTCGGCCAGCAACCGCTGGGTGTAGGAGTCGCCGTCGATAGGAGGCAGGTTCAGCGGACAGGCCCAAACCTCCGGCCCCGCCGATTCCGGGGCCTCGTCATCGAAGTCGACGATCGTGGGCTCGGTCGCCGTTTCGAGCAGGCTCAGTGCCTCGGTAAGTACCCGACGTTGGAACGCCGGATCGTCGGCCGCTCCCAGCGGTCGGCCGAGCGGGAACGGAACCCAAAGGGCCCTCGGTGGTTTCATCACCTCGGTGTGCTCTCTGATGAGGCTGAGGCTGGTGGTTGCGACCCCTTCACGTTCGATGAAGTGTGCCAGTCCGCTCACGGCGGACGTACACGACGGTCAAACCGGTATAAGCAGGACGACGTCTACCCCGTCATCACGCAAGAACTGTGCAACCTCCCGACCTGTCTGTTCCATCAGCATCGGGGTCGGGATGCCGCCCATGAAGGCGTAGTGCCAGCGGGAGACGCCGCCGATCTCCCCGTCGGCCTCCATCTCACGTAGCCGATCGAGCGGGAACCACACGTTCGGGTCCTGTTGGAATGCCGTGCGGTCGAAGTTCACGCTGATGTGGGACATCGTCAGCTCGGCCGGGTCGACATCGGCCGGAATAATCCGGTACTCCCCGAGGCCGGGGCGGAACGGTGGGTCTTGACGGCGATGGATGCCCGAGGTGGTGATGATCGCCACCGTCGACTCCGCCAACGGCGGCGGATTGAGCCAGGGCGCCGGTTCGATCTGCGGCAGTCCTGAAGCGGCCTTCAGCATCTTGTTCCGCTCGTGCTCGTGTAGATCATTCAGCCGAACCATGACTTCCCCCGTTACACATCTTGAGAGTCCCAGTCGCGACACTAATGCGTCGGTCTGATGGCGGCTCATCGACGCCGGGTAGCAGGCAAGGGTTCGGCCGCTGGAGTTGGCGGGCTTGTTTCGCTTAGCGTGGGCATATGGCTGCCGAAGACGTTTTCCGTTTCGATGACACCGAACGCGACCTCCGGTTCCGTCCGGTCAACAACGACACACCGACCCGACTCTCGCCGACGCAGATCGAGACCTTCAACCGCCAGGGCTTCCTAAGCCCTGTTCCGGTGCTGTCGGTCCAAGAGGCAGACGAGTTGCGGGACTATATGGATTGGCTGGTCGATGAGGTGGTCTCGGCCGACGATCGCCGCAACTCATATTCGATCAATAACTACCACACGGTCTGCCGAGGACTTCACGACCTAATTCTCAATCCGACAGTGGTTGATTATGCGACCGACATTCTCGGTCAGAAAGCGGTGTGCTGGAGCACCCACGCCTTCTGCAAGCTGCCCGGCGATGGCATGGAAGTGCCGTTGCATCAGGACGCCAACTACTGGCCCTTCACTCCGACCGATTCGGTCACCGTCTGGTTGGCCATCGATGACGTTGACGACGAAAACGCTGCCATGCACTTTGTGCCCGGCAGCCATCAGCGGGGTCCGATGGACCACGACGAACTCCCGCTGGACGGCTCGGTCGTGCTGAATCGCCGGGTCGAGGGGCACGACGGCTTCCGCGACCGCTACGTCAACGAGCTGCAAGCTGGCTGGGCCTCGCTGCACACCGATCTGCTCCTCCACGGCTCAAAGGCCAACACCTCTCAGCGTCGACGGTGCGCCATCGCCATACGCTTCGTTTCCGCCGACGTGCGGGCAGTCGCCGGCGGTGAGGGATGGATCAAGGGGGCGGTCCACGTCGCCGAAGGCGATCCCAGCGGCTATTGGCCCAACGCCGAGCGACCGTCCGGTGAGGATCCGGCCAGACTGGCCCGCTTCACCGGCGGCTTCGACGGCAACCGATAGGCGAGAGATTTTGTGCCTTTGTGGCACTGTGTGCTCGATGGAAGACTGGGCCGATGGAGCTCTACGACGCAATGAGAACAACCTTCGCCGCTCGTGAATTCACAGACGAGCCGGTTCCGGACGACGTGCTGCACCGGATCTTGGAGAACGCCCGCTTCGCTCCGAGCGGCGGCAACCGCCAGGGTTGGAAGGTAATCATCGTCCGCAATGATGAAACGAAGCAGCGGCTGGGTGAGCTGTGCTGGCCTGCGATGCGGATCGCAGCGAAGCAGACCCAGGCCGGCGAGGTCTATTGGCAGAGCGTGACGCCGACTGTGGTCGACGAAGCAGCGGCCGCCCAAGACGAGTCGCTTCCTATCGTTGTCCCGATGTTCAAGGAGCTGAGCCGGGTTCCCGTTGTGCTCGTAGTGGCAGTCGATTTACGGTTGGTGGCTTCGATGGATAAGAATCTCGATCGGGTCGGTGTTTCAAGCGGGGGCTCGATTTACCCGCTGGTGTGGAACATTATTCTGTCGGCCCGCAACGAGGGTTTTGGCGGTGCGTTGACCACCCTGTTGGCTACCGCCGAGCAGGAGGCCCAGTCGCTGCTGGGACTCGAAGAGCACGAAGCGGTTGCGGCCATGATTCCGCTCGGCAGGCCGGTGAAGCAGCTGACAAAGCTGAGCCGCAAGCCGGTCGAGGAATTCGCCTTTCTAGAACGGGCTGACGGCCAGCCGTTTCAGGGCTGACTCGCCACCGGGCTGGCTTCCCTCGGTCCGCATCTGACGGATCAGGTGGAGGGTCGTAGGCTCGACTGCTATGCAATCCAGCTCGTCGAGCCCGACGGATCAGATCGTCGATCGGCGGGCTTGGCTGGCGTTGGCGACCGGCTCCTTGGCCTTCGTCCTCGGGACGGTAAACGTCACGGTGACCAATGTCGGCTACGACAATATTCTCGACAGCTTCCCGGGGGCTGGAACTTCGTTGACCGGCTGGATCCTCACCGGCTACTCGCTGACCTTTGCCTCCACGATGCTCCTGGCTGGCAGGTTGGCCGATCGTTACGGCCGGCTGACCGTGTTTCGGGCCGGGCTGATCGGCCTGCTCATCAGTTCATTGGCCGCGGGACTCGCTCCCTCGGTGCTGTTGCTCGTTCTAGCCCGTGGCGTCCAGGGCATCTGCGGGGCGCTGGCGGTGCCGGCTTCCCTCGGGCTCGTCCTGCCTCGCTTCCCGGCATCCAAGCAGGCGACGGTGGTCGGCATATGGGCCTCGGTCGGCATGATTGCCTCCGGGCTGGCGCCGGTTATCGCCGCCTTGGCGCTGTCGTTGGCCAACTGGCGTTGGATGTACCTGACGCTGGTGCCGATCACCATTCTCGGCCTGATCGGAGCCCACTTTTTTATGACCGAGACGGCCGAGCAGGATCGATCCAGACCGCTGGACGGTCTCGGTGTTGCGATGGGCTCCACGTCGGTGTTCCTCGTGATGTACGCAACGCTCCGAGGCCCTTCCGCTGGCTGGGCGAACCCCACCGTGATCGGCGCATTCATCGGTGCGATGCTGCTGCTGCCCTTATTCCTCGTTCGTTCGGCCAGGCACCCGGAGCCGCTGTTCGATCCGAACCTGTTCCGCATCCGGTCCTTCGCCGTGTCCAATATCGCAGTGTCACTCTCGATGGTCGGTGCCTTTACCAGCTGGGTCCTCTGGCCGATCTTTCTGCTCAACGTCTGGGACTACTCGGTGTGGGGCGTCGGACTGGCGTTTCTTGTCTCGCCGATGATCTCTGGCGTGGTTGCGATCTTCGGTGGACGCTGGGCCGACAGTCACGGTTACCGCGGCATCATGACCGCGGCGGCCGCAGTCGCCACCGTCGGCCACCTCTGGGCTTATCTCTTCCTCGACGAACGGGTCCGCTTCTGGTTCGCCTTCTTCCCCGTGACCGTGCTGTTCGGCATTGGCATGGGCATTCTGGCTAGCTTGCTGAACTCAGCAGCGCTACGAGATATCGAGTCGAAGTCGATCGCCACGGCAAACGGGGTCCATCAGGCGCTGCGCTACGCGGTTGGCGGCATGGGAACCGCGGTGGCCTTAGCCGTCCTCAACGGCCAACACGACGTTTGGCGATACGACAGAATGTGGTTGCTGCTGGGGATCGCACAACTGCTGGTTGTGCCACTGATGGCCCTGGCCTACCCACACCACCGCACGACCATCGACTGATCTCGAAATAGATAGCGGCTCTACCTGCTCCCGATCCCAGCCAAAAGGTCGACGCCAAATGCGGCGGCCTGGTGAATCGACTGGTTGAGGTCGGTCGGATACGAGCTGACATCGAGAAGGGCGTCGGCCTTGACCTCCCATGAGCTACCGGCCCCATCGAGGCGCCCGGACCCGGCCGCGGGGCCAGACGCTGAGCCACGATCGTGATCGGTCGGCGTGAAAGCCATGTCGTCGTAGACGGTGATCAGCATGTCGGCGACGCAGTGGTGCTTCAGTCCCTGCTCGAACAGCAGCGGAGCGATGGCGAACGGCTCCTGGGTCGAGGCGTAGGGACGCAGAACACCGAGCACGCCATGAGGCTCCAGGATCGCCAACGACTCAGCGTCGAGCTCTACCGGCTCGGTGTTGTCGAGCGGCTCATGACCGGCGACAAGACTGGTCAAGCCAGAACCGCTGAGGACCTTGGCCGCGACGAGGGCCGCCGGTCCGTGGCCGATGATAAGCAGGGGTGTCTCGATGATCATCCGCTGGCCGATCGAACAGTCAGAACACGGCCAGGGGGTTCACCGGGCTACCGGTCACACCCTGGAATCGGATGGGTGAGAGCATGAACTGAAACTCCCAACGGTTCCGCTCGGCGCAGGCGGCGGCCAGATCTTCAAGCTGGCAGTTATCGATAAGCCAGAGGCCCATCGCAACGATGCCGACCATGTGAATCGGCATATTCACCGTTTGGTAGCCAGACGGTGTTGGATCCTGGGCAACGTCGGAGCCGATCATCGCAATGCCGCGGTCGTTCAGCCACGGCAGGCAGGCCGCCTGGTAGCCCGAACGTGGCTTGTTTGCGTTGTAGTTCTTCTTCTCGGTCCGACGAGCGCCACCCTCGCCGGTACGGATCAGCAACACATCGCCCGGCTCGCACCGCACACCGGCCGCCTCCTCCGCCGCCTCCAAATCTTCGGGGTAGACGTGGTCGTCGGCGTCGAGCACGTCAACGCCCCGAAGCCGGGCGATGTCGAGCAACACGCCCCGGGTCGTGACGCCGTCCTGAACAGCCAACACATCGTGTTTCAGCGCACCCTGTCGGTCGGACACCAGCGACGCCGGCGCACCGCCGTACATCTTGCCGTCCCAGAACAGGTGGGCCAGGGAATCGAGGTGGGTTACGTCTAGCCCGTGGAACACCATCCCGATGAACTCCTGGGCTCCTCCTGCTCGACCGGCGCCCATCAGGCCTCGCCGGCCCTCCTCGTCGAGGCCGAGGCCGGTCGACAACATATACCGCTGCGACTCAACGGTCGCCCCCGGCTGCTGACCGGTGCGGATATCCCAGCTGCAGGAAACGGAGACGCCCTCCTGTACGAGCTTGGCCGCCGCAACCCGCTTCTCGGGAGTGAGGTGGTTGAGCGTGCCGAGGCGATCGTCCTCGCCCCAGCGGGTCCAGTTCGACAACTCATCGAACCAGGCCAGGACCTGGTCTTCGGTTGGTGGCGTTGGCATATCGTTCCTTCTTCCGGGGCCTAACGATCGCCGCGTTGAGCGATCGATAATCACGGTCCCTTGCCGCTTGACTTACCATGTTTGCAGGTTCGCGCCGGGTTTCGTACTTCTGTGCAGCTAGCCCCATTTGCTACCGGCGTCTCGGCTAACCCGTTGTTACTTACGTCTTGGTCGGAAAGAGAAATTTGCTCTGCGGTGTAAGGATCGAGTTGCTGCTGCGTCTAATAACGTATGACTACTTGGAGGATCTCCGTCATCGCCCCGCTCAACCACCGACCTACCCTCGGCCCGTATCTCAGGTGGTGTGCGGTGTTGCTTGTCGTTGCGTTTCTTGCCAGTGCGTGCGCCGACTCCGGCAGCGCTGAGCAGTCGACCCAAGCGGAGACCACGACTTCGGCGACCCCGACGACCTCAAAGATCACAACCGCAGAACCATCTGCGACGGTCGCGGCCGTGGAACCCGAACCGGCTGCGGTACCCGTTCGGATGCAACTTGAGTGGCTCGTCACAATGTTGAACGACGGCGGGACGCTCACGAACGCTGACGCCGAGGCGCACTTCAGTCCGCAGTTCCTGTCTCAGGTTCCGGTCGAGCAACTCGTTGGGCTTATTCCTCAGCTCTTCGCACTTGCCGAACCGCCTTACTCGGTTGATGAGTTTGAGGCCTTCGAGAACGGGACGGCGACCGAATCTCAATTGCGTGGCGCCAGTGGCGGGCTCCTGTCGGTGCAGATGGGGGTAGATGCAGTTGCTCCCCACTTGATAGAGGGACTGCTGATCACCCCGGCTGTGCAGGCTATTCCGGAAGACGTCACCGTAGATTCGATCGACGCCGCACTGGCGGAGATTGGAGAGTTGTCATCAGTGGGGGTCTATAACGTATCCGGCGATGAGTGTGAGGCCGTTCACGAGGTTCGAACGGACTCATCGATTGTGTTGGGCTCAGTCTTCAAGCTCTGGGTCCTCGCTGCGTTGGCGTCGGAGATCGACGCCGGACGGGCAACCTGGGACGAGACGCTAACGGTGACCGATGAACTTCGCAGCACGCCTGGCGGTCAGATCTATCCGATGGATACCGGCACTGAGGTCTCGATCGAAGACCTGGCCAGGGTCATGATCGCGATTTCGGACAATACTGCGACCGACATGTTGTTGGACCGTCTTGGGCGTGAAACGGTAGAGGCCGCGATGGTGCGCTCGGGTGTTGGCGACCCGGCAGCGAACGTGCCGATGATGTCGACCGGCAACCTCTTCGCCCTCAAGTTCGTACCAGACGAGCCAAACGCTTCGGACTACCGAGCGCTCGACGAGGTCGGCCGCCGTGCACTCTTGGACGAGCTCGACGAGCGGCTGCTGCCGTGGGTTGTGTCCGGAGCATCGCTGGAGGAGCTGGCGGCAACGCCGAACGCCGACGGAGTCCCGATCAACAAACCTCGGGATTTGGACATCGAGTGGTTCGCCACCCCTGAGGACTTGTGCCGGACGATGCTTCACCTTGGGGAACTTGCAGAGACTCCGGGCCTCGAGTTGGTGGCCACGATTCTCGAGGAGAGCTCCGGTGGCGGGTTGCCATTCGATGGCGATCGCTGGCCGACAATTCGGTTCAAGGGCGGGTCTGAGCCCGGTGTGCTAGCCGGAGTCTGGTGGTTCGAGGGTTCTGACGGTGATCGATACGTCGTCGCTGGCGGTGTCACCGATTCAGAGAACGCGTTGAACGAAACCGATGCCATCACCACGCTCGCCGCCGCCATCCAGCTTGTTGGCTGAGCCTGTCGATGGCCCGTTCTGACCGGAACCAAGATGGGCACCGCCAGGTCCTTGAGCGCTGGATGGTTGATCATCGCGGGATCATCGTGAAGATCGTTCGAAGCTTCACGACCGACCGCGCCGACGCCGACGACCTCACCCAGGACATCGCGTTGGCCTTGTGGCGGTCGATTCCATCGTTCCGAGCGGACGCGAAGCCCTCGACGTGGGTCTGGCGGATTGCGCTGAACCAGGCCATCTCGTGGAAGCGGAAGGTACGTGACGTCCATACGGATCTCGACGGCATCGTCGAGCCGTCGGCGCCCAATCGTGTCGAAGACCAAATGTTGGTCGACCGTATCTATGAAGCCATTCGCACGCTGAACCTGATCGATCGATCGTTGATCGTGCTTTCACTCGAAGGCTACCGCTACGGCGAGATCTCCGAGATCACCGGTCTAACCGAAACGAACGTGGGAGCGCGGCTGAGCAGAGCCCGAGCCCGTCTCACCGAACAGCTGAAGGAGGCGTGATGGATACCACTGAACAGGACGACTTCGATCCGAACGACCCGATCGCTGTGGCGTGGGCGCAACAAGGCCCGGCCGACGACACAATCAGCCTTCCGACCGAGGTGGCCGAGCTGGCCGACTCGCTGGCGGTCGCGCACCGCAAAGATCAGCGGCGCCTGGTATGGCTAAATATCCGGGAAGTCGTGCCGTCGTTCCTGCTTGCCGGGTTCTTCGGTGCGATTGCGCCGTCGGTCGAGAACCCGTGGGCGGCAGCGGTTTCTGCGGTCATTTGCTTTCTGGTTGGTGCGTTCCTTCTCGTCAGCTCGATTCGCCATCACCGGGCCGACAATCGATGGGGGGATTCGGTGCGAGAGCAACTGGAACGCCGTGTCGCTC
This sequence comes from Acidimicrobiales bacterium, assembly GCA_050633745.1. Lineage (GTDB taxonomy): Bacteria > Actinomycetota > Acidimicrobiia > Acidimicrobiales > SZUA-35 > JAHELU01. Next base: position 44,425 of record JBOEHD010000021.1, read on the forward strand.
AGCTGCATCATCGGGCATGGATGTACGCCAACGTGGCCTGGTGGTACTTCTTGCCGTTAGGCCTGTCGAACCTCATCGTTCTGTTTAGCTTCGGGGGATCGGTCACCGGTCAGTTCGAGCAAATCTATGTGGCCGGCGGTGTGATCCTCTACGTGGCGATGTATCGAAAGAGTCGAAAAGTCGGGCGCGAGCGATACGAGGTGGAGGCGGAGCGGCTAGAGCTGCTGCTCGCCGAGATGGACCAAGTCGTTTGACCCTGACGGTATTTCTGCCCTGACGCTCTCTGTTGGCCCACTGTGCTGGCGGCTCAAATACCTACGGACCGCCGGGAGCGGGATCGCCGGGAACGGGATCACGAGGCAGGCCCAGAACCTTTTCGGCCAGGTGATTGCGCTGGATCTCGTCGGTACCGCCGGCGATAGACAGCGATGGTGAGTTGAGCGCGAAGTATTGGAAGGCACTGGACCGGGCCTGGTCGCCAACCAACGCCCCGGCCGGGCCCTGAACATCAAGGCCAAGATCGCGCTGCCCACGGGTCAGGTCTGAGACACTGATCTTGCTGATGGGCCCAACAGCTCCAGGCCGGGGAGCGGCCGTTCGACTTCGCTGGTTTGTGTAGTTCATCAGCGAGCGCCGGATCCACAGCTGCGAGAGACGTTGCCGGACCAGCGGATCGGCGCCTCGGCCAGATTCAGCAACCAGATCGGTCAGCAGACGCCCAATCCCCCGCCCCGCCGATGCGGCCGAAGCCCGCCGCTGGAGAATTTCGAGGGTTTCACCGGCCGAACGGTTGAGGTCGACCCGTCCGAACGGTCCGCCCTCGTGGGCCGCGGGATTGTACGAGTTCTTCTCGTTGGCTAGGAACGTTCGAGTGACCGCCCACCCTTCGCCCTCCGCTCCAAGCACGTCGGCCGTCGACACCCGAGCCCGATCGAAGAACACCTGGTTGAACCGCGCGTCGCCGGTCATCTGTCGTAGCGGCCTTACCTCTATTCCTTGCTGATCTCTTTCGATCAGGAAGAACGTGAGGCCCCGGTGTTTCGGCGCATCCCAGTCGGTTCTGGCCAGAAGCATTCCGTAATCGACCAGATCAGCACCAGACGTCCAGATCTTCGACCCGGTGATCGACCACTCCTCGCCATCGCGCTCGGCCCGGGCCTGGGCGTTCGCCAGGTCGGAACCGGCATCGGGCTCGGAAAGCATTTGGCAGACCTGCAAGCCCTCGACGGCGCAGCCCCATAGAAACCGCCGACACTGATCGTCGGTGCCGTGCTCGAACAGCATCGGCGCCAGCAGGGTCGGCCCGATACCGGACGGTGGCCCGAGCGCTCCGGCCCGTCGCCGTTCTTGGCGCACGATTTTGGCTTGCGCCAGCGAGAGGCCGCGACCCCACCACTGTTCGGGCCAGGTCGGATAACCCCAGCGATGCTCGGCCATCAGGCGGAACCACGCTCCGGTGCTCAGCGCCGGGTCCCAGTTGGCCTCGTACCAGGTCTTGGCCTGTCGCTTCAGTGCAGAGTCATCGACCATCGCCGTTCCTTTGCCGCTTGACTCACCATGTTTGCAGGTTCGCGCTCACCTCAGCGAATACTGGCCTCATTGCAGCCCAGCGTTAGATTGGAAACGACATGAAGCGGCAACTGCACCTGAATCTCTTCATCCATAGTCGGGGCCATCACGAGGCGGCCTGGCGCCATCCGGACGCGTCGCCGTATCTGCTCACCGACTTCCGGTACTACGAGGAACTGGCCAAGAAGGCCGAGGCCGCCGCCTTCGATTCGGTTTTCCTGTCGGACATCCTCTCGCTCGGCGCCGACATCGAGCACACGCCGCGTGCCGTGCTCGATCCGATTCCGCTGGCTGGAGCGCTAGCGGCGATAACCGAGAGAATCGGCATCATCAGCACAGCCTCGACGACCTACGTCGAGCCGTACAACCTGGCACGACAGTTCGCCTCGCTCGACCACATCAGCAACGGGCGCATCGCCTGGAATATCGTCACCACCGCCTCCGCACCGGCGGCCAGGAACTACAGCGAGAACCCACAGGCCGGAATCGAAGAGCGGTACGAGCGGGCCGACGAGTTCATGACCGTTGTCAACGGCCTGTGGGACAGTTGGGCCGCCGACGCGGTGGTAGACGATCGGGTCAACGGTCAATACACGTTGCCTGGTCGTATCCAACCGATCGATCACGACGGTTCCTTCTACCACGTCACCGGTCCGCTGACCGTTCCTCGTGGGCCTCAGGGACGGCCGGTACATGTCCAGGCCGGTTCGTCTGAACCGGGGCGGGCATTCGCCGCCAAGCACG
>JBOEHD010000022.1:0-26160 GCA_050633745.1 Acidimicrobiales bacterium
CGGCCTGACGTTGGGCTTCGGCTTGTCGCGCAATCTCGGCCTGACGTTGGGCTTCGGCCTGTTGGGCAATCTCGGTCTGTCGTTGGGCTCCGACGCCCTCGGTTTGGTCGCCGATCGCGTAGCTGTTCACGATTCCATCGTTCCAGTCGACGATGTTCGGGTAGTCGGCAAGCACCGCCCACACGCTCGACTGCTGTGCGGACAGGGTTCGTTCTGCTGTAATGCTTCTCATCGAATTTCCTCTTTGTTGTGTATGGGTAGAGCTTCGTAGAGGCTGATGCTGTCGACGATTGGGCAACCTTCGAGGATCTGCTCAGCGGCGTCGATGTGCGGAGCGCGCACCATCGAGTACCCGCTTGCGGGGTTGGAAGACAGCGAGAGCTCGATCGTCCTGTCGTTCGTGATCTTGCGGCCAGGGCCGAACGAGCTGCCAAGATCGACGAAGCTCTTGGCGCGTCGTTGAACCCAGTCGCCCCACTCCGTTGCGACTTCGGGATTGCAGTTGCGGTAACCGTGGTAGATCAGAATGAACTTCTTCATGCCGGGCATCCTGTTGATGCTCGGCGACACCCCTATGTCGGTGTTTCAGGAAATCTCCGCCACCGCCAACTCATCTACGGTGGGGCCCAGGGGGCTCATCCTGGTTGTGCGGTGTCGGCGGAACCCGTAAGGCGCTCGGCGAGAAGGGCGACCGCGTCGGCGACACCCGCTGGTTCGATGACCGTCGTCGGCGCGGCAAGAGCGATGCGGGCGATTGCGAGGATGAGCCAGTCGAGATTGTCTGTCCGGAGCCGAACAACGCATGTGTCCGGGTCTGTTTCGACCAGCGCGTGTTCGGTCCAACGCAGCACGTCTTCGAGTTCGGTGTATGGGGCACCGATAGCGACTAGCGCTTCGAGTTCCCGGGGGATCGAGGAGAGTGATGTGGCGACGAAGTCAGCGGCGTCCCCGCCCGGGATCTCACGAGCGGTGAATCGCCGTCCGGCCCGAGCGGCACTGCTGAGTCGATCCAATCGAAACGTACGCCAGTCGTCACGGCGAAGATCCCAGGCCACGNNGTGACCATCTGGTGTGGTTCGACGAGGCGTTGGCTGTCCTCACCGTCGCGGCGCCGATAGTCGAAGCGCACCTCCTCGTGGTCGCGACAGGCGCTGGCCAGTACGGCGAGGGCATCGGAATCGATGACTTCGGTGTTGTTCGATGACCACCGCATCGCGGTGACGCTGGAGTCGAGCGCAGACACCCGTCGACGAAGTCGATCCGGTAGTAGCTGTTCGATCTTGGCCAGAGCCTGTAGCGATGTCTCCTCGATGCCGCTGATTGCAGCTTCGGCTGCCGACCGCAACCCCACAGCGACCGCCACCGCTTCGTCGTCGTCGAGTACCAGGGGTGGCATGTGGGCTCCGACGGCCAGCCGGTAGCCGCCGTCGGCTCCCGGGGTGGCGTCGACGGGGTAGCCGAGTTCGCGCAATCGGTCGACGTCGCGGCGCACGGTTCGTTCGGTGACCTCAAGACGTTCGGCGAGTTCCGAACCCCGCCACATCTGGTGGGTCTGTAGCAGTGAGAGCAGATGCAGGGCCCGTCCCGTCGGATCATTTCGCATGGTTTGAGCTTTTCACACTTTGCGGACCGATTCTGTCCGCAATGCTTTTTATGGTGTTCGAACCAGCCACAAACAAGGAAGTAGAAATGTCTCTTGCCTCTACCGACAGGCCAACAACCAGCGTCCCGCCAGCATCGCATTCGACACAGCGTCGGCTCGCCATCTCGGCCGAGGGGCTGAGCCGCACGTTCGATGAAAATGATGCGGTGCAAGGGCTCGATCTGGCTATCGCTCCCGGAGAGATCTACGGATTCCTCGGACCGAACGGTGCAGGCAAGTCGACCACGGTCCGCATGTTGTGCACCCTGCTGGCACCCACCGCGGGAACCGCCTATGTAGCGGGCCACGACATTGTCACCGATCCTCAGAAGGTCCGGCTCCGGATTGGCGCCGCCCTACAGGACATCTCGCTCGACCCAGGCCAGACCGGAGCCGAACTCCTTCGCCTCCAGGGTCGCTTCTACGGTCTGACACGTTCGGTGATCGATGAGCGAATGCAGGCACTGACGAATCTGGTGGACATCGGCGACGCGCTCGATCGCCGCATCGAGACCTACTCGGGTGGCATGCGACGTCGCCTCGACCTGGCAGCTGCGCTCGTCCATGAGCCCGAGGTGCTGTTCCTCGACGAGCCGACCACCGGGCTCGACCCCGCCAGCAGGGCCCGGGTCTGGGAGGAAGTCCGCACGCTCAACGAACGGCTCGGCATGACCATTCTGCTGACAACCCAGTACCTTGAGGAAGCCGACGCTCTGGCCCACCGCATCGGCATCATCAACGCAGGCCAGCTGGTCGCCGAAGGCACCCCAGACGAGCTGAAGCGCCAGGTCGGTCGCGACATCGTGACCGCCGAGATCACCGGCGATGTCACCGTCGCCCGCAACGCGCTCAGCGACATCCCGGGGATCGATTCGATCGACGCCGACCAACATGTTCTGCGTATCGCAACCGCCGATGGCGCCAAGACGATTGGGCCGGTGGCGATAGCGCTCGACACCGCAGGTATCCACCTCGACGGACTCAGTCTTCGGTCGACCACCCTCGACGATGTTTTTCTCGAACTGACCGGCTCCCGGATCCAGACTGACGCCAACACCCATACAAACGCCGAAACAAATAGCACCATTAGCGCCAACACAACGGAGGAAACCCGATGACCGCAACCACTACTACCGAACCTTTCGGCCAGACCCTTGCCGCACCAAGCGGATTCATTCGTGACACGCTGACCGTTGCCGGTCGCGCTATGCGCGCCGTGTCGCGTGACCTCGAAGTGGTGATCCCGCCGGTGTTCATCGCCATCTTTTTCTTCGTCGTGAACATCGCCACCCTCGAACGACTCACCGAGGGCGCGGCGCCGGGGTTCGACTACACCGCGTTTCAAATGCCAACCGCCATCCTTCTCGGAGTGACAGGGGTGTCACGAGCCCCCGCTGTAGTGCTCGACGTCCAGAACAAGTACATGGACCGGATGCTGCTCACTCCGGTGCGTCGTACGTCGATTCTCGTCGGGCACATGCTCGCCGATGTCGCCGTTGCCGCAGCGCTCACACTCCCCATCATCGGCCTTGGATTCCTCCTCGGCGTGCGGTTCGAAGCCGGGATACTCGGTGTCGTCGTGTTCGTCGCAATCGCTGCCAGCTGGAGCTTGGCGTTCGCCGGGTTTGGCTATGCCATCGCCCTCAAGACAGGCAACCCTGCAGCCGTGAACTCGAGCTTCATGTTGTTCTTCCCGTTCCTGTTCCTCACCACGTCGTACGTGCCACGCGATCAGCTGACCGGCTGGCTCGACACGGTTGCCGGGCTGAATCCCGTTACCTACATTCTCGAAGGGCTGCGTTCGCTCGCCCTCGAGGGTTGGCAATGGGGCGAGCTGGCGAAGACCATGTTGGCGATTGGGCTCGTGGCAGCCCTCAGCATGTTCATGTGTTTCGCCGCTCTTCGTGGTCGGGTGAACCAGAACTGACCGAGTGCCGGCCGCGTCCATGGCAAAGTCGGGGTGCGATATGGTGCTAGGGATCAAATAGGGGAGACCACGGTGCGTATTCGTTCAGTGTTGGCGTTCTTTTTGCTGGTGGCCGCAATGGCGGTTGCGGTTCCGACACCGTCGTCGGCTGCCGATTCTGAGGTCTTGGTCCGGGCCCGCGGTCGGCTTGGCACCGAGAACGTCGACCTGCTGATCAACGACGCGGTGGTGGCGTCGTGGGACCTCACCGGCCCGTGGTTCGAAACGTTCGTTTACAAGCTCCCGGCCGACGTCGAGGTTGTGTCGATGGGCGTGCGCCATGACAGCGGCCCGTGGCCTGAAGCGGTGATCGTTGATTGGGTCGAGCTCCACGGCCAACGCCACGACTCCAGCGATCCCAACACGCTGTCGTTCGGCTCGTGGGACGCGGTCACCGGTTGCGCCGAGGGTTTGAAACAGTCGGACTGGCTTACCTGTGACAACTCGTGGTTCGACTACGACGTGTCGGGCCGCAGCAGACAACTCATCACCGTTACCGCCAGAGGTCGACTCGGAACCGAGGACGCCCATCTGATCATCGATGGTCAGGAAGTGGCTTCCTATGACCTCGACACCGATTTCCAGACCTTCTACTACCGCATGCCTCCCGGACAACTCGCCGCGTCATTGCGGGTTGAGAACGACGATGACGGCTGGCCAAACGCGGTGATCGTCGACAACGTGACCGCAGGCGGACTGAAGTACAAGTCGAGCCACTGGCGTACGTTATCTTCGGGCTCGTGGGACTCTGCCCGAGGTTGCGGTCAGGGGGTCAAGATGTCCGACTGGTTGACCTGCGATAACTCATGGTTCGACTATGGCATCGACTACGGATGGCCCAAGTACCGGGTCGTACGGGTCTCCGCCAGAGGTCGGCTCGGAACCGAATCCTTTGATCTGATCGTCAACGGCTCGAAAGTGAACACATGGAATCTCGGAACTGACTATCAGTTCTTCACCCACCTGTATTCGCCTGGTGCGGAAGAAACCACCGATTCGGTCCGTATCGAAAGCAACGGCCCCGGTTGGCCTAACGCAGTGATAGTTGACTATGTCGACGTTGAGGGCTTCAAGATCGATACGAGCGACGGGCGCACGTTGTCCAGCGGATCATGGACCTCGTCGACAGGTTGCGCCGAGGGCTTCAAACGCTCTGACTGGTTGACCTGTGACAACGCCTGGCTGGAATACGACCTGCGAAGCGCTCGAGACCCCCTCGGCTAGATAATCGTCTGCGGTCGGAGCCGGAACTGCTGCCGTCGGGCCGCGGACTCATGAAGCCCTTGAAGCGGAGATGACCAGTCGTCGGCTGTCGTAGCTAAGAGCGACTCCCTTTCGATCGGTGTAACTGCGACTGGAAAAGCCAGCGGCCTCTAGCCAGTTGTCGAATTCGGGCACCGTCGGTCTCGACCCGCCCCAAGATCGCATTAAAGGCCGAGATATCGATCATCATGTCGTCGCCGCGTTGAACCACGTTGGCCGCTGGGGCTGGGGTGAAGTTACGTCGAGGTCAACGGCCATTCCAACGACCCAAGGACTCGGTAAGAAGCTCTCAACTAGGTTCGCGTTTATCGGATTGGGTTCTTAGATTCGAGAGGCCGACGCGGTTGTGGAAGGATGATCGGGCGGAGGCGAACTGGGTTTCTGCCTAGCGGCTTCGATCTTTCGACCTGAAGGAACAACCGTGCATCTGAAGCGTCCGTCTGAACCACGTCTCGAACCCATCCCGAAGGTGATGGAAAAGGCTCGCAAGGCCTTGGAGGATCAGCCGGTCAAGGCGGTGAACGTTCTAGCCACGCTCTCGCATAATCGTTTGGTTCGCGACGCGGTGAATCAGATGTGCCAGACCATGCTGTTCGGCAGTGAGCTGCCGCGACGGCAGATCGAGATGGTGATCCTGCGGATGGGCTGGAATTGCCAATCGGTCTACGAGTTTGGCCAGCACACGCTGTTCGGTCTGGACGCTGGGCTGACTAATGAAGAGATTTACTTCATCACCCGCCCCATCGGACAGGGGGCTTGGTCGCCGGCAGACGCCGTCATCCTCCAGCTAGCCGACGATCTGTACTCCGACGACTGCCTGGCCGACGCCACCTGGACCGAGGCGTCGCAGCATTTCAGCGAGGCCGACATTATCCATTTCATCGCCACCGCTGGCTGCTATCGGCTGGTCAGTGGCTTCCTCAACAGCACCGGCGTCGAGCTCGATGAGGGCGTGCCCGGCTGGCCCGAATCACCAGGAGACCAAGTCAAATGAACGAATCATTCCCACTGTCTGGCATCAAGGTTCTCGACTTTTCAAGAGTTGTCGCCGGCCCGTTCTCAACCCGGATGCTGGCCGACCTCGGCGCAGACGTCATCAAGGTAGAGCCCCCCGAGGGTGACATGTCGCGTGTGCTGGGCCGCAAGATCAACGGCCTGTCCGGGATGTTCACCCAACACAACGTGGGGAAGCGCTCGGTCTGTGTCGACCTCACCCAGGATGGGGCGGCTGAGCTTCTGCTGTCGATGGCCGCCGAAGCCGACATGGTCGTCGAGAACTTTCGCCCCGGGATCATGGCCAGCATGGGACTGGGTTGGGATGAGCTATCGGCCGCCAACCCAAAGCTGATCATGCTGTCGATCTCCGGCTTCGGCCAGGAGGGACCCGAACGCGACAGGGCGGCCTACGCCCCGATCGTGCACGCCGAAACCGGCATGCTCGAACGCCAGCAATACACCGACAAGACCGAACGGCCAACCGGCATCGCCCTCTCGATCGCCGATACCGTCACCGGGCTCCACGGCACCGTCGCCCTGCTGGCCGCCCTGGCCCACGCCCAACGCACCGGCGCTGGCCAGCACATCGACATGGCGATGATCAACGCCATGTTCTTCACCGACGACTACGCCAGCACCGCCATCGATGGCGTCGAACCCTTCGATGGTGCTGGACTGGTCCTGGATGCCACCGGCGGTCCGGTGATGTTGGCCGGCGACGAGAAGTGGCTATGGCGGGTGCTCAACACCAAGGGCGGCGTCGACGACCCCACCCCGCCCGATGCCGATCTGGAGACTAAGATCCGGCTGCGACGTGAGGCCATCGAGACCTGGCTGCTGGCCTTCCCCGATCGCCCGACCTTGATTAGCCGGCTCGACGAGCTCAACCTGGCATGGGGCGAGGTGCTCAACCACCGTGAGGTCTTCGAACGGCAGGGATCGGTCGAGGCCCGCAGTGTGCTCACCACCGTCGACGACCGAGGTGGCGGCCAGCGCCAAGTCACCAACACCCCCTACCGGTTCTCCAACGCCGACGCAGCCGTGGCCGGTCCGGCCGCCCACCGAGGCGAGCACAACTACGACGCCATCTCAGACTGGCTCGGCGACAACGCCCCCGACCTCGAAACCCTCCACGAGAACGGCGTACTACTCCAAGACGACACCGCTCGCGGCCTCACCGATCAGTAGGCGGCCTACCACTCTGCCCTGTCCGCTTGGCGGGATGCAGCGATCACGGCCAGCACCTCCTCTTCGGTGACGTCAAGAGCGAAGACCGTGATCTGCGCATCACCCTCAACCCAAACGGCAATGACCGAGGTCGGCGGATGATCGGTATTGCTTCTGATCCAAACTGTGCGATCACCAACATTGACTTCGCGAACGTCCTCTAGCCACTGGGCTGCCTGCTCATTGCCATCGAGCGGTGCGGTGAAGATGTTCAACTCTCGGCTGCCATCGCTGTAGGTTGCCGTATGTCCATCGAAGGGAACGGTGGCCCCATACTGCTCGTAGGTCATCGAGCGCCGTACCGGCAGGGCGGTAAGACCACCGGGTAGGTCCTCGAGCTCCTGGACTCCGGTCTCGGCAATCGTCAACTGTTCGGCGAAGTCGACGAGGTCGTTGGTCGAGAAGGTTGAGCTGGACAGCACCACCTGGAACCCATCGTCGACAAAGGTCACGACGTCCTTCCGAAACACGCCCTCGGTCCCTCGGATGGTGACCGGTTCTCCATAGAGAGCACTGTCCGAGCCATCATCGACGAACCAGCTGATTACGAGCTTGTGATCTCCGGCCTCGGGCACCGTCTTGCCTTCGACCCAGTATTGCTGCGAGTGCATCGTCCAAACGGGCGCGTCGTAGTCGGCGGCGCTCATCGTCGCCGAGACTGTCATGCCAGCCGGAGCCGCATCGGTGACGTAAGCCGGCACGGCATAGCCTGCCCACTCCGCTTCGATCTGGGCATCCGAGGTTCCGTTAGCGGTATCGACTCTCTCACTTCGACCCTGACGTGCAGCGGTGACAACACCGACCACCAGAACCAAGCTCGCTGTCAGCGCCACCAGCATGCGCGTTCGACCCCGTCCAGAATCGCCGACCGGACCCGGCTCGTCATCTACCAGCGGACCCTCCAAAGGCGCGACGAGTGCGGCGCGCTCAACAGCCTCGCCGTATTTCCTGAGCTGATCTTCAACTTCAAGCATGTTCTGCAACTCCTAGTTCTCGCCGTAGCGACTCGATTCCTCTTGTTAGGTGATTGCCGACCATCGACTCGCTGGTCTCCATGGCGGCGGCCGTAGCCCGGTAACTCCAACCGCACCCGTGCACCAGCCAGACCGCTGTCCGCTGTGTCACGGGCAGGCGAAGAAGGGCGGGGATCAAAGCAGGTTCGACGTCGGGAAGGCCGACATCTAACGGCGGTGGAAGGTTCGGGACCCGCTTCTGACGGCCCCGAGACTGCCCGACTCTGAAGAGATAGCCAGCCGGATTATCCATAGCCGAGACTCGGTCCCAATGCTCCAACGCATACAGCAGCGCCTCCGATGCGGCATCAGAAGCGTGGTCGACACCACAAAAGCCGACAAGCGCCCGCACAAGTCGAGGGCGCATGACGACTGCGAACTCCTCGAACTCGTCGGAATTCCCGTTTGACCCCATCACCTCTTAAACCATCACAGGCAGCGATTCCACACCAAGAAACCTCCCAGACAGCGACTAGCACATCGTCGCTGCATACGGATCGGCCCTACCCAGTCGATAGTCGGGAGCCCCCACGACCGCGGGCCGTTAACTACCGCAGACCCTCAGACGGGCGGCTGGTCGCGAGGGATCGCTATGGAGAGTTGGGCGGCCAGTGCCTCGGCGTGGGCGTGGATCGCGGTCATCGACGCGGCGAAGTCTTCGCTCAGAAGGGGAGCGCTCCATTCGGTGATCGGCTTGTCGGTCGGCACCTGGTCGTGATCACAGCCAACGCTGACGATGATGTCCGCCGCGTCGGTGTCGTCGCGGTCGATGAGCTTGGGGTGCCAGCTGATCGTGTACCCCTGGTCTTCCAGGGCGGCTTGCACGTTGGCCATGTTTACTTCGTCCGGTTCGGGGCCGGCCACGTTGATGGTCACGTCGAGGCCGGCCCTGCTCGCGGCCGCCCGGAAGTAGGTGGCGGCGAAAAGGCTCTTACCTGCGGCGTGTGGACACATGAAGAGGACGTTGGTTGTCATTGGCTGTTCTCTCGTTTCCTTCGGGTGGGGCAGTGGTGATTGGTTAGGCCAGCAGGAACTGGTAGACGATGCCGACAACTGCTGCAGCGCCGACAACTTTGAGGCTGGCGACCTTGAACTTGAAGATCGCGATTGCTGAGGCAGCGGCGATGACAAGAGCGGCCCAGTCGATCGAAGCCAGCTCCGGCTGGTAGAACACCGCGCCGTAGCCACGCCGTTGATTGACAGTGTCAAACAGGGTGTAGATCGCGAACCAGATGGCCAGATTCAGCACGACGCCCACGACTGCGGCGGTCACGGTGGATAGGGCGGAGGTGAGCGCCGGCTTGTTGCGCAAGTGTTCGATAAAGGGTGCACCGAGGAAGATCCAGAGGAACGATGGGACGAAGGTGACCCAGGTGGCGATCACGGCCCCGAAGGCGCCGGCTTGGAGCGGGGTGAGAGAGCCGGGTTGGCGATAAGGGCCCATGAACCCGACGAACTGGACGACCTGGATGAGTGGGCCGGGTGTTGTTTCGGCCATGCCAAGTCCGCTGATCATCTCCCCGGGTTCGAGCCAACCAAAGGTATTGACCGCTTCTTGAGAGATGTAGGCGAGTACCGAATAGGCGCCACCAAACGTGAGGATGGCAGCGCTGGAGAAAAAGAACGCGACGTCAACGAACACCGACGATCGCCCAAGTGCCAACAACAAGATGGCTATGGGCCCAAACCAGAGTGCCAATCCGATCGCCAGAACTCGGAGCGCCCGACCGAGTGATGGCCGACCGATAGAGACGTCTTCATCGCCGACCAGCACATCGTCGTCATCGACCGCCTCTGATTCATCGTGCCCTCGGATGAGATTGAAGTCATCTGGTCGGGTGCGGCCGCCGATGAGGCCAAGAAGAATAGAGGCGGCGACGATGAGAGGAAACGGCAACTCGAACACGAAGATTCCGACGAAGGCCAACGCGGCGACGCTCAACATGATCGGGTTCTTGATGACCCGACGGCCGATTCGCAATACGGCGCTGGCGACGATGGCGATTACTGCGGCGGATATCCCGAAGAACAGACCCGCGACCCAGGTGAGGTTTCCGTAGGCGGCGAAGAGAACGCTCAGGCCCATGATCGAGACGAAGCCAGGAAGAATGAAGATCCCCCCGGCGAACAGACCGCCGGATGGTCCGCGGAGCAACCAACCGAGGTAGGTCGCAAGTTGCTGGGCTTCGGGCCCGGGGAGCAGCATGCAGTAGTTGAGGGCATGCAGGAACCGTCGCTCACCCACCCACCGTCGCCGCACAACGATCTCATCGTGCATGACCGCGATCTGCCCGGCGGGCCCACCGAAGCTGTTGGCGGCCACCGTGGACCATGCCGCAGTCCACTCGCGGCGCGGAATCTCGTCACCTGGCCGCTGAGGTCGGCTTTGCCGTTGAAGCCCTTCTTGACTGTGTAACCGTGGTTTCAGCATTGGATGTATGCTAGGTTGGTAACCGTGGTTACACAACCAGAACAATCGTGGGTGTTGCTCAGCTACCGAATCCCCAGGGAGCCGTCAACTCCCCGAATCGCTATCTGGCGGAAGCTGAAAGAACTCGGCGTCGCTCAGGTCGGCGATGGGCTAGTCGCTTTGCCGAACGACGCACGCACGAAAGAACACCTCGAGTGGATCGCGGCGCAAGTAACCGAAGCCAACGGTGACGCAATCGTCTGGGTCGCAAACCCTGCTCAACGTCGAACGAGCGGACGGCTCGCAAGCGAGATGCGTGATGCCCGCTCCGAGGAATACAGCGCCCTCGTAGCCGAGATCGTTTCAGCAGTCGATGCGGGACCGAGGACCGTACAAAAATGGCGTCGAGATCTCCGCAAGATCGATCGACGCGACTACTTCCGGGCTCCCGGTCGCGACGAAGTTCGACAGGCGATCGAAAACCACGTCGCAGCACTGGAACGTGAGGTGCAACGATGATCTGGGCCACCCGAGCGGGCATCCACGTGGACCGCGCCGCCTCAGCGTGGTTGATCGTGACCTACATCGACCCCGACGCCGAATTCGTCTACGTCGATGACGTTGACGACGTCCCCGATGACGCAACAGCGTTCGACATGGTCGGGTGCGAACTCAGCCATCACGGAGACGACGTCAGCTTCGAAACCATCCTGCGGAAATACGAACTGCTCGACCCTGTGCTTTGGCGGATCGCAGAGATCGTGCACCAGGCCGACGTCGAAGACGACAGATTCGATGCACCCGAGGCAGCCGGGCTTGACACCATCATCCGGGCGCTGGGGCTCACCCACGACGACGAAGGTGTCAGAACCATCACCGCCACCATCCTCACCAGCCTCGAACGATATCTACGACGAGAGACGCTGGGCAGCCTGTCTGCCGGGTACTGATCCTTCCACAACCCTCCATAACCTGAGCCGCAGCCGGACTATCGGTTGCTGAAAGCGAGCATGCTGTCGACCAACTCGTTTGCTCTGGTGCGGTCGGTGCCCCGCAGGTGGAGGCCCTGGCGGTTGCGGGTCGCTGAGGTCAGATAGAAACGTTCGTAGAGGAAGCCTCGGCCGGCCAGACCGGTGCCGATGAAGTCCCAGGCCAGGCGGAACAGGGCAGCTCGGTCGTCGGCTGGCGTCTCGTCGGCTCCGTGGAGCATCTCGTCGATGAGGGGTCGAAGCTCGGGGTCGTCGAGCTGACTGCGGGTGGGTGTCGTAAGCAGGTTGTGGCTTCCGATCAGGGTCATGATTTCGGCGACCCGCGGCATCCAGGTGGCCAGCAGCGCCTTCATGGGCTCAAGGGGTTGGTTCGCAGGGAACCAGTGTCCGTCACGCTCACGCTCCCAACCGTGCTCGATCGACAGCTCAACCGCGCTGCGGGTTGCCTGCACGTAGCAGGCGATCTCACCAAGCATGTCGACTGTGGCTGGGCTGTGGTCGCCGATCATCTCGGCCATACGGGTGGCCACGCCGTAGGCGAACTCAAGCTTGGTCAGCGCCCTGGTGGTGGAGTGGCTGGTCATGTTGATGGCATAGCCGGTCTGGTGCATCGAGTTATAGATGTCGACGTCGCCGTCGATGAAGATGCGATCCCACGGCACGACGACATCATCGAAGATGCAGAACGCGTCTTGCTCGTCGAAGCGGGTGGAGAGCGGCTTGTCGAACGAATCGGTGCCGGCCGCTGACTCGGAGTCGCGGCACAGGAACTTGAGCCCCGGGGTGTCGAGCGGAACGGCGAACGACAGGGCGTAGTCGGTGGCGCCAGGCGGGATCGGCAGAGCTGGATAGACGGTCTGCTCATCGGCAAACGGGGCCAGGGTGGCCAACACGCGGGAGCCGCGAACCACGATTCCCTCGGAGGTCTCACCGACCTTGCGGATGGTCACCTTGTTGTCGAGGATTTTGGAGTCGGTTCGCTTGTCGACGGTTGGCTGGATGATCGTGTGGGTTAGCGCCTTGTCTTCGCGAGCGAGGTATTTTGTGAAGGCGACCAGGTTGGCCGCTCCCTGCTCGTTCGAGCCGTCCTTGCCTGCCCAGACCCAGGGGGCCGAGGCGAAACCTGCGAACTTCATGTTCATGTAGTCCGGGGTGCGACCCATGATGCCGACCGAGACCTCAGAGAGCCGGGTCAGGCCGGCCTGGCGGCGACGCAGGTCGTCATGAGACCGAGGCAACATGTGGCTGATGTTGATCGAGTCGCCGGTGTCGGGGTCGGGAATCAAACACTCGTCGGCATAGGTGTGTTGCTGGTCGAATACCGAGGCGAGCGTGGCTGCGGCTCCGGTCAGCTTGGGGTGGCTGGTGACGTCTTCAATCTTCTCGCCGTCGACCCAGATGGCCCGATCGGTGGCTCGCAGGCCCTCAAGAAACTCTTCGCCGGTTCGAGCGCCCACAGCGCCTCCTTTATCTAGCTCTTCTGGATCGTTCGGTCTTACCGGAGCGATCACTACATTGAAGACTCACCGTAGTGATCGCTATAGTGAACGTCAACACCTACCTGATGGGGGAGTTGCAACGATGAGTCCTAAGACCGAACGTAGGAGTCGCCAGGGTCATGAGTCGCGGCTGCGTATTATCGAAGCGACGTTCGAGATCGCAGCCGAGCTTGGCTACGCAGGCACATCGATCGGCAAGGTATCTGAGCGCTCCGGTCTTCCGGCTAGCTCTGTCTACTGGCACTTTGCAAACAAGGACGAGTTGTTCGCCGAGGTCATCCAGCACAGCTTCGACGAGTGGAACGCCAGCTTTCCAGACCCGGTCCCACCGGACGATCGACAGCAGCGCCCGGCCATTCTCCGCCAGAACTGCCGCGACCTAGTGGCCAGCGTCTCATCGAGTCCAGAGTTCTGGCGTCTCGGCTTGATGCTGGCTTTGGAGTCTCAGCCGGTCGAACCAACTGCCCGCCGACGGTTTCTCAAGATCCGCCGCATTGTGCTCGAGCGCCTTGCCGATTTTTGGCGTGCTGCGCTGCCTCCAGAGAGCGGGCGTTCCAATCCAGAACTGCCGGCCCGGCTAGCCCGCTTCACGATGGCCGCCTCTGACGGCATCTTCGTCGCCGCCCAAGCCGAGGGCGGGGATGACCTCGCCGCTCTGGCTGAGCTGCTTGCCGATTCACTCGAAGCTTTGGCCATTCAGCACGGCTAGTCGTCGAGGAATTGGCGTGTGGTGCAGATTGAAGTCTCAGGTGTGTCCTGTCATGTCTTCTTGCAGGCTGAGCGACGATCAGTCAAAGTGATAGTGGGTATCTAAGCACTGCTTAGGCGGCCCGCACGACCAAGAGGAGAGCCATGGCAGCCACCACCGAGACAGCGGCATCTAGTGCGCCGACCGAGGCCGAGATGGGCCGTTTGTTCGGCGCCGATGTCGAAATCACTGCCTTGTCGGCTGCGGACCGAATGGGCCGGCGAGTGCGAGGCATCGATCTGAGTCGAGCACTCACGGCTGACCAGGCGCTATGCCTCGTCTCGCTGCTCGACCACCATCACATCGTTTCATTCCCAGACCAGGGTAGGGAGTCGTTTGTGCTGAGCGACCTCGAACGTTTGGCGAATCACTTTGGCGCGCCCATTCCTCATCCCAGCAACTATGCGAACTACGGCGCGGTCGATGAGCCGTTACGTCTCAAGGAGCCCGCTGACCGTGCCCACTCGTTGACGAATTTGGCATTCCCCGAAGACATAACCTGCACTGAAGGCGCGGACAGCGCAGCCGTGCTGGTAGTCACCAACCTCATCGGAAGTGGTCGTGCAGAAGAGCCCCAGATCCAAGGGGGTCTACATTGGCACACCGACATCGAGTTCGAGCCAGAGCCGCTATCGACGAGCATGTTCTATGTGCAGCGCACGCCGATTGTGGCCGGCGACGGAACGGCGACATGGGTAACGAATCCTCCTCGTGAACCGGGTTACTACCACCCGGACTCATCTCAACGGCTGAGCGAACTTCGAGAAGTTCTCCCACTCAACGGTGAGACGGCCTACGCAGACACCGCTGCTGCATACGCAGAGTTGCCCGAGGCAGAGCAGGAACGCCTCGAGACGGTGATGGTGAGACGGCGGCTCCGCAAGCGTGATCCAGGTTGGCTCGTGCCCCTCGTCTATACCAACCCTCGCACTGGAACCAAGTCGCTGCACAGTCCCGTCTGGGCATCTCGAGGAAAGCGCGTGGCGCCAGCACAAATTGAGGGTTTGAACGAAGATGAGTCTCGTGAGTTTCTAGATCGGCTCGAAGAGCACGTGCTGCAACCTCAGTTCCGCTACGACCACGTTCACACTCCGGGCGATGTCACGATGTGGAGCAACTTCGCAACGTTGCATGATGCGCCGCCCTACAAGAGCTCCATCAATACTCCCGACGACGCTCGACTGATGTTTAGGGTCAGCTGCAAGGGGCGACCGAGCGCCACGCTGCCCCGAAACGACAGCGACGAATGGATCGCTGCCAACCTCGTACCGCCGTATCGAACCCCACTCACTTCCAAAGACGGAAGCGGAAGTGGCGGTGCAGGAGTTGCTTGAGCTAGCGGACGACGCCCGAACCTCACTTGTACGCAACGCCCTGGAGCTGCTCAACCAGGATCACCCCGAAGATCTTTCGATCCGTGAGGTCGCTCGGCGAGCAGGGCTCTCATCGGGCGCTCCCTACCACCACTTCAAAACCAAGAGCGATCTTCTGGCGGCGTGCGCTGTGGTGGCTTGGACTCACCTCTGCGAGCAGTTGGAAGCCGACGAAACATCTGACCCGCACCAGGCGCTCCTTCGCCGGGCCAACATCTATATGGACTATGCCCGCTCGAATCCAGGGCCATACCGGCTGATGACCTCACGCCTCCTCGACGACGATCGCCGTTTCGAGGAAATTGTTGCGCTCCGAGCACGCGCTATGGGCGGGGTGATCGATCTCATCGTCGCCGCTCCCGGGCCTTCACTTAGTCAAGCGCAGGCGAAGCTGCGTGGCGTCGCGCTGTGGTCGATGCTCCACGGTCAGGCATCGCTGGAGATCAACCAATCGTTGATCGATGCAAGCGAGCTTGACCTGGCGATGGAGATCCCTCGCCTGGCGGTTCGTATGGCCCTACTCCCGACATCGTGACCGACGGAGACATCGTGACCGACGGAGACATCGTGACCGACGGTGATGACCAGGATCGGGGCCGCACCGCAACGCTGGTCGTCGTCGACACCGAAGGCATGCTCCGGGGAGTAATCGGGCCCCTCAAAGTCGAGCTGCCTTGGTGGCAGGAGGCCGGTCCTATCGCCGATGTCGCCGCTGGGGCAGTCGTGTTGCGATTGCTGCACGCAACCCCCGATGACACCGGTCCGATGGGAGGCCAGGTCACCTACCTGGTTCAGCACGAAAGTCCCCAGCAACTGGCTCTGATGTATAGCCAGGAGCTGCAGCCGTGGGATGGCCAGCTTGAGCCGCACCAGCTGCGGCACCCCTGGGCCATTCCCGGCGGTCCCGCCGCTGACCTGGCGTGGGTGGCATCGATTTGCGACGTGACCGGATCCCCTCGTCAGCATCGGACTTGGAACCTCTCGGCCATCTGGTCGATCCCCACCTCAGATGGAACGGTGTGGCTCAAGTGTGTCCCGCCGTTCCTTGCTCACGAGCGGCCGGTGCTAGAGGCGCTTAGTTCGGTGTCGACACCGACACCGCAGCTGCTCGCCGCCGACCAGCACCGTATGCTGCTCGCTGAGTTGCCAGGCCACGACGGCTACGCAGCGACCGAGACCGACGAGTTTGCCATGGTCGAGGCACTGGTAAGCCTTCAGCTTGAGTGCCGGTCAAACGTTGAGACCCTGCTGCAAGTTGGCGTTCCGGACCTACGGTCGGAACAGCTGGCCCTGGAACTGCGAACGCTTATCCGTCGGGTTGCGCCAAACAACCGCACGCTGAACGAATTCGTCGACTCCCTGCCGAGCCGTATGCAAAACGTTGCCGAGTGCGGAATTCCCGACACCCTCGTTCACGGAGACCCCCATGGCGGTAACTGCCGGCTTGGTGTCCGCCCGCCCGTCTGGTTCGACTGGGGGGACAGCTTCATCGGCAACCCACTACTCGACCTGGCCGCCACCCATCGCATGTCCGCCGCCGCGGTCGAGCGATGGCTTCAACTGTGGTCCGAAGCTATCGCTGGTAGCGACCCTCACCGAGGCTGGCAGCAGCTACCTGGACAACATCGAGCCGAGCGAACACATCTATCACAAAGACGATGTGCCAGTAGCGCTGTCGGCCACCGAAGAGCTGCTCAACAACCGAGCGTGATGGCTAACCCTTCGCTTGGTCGACGACCGATTGCAGGGCAGCTACATGGGCATCGAAGGCGCGACGACCGTCCTTGGTGACCATGAACCAGGTCTTGCCACCGCGACCGGCTTTGCTCTTGCGGGTCTTGACATATCCAGCATCTGCGAGCGCTGCCATCTGTTTGGAGAGGTCGGCGTCCTTTACCTCAAGGTGGTCACGTAGGAAGCCGAACTCGACCCATTCGGTGCCGGCGAGAACCGCCATGGCGCCGAACCGTTTCGGGGCGTGTATGACCGGGTCGAGGTCGCTGATGCTCACGATGTGACCATGGCGGTAACCGCACTACGCCAGTGCTGGTGGTACCAGATTCCGCCAGCGGTGATTAACAGGAAAGCGACGATGCCTGCGTAGACGAAGCTCACGCCGAATCCAATGCCGAGGATCGTCCCAACAACCACAAAGACCCCGAGGGTGTAGATCGCAAAGATTCGCTTCAGTGGAGCGGGCATGTTGTTCATTCGGGGTTGCACTCCGCGTCGACGCACCACGAGGGCAACAAGAACTCCTATGCCGAGCACGTAGCCAATGCTGGCCATGACGCTGACCAGCGTCGAATTGATCTCGAACGAAGCGAGGAAGAGTCCGGCGAAGAGACCGATGACCGGCCACACCCACAGCGGGTCCTTGGCAGCTTCGACGAATCCCGCCATCTCCAGGTTCTTCAACTCAGCAAGTTCGGCTGCCGCATCAGCATGACTTCTATTTTCCATAATGGAAAGGTTAACGAACGTTTTCCACTTTGGCAAGTGGTCGAGTGGCGGGCACATCGCGATCGCCCGTCGCATTATGCTCCAAGCTGGTGATCGACCGGGGAAGGATGATCAATGGCTGGGGTGGGCGTCTTGAACAACCTGATCGGTCTAGCGATGTTGACGGCCGTCGCGGCGGGCTGCGGGGCCTTGGGTCTGGTGGGTGGAACAGGCATCATCGAAGCGACACGAACCGCCCCCGGAACCGTCGATCTCTTGGTCGCCTCCTGCAATCAGAATCCGTTCGTCGCCAACGTTGAACAGACCGACCCCGGGACCTACGAAGTCTTGGTCAGGACGGAACTCGGGAACAACGGGGAGGCTTGCGCCGATCAGATCACAATCGACGTCGATCCCGACCACCCGACGGTCGCCATCATCGACCAAGCGTCCGGGCAAACCTTTGATCTGCTCGGAACCGGCCAGCCCGCACCTGTCGGGTTGAACGGTGTCTGGCGCATGACCACGGTCGACAACGGCCACCCGGTCACAGCCGGTCAGACAACTGCGGAGATTCCGGAGATCACAATCGAGGCAGGAGAAGAATCCGGTGTCATCGAGGGGAACTTCGGATGCAACCACCTCAGCATCGAAGTGGCGTTCGCCGCTGGCACGCTGACGGGCCGGCCAGAGACCCTCGAAGGAACCGAAGAGCTCTGCGCTATCCCTGACGGTTCGGATCGGCTGGTGCTGACTGAACGCACGGTTCTCGATCTGCTCTCCGGTAAGAAGCCCGTTGAGATGTATCTCAGCGGAGATCACCTCGAAATCGGCACGCTGGACACCAACGCTGTGTTCGAGCGAGTGGCGCCTTAGCGGCAGTCCGAGAAAGCAAGAGCTGTCCGGGCGAATGCTTGACTAGCGCCTGGCGAAGAAGGTGCCGTGCCGAGCGGATCAAGCCAACGTGCACGGTGCGAGCCGCATTCAAAGCCACGTTTCCCATCCGCAATGTCTGTTCATCAACGGGCGGAGACCGATTTCGCTGGCCGGGCGGTACGACATGGTTTGTCGAGACTCGACATACTGAAGGGATGGCGTGCAACCGCAGCAATCGATGGTTCTGGCGGTGACTCGTCCACCACCGTTGCATGAGATCGGCTCAGACCTGCGCCGACTCGCGCTGTGGCGCCGAGCCGTGGCCTGTTGCACTCCGTTTGTGGCAGCGGCGGCATCGCTGATCCTGCTCTGGCAGCAGCGCTGGCTTCTCGGGATTGCGGGCACCGTGGTGCTGTCGTTCGTGACATACGGGTCGGTGTCGCACGACCTTGTGCATCGCACCTACCGCCTTCCGTTGTGGCTGAACCACCTGCTGCTGAGTGCTATGGAGATGACGGCCCTACGCAGTGGTACGGCCTACCGGCTGTCACACCTCAACCACCATCGGTACTACCCGACGTCGGATGCTGAGGTCGACCCCGAGGCGGTCGCAGCGGGCCGTGGTGTGTTGGTCGGTCTGCTAGACGGACCGAAACAACAGTTGCGGATCGTGCGATGGGCGTGGCGCCATCATCGAGCAGAGCATGGGGTAGCACTTGGGCTGGAAGCGGCTGTGATCGTCGGCATCTGGGCTACGGGCGCCGCGTTGACGATCGGGTCTGGCCAGCCGGGCTTACTGTTCTATGCCGGGCTGGTAACGGCGGGCGCATGGACGATTCCGCTCATCACCGTCACCATTCCGCACGAGCCCGAAGCCGACAACGCTCAGCGCCAGACCCGAGCGTTCCGCGGCGTCGGCTTCGACGCACTCGCATTCGGACACCTGTACCACCTGGAGCATCACCTCTATCCCAACGTTCCTCATCAGCGTTGGCGAGAACTTGCTGCCGGACTGGACGGCTATCTGGCCGCCGAAGGGATTGAACCACTCACTCTTGGGAGTTGGGCGAGGAGATTGCCGGACGTGGGGTCTGGTGAATGAGTTCTCGCACGAACGTCTGCACCAGGTTCGATCGCGAAAAGTCGTTGGCCGTTAGTAGCGACATACGCCCTTCGCCATAGCTCAGTGAGTTGATCGCCCCCGGCGCCGAGATCGACTTTGTAATCTGCTGGATCGACGTCGGCCCAGCAGCGAGTTGGGCGTTGATGGCATCGCGTAGCTCTCGCAGAAAATCAGACTTGCGGCGGAGTGCCTGTTGCGCCTCGTCGCCGGTTAAGAGCGTGCCGTGTCCGTCGGCCAGAATTTGAATGTCCAGCGTTGCGATCTCTTCGAGCGTTCTGAGCCATGTTGGACCGTCGGCGTCGGCGAGTTGCGAGTCGAGCTCTGCGTCGAGGAACAGGTCGCCGGCAAGCAGGAGTCCCTGCTCGCGGTCGAGCGCAACGAGATGTCCCGGGGTGTGGCCTGGTGTGTGAAGCAGCGAAAGCGTGCGGTGTGATGTCTCGACTGCCGCAGGAGCGATCTGCACCGTGGCTGGATCGTGCGGGCCGAAGAGAAAGCTGCGATACCAGCGGGCGTCACTCGGATGCGAGATGTCGGCATGTGCCGCCGGGTGGGCCAGAACTGTGGCACCGGCGAGGCGAGAAAAGACGGCTGCGTTGGCAAAGTGATCCTCGTGCTCGTGGGTGATCACGATTGTCTCTATCGAGGTGGCGAGCCCGGAGTCGGTCAGGTATTTGCCGAGTGCTTTGCGGGCCCACCCAAAGCCAGTGTCGATCAGTACTTCGTCGTCGACGACGTAGAGAACGGCATACGGGTAGCCGCCGATCCTGCCGAGCAGACGTATGAACCAGTTTTCCGGGCTCAGTCGAATGACGCCAGGGGCGACCGTCGTCGACACCACGTGAAGCGGTATCAACGGAATCAGCCTGCAGAACGCGGCGTACGGGGTCCAGAGGTAGCGTCGAAGCCAGCGCATGGACCTAGGTTGCCTAGCGAACCATGCCCTGGATGGGCGGTACGTCATCTGGCAGCCCACCCAGCGCGTCGTCCACGTTCTCGACCGATGCCACCTGTTCGGTTATCGCACCCAGATCGAGCAGCACGGTGATGTCGCCTTCCCCGCCCATGGTCAGAATGGTCCCGAGGTATTGGCGAGGGTCGCCGCTCAGCGTCAGCTCGATAGCCGTCCCCGGTGCCAGCTCGGAGACATTTGGCGAGTCGACCCGAACCCGCACGAGCCCTTCACCGACCTCCGCCACCAGGGTTCCATCTACGAATGCAGCGGCCATAAAACCACAGTAATCGCCAGCGCTGGGCGACGCCGGTCAGGTTGCGGGCTATGGGACACTGATTCGGTGGCAGATTGTCGGAACCTCTGTGACTGCGCGGCGAGCAGTGCCGGTCACAGCCCAACCGGCAGCTCGCGAACGGGGTTGGGAGCGTGCTAGCGGTCGGAGTCGCCTCGGTCTTTGTTGCTGCGATTCTGATGGCGATCGCCGAGCGCCGAGACGATCGGCGAATGAAGCGAGCAGCGCTGAGGTTCGGCGTCGTTGCTTTCGTTATCAGTGTGGGATTTGCGGCGGTGCTCGCAGTCATGGCCGCTTTTGAGCAGCTTTCATAGCAAGCAGGGGCGTCACGTTTTGGAGTGATGATGGCTCGTTGGCATAGAGTCCCTTGACCGCACAAGGTACGTATCAAACCGTTGAAAGCTCAAGGGGGCAGGATGAAGACCAGGGCAGCAGTGCTACATGGGGTTGGCCAGCAGTGGAGCGTGGAGGAGATCGAACTCGATCCACCGGGCCCCGGCGAGGTGCTGGTCAAGACCGCCTACGCTGGTCTCTGTCACTCCGATGAGCATCTGATCACCGGCGACATGGTTCCGCCCCAGGAGCTGCTCGACACGCTCCCCGGGGGAACGATGTTTCCCATCATCGGTGGTCACGAAGGCTCGGGCGTGGTCGTCGAGGTTGGAAAGGGCGTCACCAAAGTCGCTCCCGACGACCATGTTTCGTGCTCGTTCGTTCCCGCCTGCGGCATCTGCCCACCCTGTGCCCAGGGCAAACAGAACCTCTGTGATCTCGGCGCCCGGACCTTCGGCGGCGGCATGATCACCGACGGAACCTACCGGACCCGCACCGCCGATGGTAAGAACCTTGGCACGCTGGCCAAGCTCGGCACGTTCGCCGAGCACATGGTGCTCTCCGACGCCTCGGTCATCAAGGTCGAGCCGGACATCCCCCTCGATGTGGTCTGCCTCGTCAGCTGCGGCGTGGCCACCGGTTACGGCTCGGCGGTCACCCGGGCCGAGGTCACCGCTGGCGACACCGTGGTGGTCGTCGGCTGCGGCGGTATCGGGTCCAATGCCATCCAGGGTGCAGCGGCGGCCGGGGCGACGAACATCATCGCCGTCGACCCGGTGCAGTTCAAGCAGGAAAAAGCTATGGAGTTTGGGGCCACCCACGCGGTGGCGTCCATGGAAGAGGCGAAGCCACTGGTCAACGATCTGACCTGGGGCCGGATGGCCAACGCCACCATCCTCACCCCCGGGGTGCTTTACGGCGACATGATCCAACCGGCTATGGATCTAACCTCCAAGGGCGGCACCGTGGTCGCCACTGCCGTAGCACCGATGGACCAGGAAGAAGTAAAGCTCGACCTGGCCCGAATGACTCTTTCCCAAAAGGAACTTCGGGGAACGATCTTCGGATCGGCCAGCCCTAACTCTCGCATTCCCGAACTGTTGATGTTGTACCGCAACGGCAAGCTCAAGCTCGATGAGCTGATTACCCGCCGATACTCGCTCGACGACATCAACCNNGCTACCAGGACATGAACGACGGGATCAACATCCGCGGCGTGCTCGAGTTCGATTAGTTTCGCCCGGCCATCACGCCACCATCGACATCCCAAATAGCACCGGTAACCCAGCTGGCCTGGTCCGACAGCAGATGGTCGACCACGATGGCGACGTCGGCTGGCTGCCCCACTCGTCCGATGGGGTGGAAGTCGCTGAAACCTTGCAGCGTCTCCTCGATCGCCTCCGGTTCGATGAATGAACCGTAGATCGGGGTGACGACGACATCGCCGGATCTGGCCGCTGAGCTCGGGGTCGGGCTGCTCACGATGATTGAGGCAGCCTGACGAGAATCGGGTTGGCGAGCTGGCATAGTCATCGCATGGAACCAACTCAGGAATCGTCTCAGGGCAGCGATGATGACGACGTGTTCGGCTTACCGATTCACGAGCAGGTTGAAATCTTCGTTGACGAGCATCGAGTGGCGCTCCGCTCCTGCCTAGACGGCCTGAGCGAGGAGCAGGCAAGGCGAAGTGTTGTACCGTCGGCGACGACTCTGCTCGGGTTGGTGAAGCATGCAAGCTTCGTCGAGAGAGTGTGGTTCGCCGAGGCCGTAACCGGGCAATCTCGGTCCGAGCTCGGCATCGTGGCCGAGCCTGGCGACTCGTTTGTTCTTGACGAAGGCGACACCATCGAGTCGGTGACCGCCCTGCATAGGGCGACCTGTGAGCAATCTCGGATCGCCGTTGCTGGCATGTCGCTCGATGACCCCCTGACCGGCAACCGGCGTGGTCCTTTGCCGCTGCGCTGGGTGTACCTGCACGTTCTGCGCGAGCTGGCGCAACACTGTGGTCACGCCGACATCCTGCGGGAGCAGGTACTGGCCGCTAGTCGCTAGGCGCTTGGGTGGGGCGACGCTGCCGGTGGGTTGGCTGCCTAATTTGTGGTGCCTGGTGTGACAATGCCCGCCTCGTAAGCGAGCACCACAGCTTGGACACGGTCTCGCACGCCGAGCTTGGTGAGCAGCCGACTCACGTGAGTCTTTGCGGTTGCCTCACCAACAAACATCTCGGCCGCGATCTCACGGTTACTCATGCCTCGCGCCAGGAGACGAAGGGCCTCGTGTTCGCGTTCGGTGAGATCATCGGGTAGGGCGGCGCTTAGCTTGCCTGGCTCGGGGCGATTAGCGAACTCCTCGATGAGACGCTTGGTGACGGTCGGGGCCAGGAGCGCATTGCCTTCGGCGATGACTCGCACCGCGGCAGCTAGCTCTTTCGCCGGAGTGTCCTTTAGTAGGAAACCGCTCGCTCCAGCTCGAACAGCTCCGTAGACGTACTCGTCGAGATCGAACGTGGTCAGCACGAGAACCTTCGTTTCGAGCGAACCGTCATCTGTGATCTGCCGGGTCGCTTCGATGCCATCCATTTCCGGCATCCGGATGTCCATAAGCGCGATATCTGGCTTGGCTCTGCGGCACAGCTCGAGTCCTGCCCGGCCATCGGCGGCGTCGCCGATGACTTCGAAGTCGGGCTGGGCATCGAGAATCATGGTGAACGCGTCACGCATAAGGGCCTGATCATCGATGATGGCGACACGGATACTCATGCAACTGTCTCCGAGTCCTTAGAGGCCACCGCTGGTGGGTCGGACCTTGGCTTGATCGGTAGGGAGGCGTTGACCGCATAGCCGCCGCCTGGCTGTGGTCCGGCGGCGACCTGTCCGTCATAAATCTCGATGCGTTCGCGCATACCGATGAGGCCGTGCCCGTGCCCGTGGTTGAGGTCAAAGTCGCTGCCGGAGCGGCTCAAGCTTGAGACCGCACCGCGGCCGGTATCGCTGATCTCTATGTGGAGAGTGTCGACCCCATAGTGCAAATCGACAGCGGCAGTCGCAGCATCTCCGCCGTGCTTAACAACGTTTGTGAGCGCTTCCTGAACGGTTCGGTAGGCCGCCAGCTCGATCCCTGGAGCGAGCGGCCGCTGGTCGCCGCTGATGGTCAGCTCGGTCGGT
The DNA here is from genome assembly GCA_050633745.1 of Acidimicrobiales bacterium. Lineage (GTDB taxonomy): Bacteria > Actinomycetota > Acidimicrobiia > Acidimicrobiales > SZUA-35 > JAHELU01. The sequence continues at coordinate 24,309 of JBOEHD010000022.1, forward strand.
GTGCCCGCCTCGGTGCAGTGGGTGATGATGGTGTCAAGATCGCCTAGCGAGGGTTGCGGCACCAACTGCTCCGGCCCGGCAGCGCCGTCGGCTGGCTCGTCGTTGCGTAGCACGCCCAGCATGCGCCGCATCTCGGCCAGGGCATCGCGGCCAGTGGTTTCCACGCTGTGCATGAGGCGGGCGGCATCGTCGGGCCGGGTCTCTACCACTTCCTGGGCTGCAGCGGCCTGAACCGTCATGAGGCTCATCCCGTGGGCCACGACGTCGTGCATTTCGCGGGCGATGCGGAGCCGCTCTTTGGCTACGGCCTGCTCGGCTTCGATCTTCCGATCGGCCTCTGCACGTTCCGCTCGCTGTTTGGTGTCGGCGAAGATCTCGTCCTTGTTCCGGATGACGGTGCCAGCGAGGATCGTTGCCCCGATCGAGGTGGTCATGCTTAGAGCGGCAGCCCATCGATATCCATCGCTGGCGTCGAGCAGGGTAAGGCTGGCGACACCAACCAGGAGAAGCGATCCGGCGGCTAACGAGATCCAGGCTGTTCGACGATTGCCGGCGTGGACTGCCACTGCGTAGATCCCGGCCAGTCCCACCGCAGCCATGAATGAGCCGTAGTCACGTGCGTAGAACACGCAGGAGATGGCGATGATGAACCAAAAGACAGCGACTGGAGCGACCCGGCGCAACGTCAATGAAGCTGCTCCTACTACGACGAGGGCGATAGCCAGCAGGTCTGCATCGCGTGCCGGTTCTCCGACCGCGTCGCCCGAAAGGTCGGCTAAGGCCAAGAGCCCCATCAGTCCGGCGAAGAGGGCATCGATCAGTAGCGGTCTCGCCCTTAGCCACTCCTGAGTCCGATGAGCGCCCGTGATCATCGTGCCGGCAGAGGTCATAGTTTGACCGTAGCTCGTCGCCGGCCGGGAGGCGTCAGCCATCGGTTGAATCGACATCCCCTAAAGGGATGACCTGACAACCAGTCTTCGGGTCAGATCGGATGGTGGCCATCGCTCCTCAACGCAGATCGGGTCCGCCGAAGCGATGAGTTCGCACCATCGGCGATCAACCGTTGTCGGGACCACCAATCACAACTCCGCCTGACGACGGCAGCGCCTCGATTTCTTAGGTTCGAAGTACACACCGGATCCCGAAGTCGGGACGTCCGACAATCCAGAAAGAAACGTACTCATGGCACTCACCGTCGAACACAACACGACACCCACCATCAGCGCTACCAGCATCGCTACCACCGCTGCTTCCAGCAGAACCGCAGCGGCCTACGCCCGAGGCGCTACCAAGGTATACGGCAGCGGCGACACCGAAGTAGTTGCCCTCGACTCGGTCGACGTCGACTTCATGCAGGGACAGTTCACCGCCATCATGGGCCCATCCGGCTCCGGCAAGTCCACCCTCATGCATTGCATGGCTGGCCTCGACCGCCTCGACTCCGGCTCGGCGGTCATCGGCGATACCGACATGGCAACAGCGTCCGAACGTGAGCTCACCATGCTGCGCCGCGACCGGCTCGGATTCATCTTCCAGGCCTTCAACCTCATCCCAACGCTCACCTCAATCGAGAACATCACCCTGCCGATGGACCTCGCCGGAACCAAACCAGACCAGGCATGGCTCGACAATGTTGTTACCACCGTCGGTCTCGCTGATCGACTACGACACCGACCAAACGAGCTCTCCGGAGGACAGCAGCAGCGAGTCGCCGTCGCCCGGGCGCTGGCCAGCCAGCCGGCAATGATCTTCGCAGACGAACCAACCGGCAACCTCGACTCGACCACCGGAGCGGAGATTCTGGCCTTCATGCGCCACGCAGTCCGTGAACTGGGTCAGACCATCGTGATGG